>NZ_ATVH01000014.1:0-300000 GCF_000420625.1 Fodinicurvata sediminis DSM 21159 | reverse complement strand
AGATGCACGGATTGGCCCACGGCCAGCTCGGGCAGCAGGGTTGCATCTGCGCGCAGGGTCGTCGGTGCATCGCAGCCCTGCAGGCGCAGCTGGACATAAAGTTCCGGGCCAAGGTTCTCCAGATGCAGGATCTCGCCCGTGAAGTCCGCCGGCGCGGGGGAGAGGTGGAGGCTTTCCGGGCGAACCCCGAGCTGGCTGGCCTGGACTTCGGCTCCGCGCACCGCCAGGCGTGTGGCCGCGCCCAGGCAGGAGATGCTGCCGTCCGCTGTGGTTTCGCAGGGCAGGATGTTGATCTTGGGCGAGCCGATGAACTCAGCCACGCGGATGTCGGCCGGGCGCTCGTAGACCTCGCTGGGGGCGCCGACCTGCAGCAGCTCGCCGTCCAGCATGACGGCGATGCGGTCGGACATGGTCATGGCCTCGACCTGGTCGTGGGTGACATAGATGAAGGTGGCGCCGAGCCAGCGGTGCAGCTGGGCGATCTCGGCGCGCATGTGCACGCGAAGCTTGGCGTCCAGGTTGGACAGCGGCTCGTCCAGCAGGAAGGCCGCCGGTTCGCGCACCAGGGCGCGGCCCACGGCGACGCGCTGGCGCTGGCCGCCCGAAAGCTGCCCGGGCTTGCGGCCCAGCAGGTGGGTGATGTCCAGCATCTCGGCGGCGCGCGCGACCTGTTCGCGGATGGCGCGGCGGTGCCCTTTCGCGCCGGGCATGAAGGAACCGACAACGGGCAGGCGCTGCAGGCCGTTCAGCTGGCGCATGTTCAGCGGTACGGCGATGTTCTCGCCGGCGCTGAGGTGTGGATAGAGCGCATAGGACTGGAAGACCATGGAGAGGTTGCGATCGGCTGCGCGCATCCCGTCCACGCGGCGGTCGCCGATCTCGATCCGGCCGCTGTCCTGGCTTTCCAACCCGGCGATGATGCGCAGCAGGGTGGACTTGCCGCAGCCCGAGGGGCCGACGAGCGAGATGAATTCTCCGTCGGCGATGTCCAGACCCACACCGGTCAGGACCTGCGTATCGCCGAAGGATTTTCGAATATCCTTGAGGTGCACTCGCGCCATGGCGTTCACGATCTCCTTGAAGTTTCGGGGACCCTAAAGCTCAGGCTTGACAGCTCTATTACAGATATAGGTAAAACCTTCAGGCAGAGGTGCCTTTCACTTCACCCGCCGGGATTGCATCCATCATGGCCCTGACATCCGCGCGCATCCGCGCCCTGAATGCCGTTTACGAGACCGGCAGTTTCTCCGCCGCCGCCAAGCGGCTGGAAATCTCGCAGCCTTCGGTGGCCCAGCTGGTGCGTGATCTGGAACGGGATTTTTCGGTGCAGCTGTTCGACCGGCGGGGCAACGGCCTGAACCCCACGGCCCTGTGCCAGCGGCTGTATGCCGTGACCGCCAGCATGCAGGAGCGCGAGAGCGAGGCGACCCGCATCCTGATGCAGCACCGCGAACTGAAGGAGGGGCAGCTGCGCATCGGCCTGGGCAACTCGATGCCGGGCATGACCTATATCGGTGCCTTCCAGCGGGCCTATCCGGGGGTGCAGGTGCAGGTCGAGATGGGCAGCTGGAGTCGCATCCTGAACGCCGTGGTGGACCAGCGCGTGGACGTGGCCATCCTGCCGGACGTGCCCGACGACGGGCGCTTCCGCCGCCAGGTCTGCCTGAACCAGGGAGTCGTGGCCCTGGTGCATCCCAACCACGCGCTGGCGCGTCGCCAGGCGGTGTCCTGCCGCGAGCTGGCCAACCACCACCTGATCTTCCGCAGCGCCGGCTCGTCCACCCAGCGCGTGGTGGACAAGGCCTTCCGCAGTGTCGATCTGGCGCCGCGGCCGACCATGATCCTGGACACACGCGACGGCGTCTTCGAGGCCGTGGCCAACAACCTGGGCATCGGCTTCATGTGGGAGCAGGGCTCCAGCCGCCAGGACCAGATCCGCAAGCTGAACGTCCTGGAAATGGCCGACAAGCGCCCGGAATACGTCTTCGCCCTGCAGAACAGGTCCAGCGTGATGGTCAACCTGTTCTTCGACGTGCTGAAAATCAGTTGAACCCTGGGTGTGCTGTTTGCCGCACCCTATCCCTACAATTGTCACGAAATCCGCTCGGCTGTGGCCCCCGGAGCCTATTGTTCGCGTTCCCTGAGGTCCCATGTGCCACAGGGACTCGTAAGGAGCGGCCGTTCCGCCAGCTGACGGGGTAGGACTCGGCCGCCCCTGAAGACAGATTCGGAGACGAAGCAATGGCACAGTCTCGCAACGACAGCGGCGCGCAAGAGGCCGCTCTCTATCGCATGGTCATGGAGGATCATGTCTGTCCCTTCGGCCTGAAGGCCAAGGACCTGCTGGAGCGCGCAGGCTATTCCGTCGCGGACCACTGGCTCACCACGCGCGAAGAGACGGACGCCTTCCAGGACAAGCATGACGTGGAGACCACGCCCCAGGTCTTCATCGGCGGCGCGCGTGTCGGCGGCTATGACGAACTGCGCGTGCACCTGGGAAAGGACAGCGCAGAGGAAGCGGAAGACGAGACCAGCTATAAGCCGATCATCGCGCTGTTCTCGCTGGGCCTGCTGATGGCGCTGGCCGTCAGTCATGTGGCCCTGGACACCCTCGTTTCGCTGCGCACGCTGGAGCTTTTCATCGCCATCTCCATGTGCCTGCTGGGCCTGCAGAAACTGCAGGACGTGGAGGGCTTCAGCACGATGTTCCTGAACTACGACCTGCTGGCCCAGCGCCAGGTGCGCTACGCCTATTTCTATCCCTTTGCCGAGACCGCAGCCGGCGTCCTGATGATCGCCGGCGTCCTCATCTGGATCGCGGCGCCGCTGGCGCTGTTCATCGGGGCCGTGGGCGCCGCCTCGGTCTTCAAGGCGGTCTATATCGACAAGCGCGAACTCAAATGCGCCTGTGTCGGCGGCAGCAGCAAGGTGCCGCTGGGCTTCATCTCGCTGACCGAGAACCTGATGATGGTCCTGATGGCGCTCTGGATGCCGCTGCGGATGTTCGTGCTGGGGTGAGGCGCGTGCGCTCTGTCAGGTGCCCTGCTTTCCCTCCGCCAGGATCATCTCGGCGGCCTTCTCGGCGATCATCATGGTGGGCGAATTGGTGTTGCCCGAAGTGATGGTCGGCATGGCCGAGGCGTCGACGACGCGCAGACCGCGGACGCCGCGCACCTTCAGCTCCGCGTCGAGGACCGCCGTGGGGTCGCTGTCGGGGCCCATCTTCACGGTGCCCACGGGATGGAAGATGGTGGTGCCGATGTCGCCGGCCGCTTTGGCGAGCTCTTCGTCCGAGGTCAGGTTCGGGCCCGGCTTGATCTCCTGCGGTTGGAACTTGGCCAGGGGCGGGGCCGCCGCCAGTTGCCGGGCCAGGCGCAGGGCCTTCACCGCCACCTGCCGATCCTGTTCGGTGGACAGGTAGTTCGGGCGGATGACCGGCTTGTCCCGAGGGTCGGCGGAGCCGGCATGTATGGACCCGCGGCTGGTCGGGTTCAGGTTGCACACACTGGCCGTGAAGGCTGGAAAGCGGTGCAGGGCGTCACCGAACTTGTCCAGGGACAGGGGCTGGATGTGGAACTCCAGGTCCGGTGTCTCCCGCTCCGGTGACGAGCGGGTGAAGATGCCCAGCTGCGAGGGCGCCATGGTCAGTGGTCCGCGCCGGCGCAGCAGGTAATCCAGGCCCATCAGCGCGCGCTTCCAGGGGCGGTGGTAGTCTTCGTTCAGGGTGCGCACCCCCGTCACGCGGAAGACAGGACGAAGCTGCAGGTGATCCTGCAGGTTCTCGCCCACGCCCGGGGCCGCCTGGACGGTCTCGATGCCCAGCTGGGCCAGGTGCTTGGGATGGCCGATGCCCGAGAGTTCGAGCAGCTGCGGTGAGCAGACGGAGCCGGCAGAGAGCAGCACCTCGCCCGTGGCCTGGGCGGTCCAGCGCTTGCCGCCGCGCAAGAAGGTCACGCCCGTGGCCCGGCGCTCGGCGTCGATCTCGATGCGCTCGACCTGGGCCTCGGTGGCGAGTTGCAGGTTGGGGCGCTTGAGGACGGGTTTCAGGAAGCCACGGGCCGCGCTCCAGCGACGGCCACGCTTCTGGTTGACCTGAAAATAGCTGCTGCCCTCGTTGTTGCCGCTGTTGAAATCCTCGACCCTGGGGATGCCGAGTGTTTCGGCGGCGTCCTGCACGCGGTCCAGGATCTGCCAGCGCATGCGCGGATAGTCCACATGCCACTCGCCGCCCGCGCGGTGGTGGTCGTTCATCGGCCGAACGTGGTCCTCCATCTTCAGGAAAGAGGGCAGGACATCGTCCCAGCCCCAACCGGGCAGGCCCTGCTGACGCCAGCCGTCATAGTCCTGGGCCTGGCCGCGCATGTAGATCATGGCGTTGATGGCCGAACAGCCGCCGATCACCTTGCCGCGCGGGTAAGCCAGGCTGCGCCCGTTGAGCCCGGGGTCCTCCTGGGTGCGGAACATCCAGTCGGCGCGCGGGTTGCCGATGGCGAAGAGGTAGCCCACGGGGATGTGGAACCAGATCCAGTCGTCCTGGCCGCCGGCCTCCAGCAGCAGCACGCGCTTGTCCGGGTCGGCCGAGAGCCGGTTGGCCAGCACGCAGCCGGCCGAGCCGGCGCCGATGATGATGTAGTCGAAGTTGCCGTAGCTTTCGGACTCCTGCTCCACGGCGCTTCCCTCCCGATCTTGTTCGCCTTGTTATGCCTGGTGCCAGGGCGCTGACCGGGGCAGCCTATCACAGCTTCGGGTTGGGGAAATCCATCACGCCATATCCGCAGCCGGCCGGGTGCTCGCATCACCAAATGGGCATCTCCTTTCGGAGACTCGCGTGAGGCGTGTTGCTGGCGTACACTGTATCTTGGGGGAACAGGATGTTCCTCAACCTGGAAGGATCCCCGCCTGCGTGCGGGACTTCCATGCAGGAGCAGTTGTTGATGGGCATAGCAACAGAGCTCTACACGGTCAGAAGCGCACGCGTGCGGCACGTTCACGATTACTGGAACGAGCTGCGCGGGGCGCGTTTTGCGCCCACCCGAGCCGAGATCGACCCTGCGGATCTACGCGACCTGCTGCCCTCGATCCTGATGGTGGATATCGAGCCCGAGCCCTTTCGTGTGCGCTATCGCCTGGTTGGAACCCAGGTGGCCGAGGTCAGCGGCTTCGATTTCACCGGCCGCTATCTGGACGAATTGGGGTTCGTGTCGCTGGAAGGTGAGTTCCAGAGGACCTACCAGCGGGTTTGGCGGGAGCAGGTGCCGGTCTATACGCGGCCCCTCTGGCCCTTCGATTCCGAGTTGCAGACACGCTACGACCTGGGGGTCTTTCCCCTTTCCGATGACGGGCGAACGGTGACGCGAGCCCTGGCCATCGAGGGCTACGAGGAGATCGAGAAGAAACCAAGCATCCAGCAGCGCAACTTCGATTGGCAGCGGCGCCGCACGATCCTCTGATCCCCATCTGCTGTGCGAGCAGCCACGCGGTCGGTCGCTTTGGGTTGGTGGCGCCCTCACAACCTGGGAGGCGAGAAGGATGTTCAAGGACCGTGAAGAGGCGGGCGCACGCCTGGCCGAGGCCTTGCAGGACCTGCAGGGACAAGACGTGGTGGTGCTGGCTCTGCCGCGCGGTGGAGTGCCCGTGGCGGCCGTCATTGCCGAGGCGTTGCAGGCGCCCCTGGGTGTGATGATGGTACGCAAGATCGGCGTACCGGGTCAGCCGGAACTGGCCGTCGCCGCTCTGGTGGATGCCGGGGAGCAAGAGGTCGGAACGTCGTCAGGAAACGAGACTGCTGACCTGCAACTGCTGCGCAACGAGGCGCTGATCCGCCAGCTGGGGATCCCTGAAACACATATCGAGGCGGAAGCCCGGCGCGCGGGTCAGGAGATTGCACGGCGGCGAAGTCTTTACGGCGGCCAGGGCTGGAGCGGCAGCCTGGAAGGACACCAGGTGATCCTGGTGGACGACGGCGTGGCGACCGGCCTGACGGCCATGGCTGCTTTGCAGGCCCTGGGCGCGCGGAAGCCGGCTGGATTGGTGATGGCTGTACCTGTGGCTGCGCCGGATGTGGCTGCCGAGCTGGCACGGCTGGTGGATCGATCGGTAATCCTGGAACAGCCGCAGGACCTGGGTGCGGTCAGCCTGTGGTACCGGCGCTTCGACCAGGTCGATGACGAGACGGTGCGCCGTCTGCTGCAGGACGCCGCCCAGCGCCTGCGTGGTGACAGGGACCCAGGCTGATACGGAAAGCGGGCAGGTCTTAACCTGCGTCAATGCAGCCTTCCGCAGCTCTCCTCTATAACCGCATCAAATGCTGAAGCACGGGCATATGGAAAACACCGTTCGTCGGTTGACTGACCTGTCTCATCAACAGCACCCACCACTCCAACCCAGAGAGGAGACGCCGGGATGAAAAGCCGGACGGATACCGCCTTTTCCTTTCCACCCTATCCCCGAATGCCGGAGCCGCGCGCGTCGGACCTGTCGGACGATGCAACGGTTCCGCAGTTTCGCCAGGCACGTGACCTGATGGAAGCCGGCCTGCCCGATGCGGAAATTGCCGCGCGCCTGGACATTGCCCAGGCGCGGATTTCCGCACTGAGACGTTATTATGGCCTGCACCGCAATTGAAGGATGGACAGGCCGAACCGACACAGACAGCAAGGGATGACAGTCAGATGAAGAAGGACAGCAAGACAGCCGGGAGCGAGACGGAGAATCCCGCCGAGGCGATGGCCGCCATGAACGGCCAGATGACGGAGGCCATGATGAGCGCGACCGACACCTGCCTGAAGAACATGGCCGTTTGGCAGAGAGAAGTGGCCGATTTTACGGCCCGGCGCATGAAGACGAACAGCAAGCTGCTTCGCTCTCTGCCGAGTTGTGCAAACTGGGACGATGTCGTGTCTCTGCAGCAGGGTTGGATGAGAACGGCGGGCGAAGATTACATCGACGAAACCGGGCGGCTTCTGAGCCTGAGCCAGCGCATGATGGACGGCCTTCAAGCTGCGCCTGGCCAGGCTGTGTCCGATACGGGCCAGACGCGCGGCAGCAAGGCTGAAGATCCGGGCAGCAAGACGGCAGGGTAGCCGGACAGGTGGCGCTGGCAGTGCAGTGCCGGACGGCCGGAGGCTGCAGGTTCGCCTACGGCCGTCGCTGCCGTCAGGTCCGCCGGACCAACCAGCGCCGGCCCGCCTTCTCGACCTCCAGGATGACCATCAGCCCAATGCCGCAGGCCATCACCAACAGGCCGTCCTGAAAACGAACGGGCCGGGTGTCGAAGATCACCTGCATGAAGGGGGCATAGGTAAACAGAAGCTGCAGCAGGAAGATGCCGGCCACCGACAGCAGGACCGCGGGCGTTCCCATCAGACCTTTCAGACTGAAGGAGGTGCGGTGCAAGTAGCGGATGGAGAAGAGGTAGAAGATCTCCATCACCACCAGGGTGTTGATGGCAAGGGTGCGTGCTTCCTCGACGGCTGCGCCGCGCTGCATGGCCAATTCGAATATGCCGTAGATTCCCAGCAGGAACAGCAGTGACACGAACAGCACGCGCCAGGCCAGAAAGCCCGACAGGATGGGTTCGGACGCCGGGCGTGGCGGGCGTTTCATGACATCGGGTTCGGTTGGCTCGAAGGCCAACGCCAGGGCCAGCCCGATCGAGCTGACCATGTTGACCCAGAGAATCTGAAGCGGCGTGACCGGCATGGTGGCGCCGGTCAGGATTGCGATCACGATGCCCAGGGATTCCCCGCCATTCACCGGCAACAGAAAGGCGATCGCCTTCTTCAGGTTGTCGTAGACGGTCCGGCCCTCGCGCACGGCATGGGCGATGGAGGCGAAGTTGTCGTCGGCCAGGACCATGGCGGCGGCCTCGCGGGCGGCCTCGGTGCCCTTCTTTCCCATGGCGATGCCGACGTCGGCGCGCTTCAGGGCCGGCGCATCGTTGGCGCCGTCGCCGGTCATGGCAACGATGCGGCCCTGGGCCTGCAACGCCTCGACCAGGCGCAGCTTGTTCTCGGGCGTCGTGCGGGCAAAGACGTCGCTTTCTTCCAGGACCTGCTCAAGCTCCTCTTCCGGCAACTGGTCAAGGTCCCGCCCGGTCACGACCTTCCGGGTATTGGGCAGGCCGAACTGTTCGGCGATCGCCCGTGCGGTGGCCGGATGGTCGCCGGTGATCATCTTGACGCTGATGCCCGCTTCGCGACACTCGGACACGGCCTTCAGGGCTTCGTCGCGCGGCGGATCGATCAGGCCAGCCAGGCCAAGGAAGACCAGGCCCTGTTCCAGATCGCCTTCATCCAGGCTGTCGGTGCCGGTGCTTGGGTTCATGCGGGCCAGCGCGATGACACGTTGGCCGGCCGTGGCCATTTCGTGCGCCCTGTCATGCCACGCCGCTGGGTCGAAGGTTTTCTCTTGTTCTTCCTGCAGCTGGCTGCGGCACATCTCCAGGATGCGTTCGGGCGCGCCTTTCACATAGACCACCGGCTGGCCGTTGTCGGCCCCGTGCAGGGTTGCCATGTAACGCCGGCCCGAATCGAAGGGGATGTAGTCCAGGCGCGGATGGCGGCTGCGTTCCTGCCCATAGTCCAGGCCCGCCTTGGCTGCGGCCACGAGCAGGGCGCCTTCCATGGGGTCGCCGCCGACGTTCCAGCCCTCGTCCGCTTCGTGCAGGTCGGAATCGCTGCACAGCAGGCCGGCGCGCAGGGCTTCCAGGCTGGCGCCGTGATCCGTGGCCTGCACTTCCTGGCCATTGTGATGGAAAGCTCCATCCGGTTCATAACCCGTGCCCGAGATCTCCAGACAGTGGTCCGCCGTTTCCAGCGTGCGCAGGGTCATCTCGTTGCAGGTCAGCGTGCCGGTCTTGTCCGAGCAGATGACGGAAAGTGCGCCCAGGGTCTCGACGGCGGGCAGGTGCCGGATAATGGCATTGCGCCGGGCCATGCGCTGAACGCCGATGGCCAGGGTCACGGTCAGGACTGTAGGCAGGCCTTCGGGAATAGCGGCCACGGTCAGGCTGACCACCGAGATGAAGATGGTGGCCAGCTCGTAGTCCCGGACCAGGAAGCCGAAGGCAAAGACCAGCGCCGAAAGCGAGAGGATCAGGAAGGTTAGCAGGTGAGCAAAATGCGCCATCTGCCGCAGCAGCGGTGTTGTCAGGCTCTGCACTTCGGACAGCATGCGTCCGATGCGCCCGATCTCGCTACGCGCCCCCGTCGCGACGACGACCCCGGTGGCCTGGCCAGTGGTGATCAGCGTGCTGGCGTAGCCCATGGAGCTTCGCTCGGCCAGGGGGCAGTCGGCATCCACGGCTGCGGTTTCCTTGGCAACGGGTGCGGACTCCCCGGTCAGGGCGGCTTCCTGCACCTGCAGGTTCTTCACGTCCAGCAGGCGCAGGTCGGCGGGAATGCGCTCACCGGTTTCCAGAAGGACGATATCACCGGGCACCAGTTCCTCCGCCGCCAGGTTGCGGCGCTGGCCACCGCGGATGACGGCGGCCTTCGGCGCCAGCATGGCGCTGATCGCGCGCAGGGCCTTTTCGGCCTTGTTTTCCTGCAGGAAGCCGATGATGACGTTCAGAAGGACCACCGCCAGGATGACCTGGGTATCCAGCCAGTGTTCCATCAGCGCGGTAATGCCGGCGGCGGCCAGCAGGACATAGATCAGGGTGTTGTTGAACTGGCGCAGCAGGCGTTGGAGCGGGGTGACGCCCGGCTGATTCTCCAACCGATTGGGACCGTGCTTCTCCAGGCGTTCCGCTGCCTCCTGTGGGGGTAGCCCTTGCCTGTCACTATGGAGTTCCTGCAGCACCGTTTGGGCCGGCATCTGGTGCCAGGGGGGGGCAGTTGACTCCGTCGCCCCTGCTGAATGGTTTTTATCCGCCACGCATCAATCCCTTCGGCTGGTGGCTGCAGTGTACAGGCTATGGAACCGGTTGTGGGGGATCACTTTGTCACGGTTCACGCCTGGAGGTGAGCCGTTACCTCGAAAGTCTAATTGAAAAGCAGTGTCCGGCGAACGATCTGTAAACCAATCTGGAGGTCTCGAACATACTTCCATGCTTCGCGGCGTCCATCTGGAGTGGCATCATGACCGTTGTTACCTGGCAAGCCGGATGTTCTTCTTGCCACCTTCGTGACTTCGGACTCTGCCAGGCCGTTCAAGGGCCGCAGGAGATTGCCTGTCTCCAGTCCGTGCGGCAGCCGGCCCGTTTCCATCCATCCGGGCGGACTGTTTTCCTCCAGGGCAGTCGAGGCATCCCTCTCTACAATGTCCTGAGTGGCTGGCTGTTTTCCTATCAACTTCTGCCCGATGGGCGCCGACAGATCCTGCAATTTCTTCTGCCGGGCGATATAGCCGGTCTGGAATGTGAAGACAGCATGGGGATGACCCATGGGCTTGAAACCCTGTGTGAATCTGTTCTTTGCACCATTCCACGCGAGGGCTTTCGGCATCTGATCGACAGCTGTCCTGCCGTGGCGGAGCATGCACGAAAGATATTGGCGCGTGATATGATCCTGCTGTTCGAGCATATGGCAACCCTTGGCCGTCGTACAGCACGTGAACGCGTTGCCTGCCTGCTGCTTGAACTTGTGGTGCGCAGTGGCCGTTCCACATGCCTGACCAACGGGATGAGTCTGCGTATGCCACTGACACAGCCGATCCTGGCAGATGCCCTGGGCCTGACGGCCATACACGTGAACCGGGTCTTGCGCGAACTTCGCGAGCAGAGGGTTATGGAGCTGGCGCACAAGCAGCTAACAATCCTGGATACGGAAAAGTTGACGCGCCTGGCGGGATTGCCCGATGGGATGATGGATCTCTGGACGGGTCAGTCCACAGCCAGTGGCGTGTCACGGACGTCATCGCAAGCGGCTGTGCAAATGCGCAGGCTCTGATCGTGCGTGGCCCGTATTCCGGCCTCTTCCTTAACCTGGAGCAACGAAGCGGCCCGATGGAACGACTATCATGCGGTGTCCATGAAGATTTGGACTGAACCAGAACAGAGGATATGCATGATGTCGATTGGAAGCCTGAGACCTCATCGTCGTTTCGGTGCCGGCCGCGGTGGGCGCCAGGAGCGTGGTTTCGAGCCGCCCGCCTTCTGGCGTGACATGGAACGAATGTTCGAGGATTTCCTGCCTGGAAGCTATTTTTCCGCTTCCGAAGGCGAGTCTTCCCAGCCGCAGGCGCACCTGCCGGCCATGGATGTGCGGGAGGAGGACAATCGCTACGAGATCCTGGCGGATATGCCGGGTGTGAATGCCAAGGACCTGGAGATTTCGCTGAGCAACGGCATGCTTCACATCGTCGGACGGCCGGAAGCGAAGGAGAAGAAGGAAGAGAAGAACGGACAGGTCCTCAGGGTCGAGCGTAGCCAGGGCTGGTTCGAGCGCAGTTTCACGCTGCCCCCCGAAGTGGACGCCGAGAAGATCAAGGCGGACCTGAAGGACGGGGTGCTGCACCTGTCCCTGCCCAAGAGCGAGAAAGCCCGCAAGGAAGCGCGCAAAATCCCCATCAACGCATCCTGATACAGTTGGATTATCATGTCGGACAAGCTCTGGATCGTCGTGGCCGATGGCGCTTCGGCGCGGATTATGCGGCCGCGCCTGCGTGGCGAAGGTTTTGTCGTTCTCCATCGCATGAGCGGGCAGCGGGCACGAAAGCATTCCGCGGAACTTGGAGATCGACGGCCGGGACGCAGCTACGAGAGCGCCTCGGTTCTGCGCCATGCCGTGGAGCCGCGTTCGGATCCGCAGCAGAAGGAAAAGGAACGCTTCGTAAGCCGCCTGGCCGACAGGCTGAACCGAGCAGCAAAGGACAAGGCCTTCGAGGCCCTGACCCTGGTTGCCCCTTCGGGCGTCTCACGGCACCTGCAGGATCAATTCGAAAGCAGCTGTCGCGCGCGTCTGAAGGAGGTGCGGGAGAAAGACCTGGTCTGGGTACCGGACAGCGAACTCTTTCGCCATCTGAACGATCTCAAGGGGTTGCCTCGCAAGAAGCGCCTGGCGCGTCGCCACAGTCCAGGCCAAGCGGTGGAGAGCCTGTAAGCGGGAACTCCCGACAGGCAGGAACCCGCATGTTACTGCAGGCTTTCGAAGAAGGCCTGCAGGTCCTCTTCCTGTTGGCTGTCGAAGAAGAAAGGCGGCAGGCTGGCATGCACCGGCCCGGCGCCCGCCTGGACCGTGGTGAGGTAATCCAGACTCATGCGGCTGTTGCGTGCCATTTCCTCGGCGCTGATCGGCGCATCCTGGGGACGCCCCCAGCTGTCCTCGATCTCATGACAGGAGCCGCAGCGTTGCCGGAAGAGTTCCCGTCCTCGTTCGCCATCACCGTAGACCGATTGGGTCTGTGCCCTGGCCACAGGTGTGTCGACCTGGACCAGCAGGCCGGCACTTACAAAAACAGCAGCCAGGAAGGCGCCGAAAAAGAGGCTATGACGGAACATTGTCTTGCATCCTGTAACCTGCCGTTTCTGCCATTGCGGCACTTTCGGCATGATTCGATCATGATGCACGGCTGTCGTGCCTGTCGAGGGCGCGGAAGAAGTAACCCGGAGGCAGTGGCCCGCTATACCGGTTGGATCAGTGTTTCGGCCAGCAGCTCCTGGAAGATCCGCTGCAGGTCGTTTTCCAGGCGGGACGGCTCGACATCTGGGAAGGCGGTCCGAAAGGTCTCCTGGGCCTCGTCCAGGCTCGTTGGAACGGCCAGCAGGCCCCAGAGACTGGCGCCGATGGGGTTCAGCCGGTGGATCGTGCCCGTGGCGCTATGGCTGAGGAACAGATCACCGTCCAGGCGTTGAGCCTTGACGCCCGCCGCCTGGACATGGGGGTGACCACGCGGGATATCGGGCAGGTGGCCGTCCGGGTCGTCTTTCCGTTCCACCCTGCCGTCCGTAAAGCCTGAGGCGCCGATATTGCCCGTAGACGGCCAGGAAGCGGGGGCGCCCCGGGCGATCTGGCCACTGGCGGCGAGCGCCTGATCCTGACTGAAATGGGCCTGCAGGCAGGCGCTGGCTGCCTCGAGGTTTGCATAGCGGAGATTGTAGGTTGGCAGGCTTTCCGCCAGCTTGCGGCAGCGTTCCAGAACCTCGTCGGTCGAGGCTTCCCGGGCCAGGTACTGGGCCGCCAGGTGGTGCAGGCCCTCGCTTTCCGGAAGTCTTTCCAGATGGCATCCGCCTTCATCCCGGCGGTCGAGCAGTACGATGGCCGCAAGCGGCGCCTGTTCCCCGTAGCGTGCCAGGTTCGACAGTTCGGGCGAGAGGTAGATGTAGTCATCATCGCGTGCACCGCCGTTGCGCATAATGAAGCTCTTCATTTCGCCGCTGATCCCTTCAGGCAGGGGCAGGCGCAGGCGAGGTGCGAAGCCATAGGCCATGCCCTGGTCCTGGGCGTCGAGGGCGATCAGGTCATCCCCGTAGACGCGGACTCCATCCAGCAGTAGCTGTGCCGACAGGGTGCTCTTGCCGGCACGCTGTTCGGCCGGGAAGAGCACCAGGCCCTGTCCGAAGCAGGCGGAGGCTCCATGCAGGCCGAGCAGGCCGGCGTTGTCGACGAGATGGCTTTCGATCAGGTCGACAGCCAGGGAGCAGACCGCGCCCACAAGGGTGTCGGAGAACCAGGGGGTCGCGCGCCAGGACACACCGATGCCGTAGGCGTCATCCAGCTTGTGGATGACCACGGCCGGTTCGTGATCGGTTTCTGGTTGTTCCCGGAACTGCCAGCTCGGGGCTATTTCCCGCAGGGCCAGTGGAATCTCGGGGCAGTCCACGAAAACCACAGGCCGCTGCATGCCATGGAACAGCACTGTCTGCCTGGGCATGCCTTGCTATCCCCTGCCTGGAGGCGTGTCGTCTATATGCTCAGGCCTTGGCTCAGCTGCTGCCGAGCCTGATCCAGACTTCCCAGGGCAGGCGCTCGCGATAGCGGCGGCCATGGGCGTAGCTGCCACGACTGCGGCGGCTGCGGCGATCGCGGGTATAATAGTGTCGGCTGCCGCGGCTGCGATAGCTTCCGCGGCTATAGCGTGAACGGCTGCCGGGTGATGCTTGGGCTGAACTGAGGGTCAGCAGGCTGGGAGCCATGTAGGCAGCGCCGGCTGTCAGCCCCAGCTTTGCGAGCATTTTGCGGCGGCCCTGGTCCGGATTGTCCGTCCCGTCCGTCATTGTCTCTCCCCTTTCTTCTGCCGTTGTTTACATACGACTATGTATTTTTCTCTTCACGGAGCAAGAGCCCGGCGCTGTCAGACTGTCGCTGACACGGATAGGACACAGACTGTGGTCTTCCGGGGGCAAAGCCACTTTCGGGGCGGCAAGAAAAACGCCCGCCCCGAAAATCGAGGCGGGCGAGGGATCAGCAGAGAATGAGAAAGGGTGGGTCCGGACCGGGATGGTTCTGTGCTGCGGTTCAGGCTGCCTTGCGGCGGCTTTCACACGGCTCCAGTTCGCGGCCAAGGAAACGGGCAAGTTCATCCATGCCGGACAGGCCGGCCTTTTCCTCGGCGCGGGCGTTGTAGTTTGTGTTGGTGTTGACGTCGTAGGTGAATATCTCGCCCGCTTCGTTGCGAATGAACTCGATGCCGGAGACCTCGATCCCGTTGGCGGCGATGAAGGCGGCATAGCGCTCCAGGATCGGATCGTGAAAACCCTCGATGATCTGGAACTTCTCTTGGGAAGAGCCGCTGTCGGCTTCGCCTGCAGGGCAGAAGCCGAACGCCTGACTGTCATCATCCTCTGCCGGGATCTCGCAGACATCGGCCGGGCAGAGGTCGAAACCCTTGCTGGTGTCCACGCGGACAGCATAGAAGAACTTCCCACCGATCAATTCACAGCGTGTGATCGCCGGCTCGGCGGCACGGATGTACTGCTGGACCAGCCATGTGCCGTCCAGCGGAGCTTCGGTGGCCGGGTTGTCCAGGATGGCAGCCAGTTCGTCCAGCGAATTGACCAGCTGTACGCCTGCGCCGGTGCCACCGCGGTTGGGCTTCAGGATAAAAGGCGTCTCGCCCAGCCGGCGCGCCGCCTGCAGCGTGGCCTCGCGGCCAACGGCACCCAGGGTGCGCGGGGTACGGATTCCGGCCGCTTCGAGCGCAGCGTACTGGGCCAGCTTGCTGACCTCCAGGTTGAGGGCGCGACTGTTGTTGATTACACGGCGGCCGTGAGCTTCCAGCCAAGGCAGGACGCTGGCCGTGAACTCCGGTGCGAAGCGGTTGCCACGCGTGTGAGCCGAAGCGCTCATGCGGCTGTAGAAGATGCCTTCGGGGGGCGTGCCGGTGGGGTCGAAGCCCTCGGCAGCAAAGCGATCCTCGGCCATGTGCCAGGAGGCGTAAGGCAGATTGCGCGCTTCCAGCGCGGCAATCAGGGGATCGGTCCAGGCATCGTTTTCATGGATCACGTGGATCTTTGACATTTCACTGTTCCATAGTGTGATTACAGGAATAGAATTCCATTCCACGTGAAAATAGAGAAGGCCGGTGCCTGTTTCAAGGAAATAACAATCTTTCGGGAGGAATTTATCGAGAAGGAAGCATATATAACATTGTGGATGTGTTAATTATAACAGGTGTCCTGTTGGGCCCCTCCTTGTAAGCAGGTGTCTTACTGCAGGATGATCTCACCGCGATCGGCGCGGCTGTCTCCCGCCGACAGCAGGTTGATCGCCAGGCTGATATGCTGCTTCGGTACGCCGCGCTCCAGCATTTCCTGACGCAGCGCTTCGGCACGCTCCAGAGCCAGCTCCTTGGCAACCTTCTCACCGCCGGATTCGGGGGAACGTTCCGGGGCATGGGCGGTTATGGACAGCCACTGTCCCGTCTGAAGCGCCAGGGCGGCGAAGGCGTCCAGGCGACTTGCGGTGTCACCGGGAATCTCGGCTTCCCGGCTCTCGAACATGACGGCAAGGCGCACGGGCCGAGGGTTGTCCATCTCGTTGGGGCTGGAGCAGCGCTCATCGAAATCCGGATTCGCGCAATAGCCCCTCAGGTCGACTGGGGTTTCGGACAAGGCCTGGCTGGACAGCAGGAAAAGGGGTAAGAACGCGCAAACAACGGCTAGATTTCGCAGCTTCATGGAAAGGCCTATCTCTTTTCTTATGCCTGTTCGATATTGTGTGATCGGGACAGTCGCCTATTTTGATCGGGTCTGTAAAGGAGAAGCACAGCAATGGACTCTGGGCGCGAAAACGAACCACTCAGGCTTGATACGCGCGGATTGAAATGCCCGCTTCCGGTCCTGAGGGCCCGCAAGGCCATCAAGGATGTGCCGGAAGGCGGCCTGTTGCGCGTGGAATCCACGGACCCGGACTCCCTGCAGGACTTCCGTGCCTACTGCGAAAGTACCGGGCACGAACTGGTCGAGCAGCAGGAAGAGGATGAACTGTTCATCCACCTGATCCGCAAGTCCGCCTGAAGCATTCCATCAATTCATCCGGAAAGGGACAGCACACATGCCCATCGTCAACATGACCCTGATCAAGGGCCGCACCCAGGAAGACCTCGAGAAGATGTACGTCGAGGTCACCGATGCCATCCACCGCACCCTCGGCGCGCCCAAGGAGAACATCCGCATCTGCGTCAATGAGATCGAACCCCAGCACTTCGCGATCGCCGGCAAGCCCAAGACGGGGCCATCGTCGTGAATCGGAGGGTCTGGGAAGCGGATGGTCTGGTCGGCACTGGATAAAATCCCAGTGATTTTTTAACTTCCCTTTTACCTTGTTAGGCACTCCTGTAGTCAGGATTCAAAATCAGAACTCGGCAATTCCTGTGACGCGCCGAGGGAAAGGCTACAGGGGAGCCGCAGCACCGATGAATTTTGTCCAGGGACTTTTCGCCACGACAGTGGTCCTGCTGTCCGTCGGCCAGAGTGCTGCAGCCTATGAAAGCCGCATCGTGAGAGACTCGGACGGCCGTGCGGTTTTCGAAGTGCGCATCTTCGATGACGGCGACGGCGTCTTCCTGGAAGACGATGATGACATTTCCGAAGCTTCCTGGAATTTGACCGATAGCCCGAAGGACGACATTGTCGACCAGAAGGACGAGGTAATCGCGGCCATTAAGCAGTGGGCCGAGATCCTCGATCCGCTGCCCGGACGCCTGCCGGCCGTCATAAACGTAGGCACCTATGACGGCGAGATGAACGCCTTCGGCGACAGTCCGCTGACCGAAGCGGGGGAGGGCCGCCTGCTCACCCGGCTTCAGAGAGTGCTGCAGGGCCGAAATCCGGGCGACAATGATTTCAGCTATGACGGTGTCATGGCCTTTGGCAGTGAAGATGGTACTGGCGATGCTTTTCCCATCCGGCCCGATGGCCCGTCGCCCTTGCCGACTGGTGCCGATGGCTTCCAGCTCTATGGCGTCGTGTTCCATGAGCTGGCGCACGCCCTGGGCGTCATGACCGCGGCCGAGGGCGGCGAAGTCGATGACGGCGTGGAGATCGGAGAGGTGGCTTACTTCCTGGATGAGGGCCTGACCCTTTGGGAAGCGGGCTTGCGCGACAGCAACGGAAATCCGGCGCGTCCTGGGCAGTTCGTCAGATGCGATCTGGATGATTGTTACCAGGGCGGGGAATGGGAGGATGAGGATGCGACCGACCCCTTTGACCTGACCGACGACACCGAACGCGGACGTGACATGGGCTATGTGACGGGCCCGCACATCCGGGAGGTCATGGATGGAAGCCTGCCGGGCGTGCCCGTGCGCCTTGGGGGTCCCTTCAGCAATATCGATGACAACTACATGAGTCACTCCGAGCTCGAACGCAGCCTGATGAGTCACCAGCAATACCGCAACTACAACACCTTCATGGAGGCGGAACTGGCGGCCCTGCAGGACATGGGCTACGAGATTGACCGGCGGAACTTCTTCGGCCGCTCGATTTACGGGTCCGGCCTGGATATCGTGAACCGGAACGGCTATTTCCGGCGCAACGCCAGCGGCACGGCCTACCTGCCCGGACAATACAATCGGGCCACCATGGGACTGGGCCTGCATATCTATGGCAGCAACAACAGGGTGGTGCAGGTGGCCGACCTGCTGACACGCGGGGCCGGCGCCGCCGGTGTGCGGGTGGATGGCGAAGGCAACCGCTTGGTGATCGACTCTGGTACGCGGGTGCATGCCCTCGGCACGAACGGTCGGGGCGTCATGTTCGCCTATGGCAAGGGCCATGAACTGATCCAGCGCGGCGAGGTGGAAGGCCGGGATATTGGCGTCAGTTTTGACTTTGGCGGCAACATGATGGGCGACGACCTCGAAAAGCATGGGTCCTACATCTTCCGTCAAGGCGAGATCAGTTATGATGTAGATGAAGAGCTTTTCCCGGACGAGCTGAAAGGCCCTCTGGTTGAAAGCTATGACCTGACGGGCCGGGTGGCTGGTAAGCGGGCAGCAATCTACATCTCCGACACCGCACTGGTGAAGCAGATCAATGTCATGCGCGGCGCACGTATCCAGGGAGATATTCTCTCGGAGTATGACGAGGCCGACGGTGATGATAACCAACGCCTGACAGTGCTGACCTTTGGCAGGGCCCCCGACAGTCGAGGACAGTCTACCAGTAATGCAGATCCGGATTTCGTCTTTCGGCATGATGGCAATATCCAGGGACAGACCAACCTATCCCTGTCCTTCGAGGGCGGTTATACCTCACTCAACGGCGATCACGAGGTTTATGAGGTCGAGATTGCCGAGGGGGCGAGCCTGGGCGGCAACAGCACCTACAGCCTGCCTAATGATGGCGAATTCCGGAACGCCGGTCTGCTGGCGCCGGGCAATTCCATCGGCATCATCACCATAGAGGGAAACTATGTCCAAACTTCGAGCGGAACCCTAAGACTGGAGTTCAATTCCGCAGGTGAGTCCGACCAGTTGGATGTGACCGGCACGGGCAAACTGGACGGTCAGCTGGTCCTTTCAGCAGCGCCGGATTGGTACGCGTCCGATTGGCAGGCGAATTTTGAGTTTGATGATTTTGTAAAGGTGGGTTCAGTTGAAGAGAATAGTCTGACTGCATCTGCTGAAATCCACTCTCCGACTCTCAGCCTGAGCTTTGATGATACGAGTGGTAAGTTCGATATCAGAATGAGCCGGACGGCCAATGCCTACAGCCAGCATGCTGCCAGCCGGAACGCCCGCCAGGTGGGGCGGGCGCTCGATAACCTCTCCGGCCGGGCCGGCTCGGACCTGCAACCACTCTACCAGGCGCTGGATTTTTCGGCGGCCGACGGCAGTGAGGTGGGGCGGGCCCTGACGCAGCTTTCGCCCGAGGCCTACAGCGCCATGGTGGCTACCTCCCTGGACCGGGAGCAGCGGCTGAGCGACATGGTGGCCGCACAGCCCCTGTCGCTGTCGGCCGCGACCCTGGATAACGGCGCCGTCCAGGGCTTTGCCGTGCCAATGGGCGGCGGCCTCTGGCAGGATGCGGAGGGGGGCGCTGTGGGCCACAGCACGGCGCGCTATGGCGTGCTGTTCGGGGCCCAGCGGCGCGCCCTGGCCGATCCGGACTGGACCTGGGGCGTGCATGGGGCCTTTGTCGGCCAGTCCGTCAGCGTAAAGGCGCCGCAAAGGGCTTCGGGTGACACCAAGACCTTCAGCCTGGGGCTGCAGGCCCACTACCAGCCGGATGAGCGGGCCGGGCCCTACTTTCATGGCCAGCTGCGTGCCGGCCTGGAGTCCGGCCGGTTGGAGCGCCGGATACGGGTGAACGGCTATAGCACCACCAACCGCGGGGACTGGTTGGGCTTTGCCGGTGGTGCGACGGCGGGTGGCGGATATCTCTGGCGCCTGAACGAAACAATGAGTGCCGGACCGGTGGGCTCCCTGAACTACACCCGCCTGTCGCGTCCGGGGCTGCGGGAGGATGGCAAGGACGCCACGCGCCTGGACCTCTCGGCGTTGCACCATGATTCCCTGCGCTCCAGTCTGGGGCTGCGGACCAGCCTGGAGCATGAGCTGGAGGAAGGCGGCCTGTTGAAGGGCAGCCTGCAGGCCACCTGGGATCGGGAGCTGCTGGACACCGAGGCCGTTCAGGAGGCCGCTTTCGATGGCTATGGCGCAGCAGACTTCGACAGCCGCAATGGGGTCACCGACCGCAATGCCCTGAACCTGCGGGCCAGCCTGGAGTACGAGGCCGATGACAGCATGGTGGTCGGCGCGCATCTTTCCAGCCAGTTTCTGCGCGACGGCCATCGCTCGTTGGCCGGCGAATTTTCGCTGCGCTGGATGTTCTGAAGGCGGCCTGTCGCCTATTTCCCGCCGGCCGTGCCATCCCGGCGGGGGTCGGCGCCGCCGGAAAGTCCGTCGCGGGAAAGGACAATGGTCTGCAGGCCCGAGGTGTGAGCGCTGACCTCCACCTCATGACCGAGTCCTTCCAGCTTCTGCTGCCAGTTCTCGGCCTGTGTGTTCGCTTCCAGCCAGGTGGTGCCGTTCATGTTGCTGACGTGCGCCAGGCGGGTGATCTGCTGGGCATCCAGTTCCCAGTCCACAAAGCCCATGATGGCCTGGGCCACATAGGGAATGATGCGCACGCCGCCGGGCGAGCCCACGGCAAGAACCGGGTTTTCTTCCCCATCGAAGACGATGGTCGGCGCCATGGAACTGCGCGGACGCTTGCCGGGCTGGACGCGATTGGCTACGCGGCGTCCCGTCTCGTCCTCCGCTTCAAAGGAGAAGTCCGTCAGTTCGTTGTTCAGCAGGAAGCCGCCGGTCATCAGCTGGGAGCCGAAGGCGGACTCGATGGTGGTGGTCATGGACGCGACATTGCCCTCGGCATCCACGATGGAGATGTGGCTGGTCCCGGGCAGCTCGCGGCTGCCGTCGCGGCCAGGACGCGGCCCTTCATGCCAGGGCGGGTTGCCGGGCTGCGCCGGGGTGTCCATGGCCTTGTCCTGCGAAATCAACTGGGCACGGGCCGTCAGGTAGGCGGGGTCGAGCAGGCCGCGCACCGGAACGTCCACGTAGTCGCTGTCGGCGATGTAGCGGTTGCGGTCGGCAAAGGCCAGCTTGCCGGCCTCGGCAAAGAGGTGCCAGGGCCGGGCCGAAGCGGGGTCCATGCCGGCCAGGTTGAAATGCTCCAGAAGCCCCAGGATCTGTCCAACGGTGAGTGCACCGGACGAGGGCGGGCCCATGCCGCAGACACGGTAGGTGCGGTAGGGGTGACAGACCGGCGGGCGTTCCTTGACTTCGTAGTCCGCAAGGTCCTGCTGGCTCAGCAGGCCGGGGGTGTCGGGCACAGACTGCACGGTCCGGACGATCTCCTCGGCGATGGGACCTGTATAGAAGGCCTTGGCGCTCTCGCGTGCCAGAGCCGAAAGGGTTTCAGCCAGCTGGGGGTTGTCACGTATCTGGCCTTCCTTCAGGGCCGTGCCGCCCGGAAAGAAATAATCACGGGCCGCCGGATAGCTGCGCAGGCGCGCTGCCGTGTCGGCTTCCAGCATGCCCGCCAGGCGCGGGCCCACGGCGAAGCCCTCCCGGGCCTGGTCGATGGCCGGTGCGAAGAGGTCGGCCCAGGGCAGGCGGCCCCAACGCTCGTGCGCAGCCTGCATCAGGGCAGGAATGCCGGGTGTGCCCACGGAGCGGCCGCCGACGACGGCCTCCCAGAACGGCAAGGGCTGTCCTCGCTCGTCAAGAAACAGCGTGCCGTCGGCGGCGGACGGTGCGGTTTCGCGGCCCTCCAGCGTCGTGAGCTCTTCCGTTTCGTTATCGTAATAGACCAGGAAGGCACCGCCGCCCAGGCCCGAGGACTGGGGCTCCACCAGACCCAGCATCATCTGGGTCGCCACCAGGGCATCCAGGGCTGAGCCCCCGTCCTCCAGCATGGCAACACCCGCCTCAACGGCGCGCGGGTCGGCGGCACTGACCATGTAGCTGTCGGTCCGGACCAGCTGTTTGACGCTTTCCCCGGTGGCCACCTCGGGTGCGGGGCGGTCCTGGGCGAGGGCGGGTGCGCCCAGCAGCAGGCCCGCCAGCAGGGGAAGAGCAAGGAGAACGGAGGGTTTCATGAGGAGGCCCTTCGTGGATTACGGTTTCAGGCTGTGCGGCTCATTCATGGATTCCAGCCAGAGCAGCAGGGCGGCATGGTCCAGTTTGGCTGTTTCGGGTTTGGCGGCCAGTTCGGCGAAGCCCTCTCTTGCGCATTCGGTGAAGGGCAGTCTGAGCCCGGCTTCGCGGGCGGCCTGCAGGATGTTGTCCAGATCCTTCAACTGGATGGCCACCGTGCCGCCCGGCTGGAAGTCGTGCTTCAGCATGCGTTCGCCATGGACCTGAAGGATGCGGCTGTCGGCAAAGCCGCCGGCAATGGCCTCGCGCGCGGCCGCCGGGTCGCCGCCGCCTGCCTTGACCAGAAGCAGGGCTTCCGAAACGGCGCCGATGGTGATGCCGACGATCGCCTGGTTGGCCAGCTTGGTGAGCTGACCACAGCCCACCGGGCCCACATGCCTGCCACGCCCCATGGCCGAGAACAGAGGTTCCGCCTGGGCCATGTCCGCGGCTTCGCCGCCCACCATGATGGCCAGTGTCCCGGCCTCGGCGCCGCCCTGGCCGCCGCTGACCGGCGCGTCGAGATATCGTTGCCCGGCCACCTGCAGCTTTGCCGCATGGTCGCGCGCCAGGGACGGCGGGATGGAAGACATGTCGATGAACAGGGTATCGGCAGGAGCGTGTTGGCCAAGTTCGCGCCCCAACAGGATCTCGGTGACCACAGGGCCGTTTTCCAGGATGGCAATGACGGCATCAGCCTTGCGGACGGCCTCTTCGGCGCTGTCGGCGATCGTTGCGCCCTGGCTGGCCAGGGGTTCGGCCTTCTCTTTCGTGCGGTTCCAGGCCGTGACCTCGAAGCCGGCCTCCAGCAGGTGCTGTGCCATTGGAAAGCCCATGATGCCGGTGCCCAGGAACGTGACCTTGCGTATGTCCTTCATGTTGTTCTGCCCTGATTTCTAGTCGGTCGTGTTGTGATTGTCCTCCATAGCACAGGACTACAGACAGAACGACTCATCGCGGAGGCAGTAAGCTGCTGTGATGGGTTGGGCAAACCCTTGTTTTTGCAGGGCCGCATAGGCAGGTTAGGCAGGCAGCAGGGCAATCCGGTCCGCCGGTTCGCGTGTGTTTGGCGCTGATGAAAGCGACAGGCACCCGACGAGCGGACCAGAAGTTCCGTTCTGTTTCGAAGCATTCGGTCCCGACCACAGGAAGCTATCGCATGACACCCAAGGAAATCGCGCGACTGACCAACTACCTGCGCCAGTCCTTCAACAACAATCGCATTACCATCCTGCCTCCCAGCAAGGAGGGGCACCCCATCGAAATGCGGATTGGAGAGGAGTTCATCGGCGTCGTCCATCGCGACGTGGACGAGGGCGAGGTCTCCTATTCCATCCAGATCATGGTCCTGGAGGAAGACCTTCCGGCCGAGGTTTGATGCGCCTTCTTTGCGGCGGCTTGCCGCTGTTTCGACGGGGCGACAGAAGACGAATGGCTGACCTGCTGCGGGAAGGCTTGTCGCTTCCGGCCGCCTCGTGTTTTATCGCGTTTGCGAGCGGTCAAGGGCTGTAGGAAGAGGGCAGGGTTACATGAGCATATGGGGGAAAATCGTGGGCGGAGCGGCCGGCTTCGCCTTTGGTGGGCCGATTGGTGCGCTCCTGGGCGGTCTTGCCGGCCATGCCGTGGATGTCATGAACCAAAGCACCCAGCTCGAGTCTCCGGACCAGGAGGGCCAGGAAGGGCTGCACGGCGACCGCACGAAGAACATTGCCTTCACCATCGGTGTCATCGTCCTGGGCGCCAAGATGGCCAAGTCCGACGGCAAGGTGACCAAGGACGAGGTTTCGGCCTTCAAGGAGGTCTTCCATATCCCGCCCGAGGAAATGAAGAACGTCGGGCGCGTCTTCGACCAGGCCAAGCGGGACGCACGCGGCTACGAGCCCTATGCGCGCCAACTGGGCAAGCTGTTCGCCCGTGAACCGCAGATCCTTGAAGAGCTGCTCAATGGCCTGTTCCACATTGCCCGAGCAGACGGCGATGTGACGCCCGAGGAACTGGATTTCCTGAATGGCGTTGCACGCGAATTCGGCCTGTCGGACAACGACTGGCAACGCATCAAGGCAAGCAATTACGGCCCGGACGCAGCCGACCCCTACAGCATCCTGGGGATTTCGCGTGAGTCCAGCAACGAGGACATCAAGAAGGCCTATCGCCAGCTGGTGCGCGACAACCATCCGGACAAGCTGGTGGCCCAGGGCATGCCGGAAGAGTTCGTCAATGTTGCCAACGACAAGCTGGCGCGCATCAACGAAGCCTACGACAAGATCAGCCGGCAGAGAGGTCTGCGCTGAAGCATGGCTGCGCCTCCCGTACTGACGCTCCAGGAGTCCCGCCTGAGTTATGGCGGCACACCGCTCTTCGAGGGACTCGACCTGACCCTGTCACCAGGGGAGCGGGCCTGCCTCGTTGGCCGCAATGGCAGTGGCAAGTCCACGCTGCTGAAGGTCCTGGCCGGCCTGGTGGAGCCGGACAGCGGCGCGCGCGTGGTCCAGAGCGGTCTGCGCCTGTCCTATCTGCCCCAGGACCCGGATCTTCCGGCCGAACAGATGGTGTCGGATTACATTGCCGAGGGCCTTCCACCGGACGAGGCTGATGTGGGTCGCTACCGGGTCGATGCGATGCTGGATCTCCTGAGTCTGGATGGAGCTGCCAGCCTGGGTTCGCTCTCCGGCGGAGAGTCCCGGCGTGCGGCGCTGGCCCGCATGCTGGTGTCGGAGCCGGATGTCATGCTTCTGGACGAACCGACCAACCATCTGGACCTTCCGACGATCGAGTGGCTGGAGGGAGAGCTTGCCCGCTTTCGCGGCGCTTTCATCGTGATCAGCCATGACCGCGCCTTCCTGGAAAAGGTCTCCAATGCCACCTTCTGGCTGGATCGCGGCCAGGTCCGGCAACTGAACAAGGGCTTTGCCGCCTTCGATGGCTGGGCCGAAGAGGTGGCGCGTGCCGAGGAGCAGGAGCTCTATCGCCTGCGCAAGACCATTGAGCGTGAGGAACACTGGTTGCAGCGGGGTGTGACAGCTCGGCGCAAGCGCAATGTGGGCCGCCTGAAGCGCCTGCAGGAATTGCGCCAGAGCCGCGCAGAAATGATGAAGAACCAGCCCGGCCAGCTGTCCATGGCCGCTGCAGAGGCCGGTACCAGCGGCAAGATCGTCATCGAGGCGGAGAACATATCCAAGAGCTTCGCGCGCCCGGACAGCGAGCAGGTCACCGTGGTCGATGGCTTTTCCACGCGCATACGCCGTGGCGACAGAGTGGGCATCGTTGGACGCAACGGAGCCGGCAAGACCACGCTGATCCGGTTGCTGCTGGGGCGCATGGAACCCGATCAAGGCAGCGTGAAGCTGGGCACGAACCTGGAGATTCAGATCTTTGATCAGCGTCGTGAAAGCCTGGACCCAGAATCCACCCTGTGGGACACGCTGTGCCCCCTGGGGGGCGATTCCGTGATGGTGGGTGGCCGTCAGCGGCATGTGGTTGCCTATCTGCGGGACTTCCTGTTCGACGAACGCCAGGTCAAGCAGCCGGTCAGTTCGCTCAGCGGCGGCGAGAAGAATCGCCTGCTCCTGGCGCGGCTGTTCGCGCAGCCCTCGAACCTGCTGGTGCTGGACGAACCCACGAACGACCTGGATATGGACACACTGGACCTGTTGGTCGAGGTGCTGGACGACTACGAGGGTACGCTTCTGCTGGTCAGCCACGACCGCGACTTCCTGGACCGCCTGACCAGCAGCGTGATCCTGATGGATGGTCGTGGAGGTGCCCAGGAATATCCCGGGGGCTACAGCGATGCCGTGCGCCAGGCTGGCGGTCTGCCCGATGCCAGGACAGGCAAGGACAAGGCGGCCCGCAAGGCGTCTCAGGGTGGGAAGGCCCAGGCTGCCCAGGGCAAGCCCAAGGCCTCAGCGCCGAAGCTGAGCTACAAGGAACAACGCGAGCTGGACAAGCTGCCGGAGCAGATCGCAAAGCTGGAGACGGAGGTCGCAGAGCTGGAAGCTCACCTTGCCGATCCCGACTATTACAGCCGCGATCCGGAGGGTTTTCAGGCAACCACGGACAAGCTGGAGCACCGGCGCAGCAACCTGGAAAAGCAGGAGGAACGCTGGTTGGAGCTGGAAGACAAGCGCGAGCGATTGAAGCAGGGAGGGGATAGCTGAATGCCGCTGCCAATGCCGCCGCGCGACCTTTTCCTCTTCATGATGATCGTGCTGACCTGGGGCTTGAACTTCGTGGCCGTAAAGCTGGGCACGGACCAGTTTCCGCCAATCTTCATGACCTTCCTGCGCTTCATTATCGTCTCGCTGGTCCTGGTGCCCTTCGTGCCCCGGCCCAAGGGAAACTGGCTGAAGCTGCTGGCCCTGTCCTTTACCATGGGAACCCTGCACTTCTCGCTGGTCTTTACCGGGATTTCCGGTGTGGATGCCAGTACGGCGGCCATCGCCGTGCAGATGCAGGTGCCCTTCGCGGCCATACTGGCCTCGATCTTCTTCAAGGATCGCCTGGGCTGGCGGCGGATCCTGGGCATGGTCATCGCTTTTTGCGGAGTTGCGGTCATGGCGGGCGAGCCCAGGCTGGGCGACCAGTACGGTTCGCTCGCACTTGTGCTGGGGGCGGCCATGGCCTTTGCGGTCTCGAGTGTGCAGATGAAGAAGACCCAGGGGATCAGCGGCTGGACCATCACGGCCTGGATCTCCCTGTTGGCCCTGCCTCAGTTGCTGATCGTCACCTGGGTCCTGGAAGATGGACAGATGGCCTCGTTGCAATCCGCGGATCTGACGGGCTGGGGAGCACTGCTGTTCACGGCACTGGGGTCCACCTTGATCGGGCACGGCCTCTGGGCGCGCATGGTCACGCGCTATGACATCAACCAGGCGGCCCCCTTCACCCTGATGGTGCCGGTGGTCGGGGCGGCATCGGGAATCGTATTCCTGCACGAACCCCTGACAATTCCGTTCCTGATTGGCGGTATCCTGACGCTGGCCGGCGTCGGCATCATCATCTTGCGGCGTCCCGGGCTGGGGGCGCCGGTGCGCGAGCGACTGTAATGGTCCTGATCCACGAACATCCTTCCCCCAATCATGACGAGCGCCGGAAGACCGGGGCGCCGGACATGCTGGTCATGCACTACACGGGCATGGAAAGCGGCGCGGCGGCCATGGCGCGCCTGTGTGATCCGGCGGCTCGGGTCAGCGCGCATTATCTGGTCGAGGAGGACGGGCGGGTCCTGCGCCTGGTGCCAGAGCATCGCCGTGCCTGGCATGCAGGCCTTTCGCATTGGGCCGGGGAAGACAACCTGAACGATGCAAGTCTCGGCATCGAGATCGTCAATCCGGGTCATGAATTCGGCTATCGTCCCTTTCCGGCCGTTCAGATGCAGGCGGTGATCGAGCTGTCCGTGGTTCTGCGCAATCGCCATGGGATTCCCCGCCAGCGTGTGGTGGGGCATTCGGATATTGCGCCCCTGCGCAAGGAGGATCCGGGCGAGCTTTTCGACTGGCCGGGGCTGGCCCGCTACGGGGTGGGGCTGTGGAGCGATGAAGGGCCCATCCAGGACAGTCCGAATGAAGAGACGGCTCGTCAGGCGCTGGCAACGATCGGGTATGGCTATCTGGACGAGGATTTCGAGCGGGTACTGCTGGCTTTTCAGAGGCGGTTCCTGCCGGATCATCTGACGGGCCACCTGGATCCCCGTACGTCCGGGCGGCTCTCTGCCATTGCGGCGCTTTACGAGAAGGCAGCCGGTCGGGCAGAGGGTGATTGATTCCTCACTTTCCACCGCTTAAGTCTGCTGCGTCAGGCGGTCGGATAGCCGCCTTCGGACCTTGCGTCCGGGGGAGGAAAGTCCGGGCTCCACGGAAATGCGGTGCCGGGTAACGCCCGGCGGGGGTAACCCCAGGGAAAGTGCCACAGAAAGCAAACCGCCCCGCCATATCAGCGCGGGGCAAGGGTGAAAGGGTGCGGTAAGAGCGCACCGCGCCCCCGGCAACGGGGGCGGCATGGTAAACCCCACCGGGAGCAAGACCGAGTAGGAACGGCAGGTCCCACGAGGACCAGGCGGATTTTCGCGCCGCCGTTCGGGTAGGTCGCGCGAGGCGTCCGGCAACGGGCGTCCCAGATGAATGGCTATCCAGCATCGCCTTGCGGTGCGGACAGAACCCGGCTTACAGGCCGCCTGACCTTACTCATTTACTTCCCGGACGAAATTTTCCCTGTATTCGAGCCAGGCGTGGCCGGGGCTTCCGCTTACTCTTCTAGAAAGAGAACATAAAGAGAACAAATCTTCGCCAAATTTTATTTCTAGCTTGAGTGCGGAGTGCAAGAACAGCTTTCCGGAATGCTCCCAAAGTAGAAATCATTGCTGCCAAAAGCCCCAATATCCGGGGCTTTATCCCATGCGGAATACTTGAGTTCCCATTGACGCCCATGAATTCCCATGCTATCCCATGATATCCCACTAACTGGGCCCGTGTCCCCTGACTATCCCAAGGGAATGAATGGCGGGCGGGCCGTGGTGGACCCGGGCAGGGGGTGCCTGCTGAACGACTTGGACCGCTTGGGGGAAGCCGCAGCGGTGTTCGGGAGACAGGGGTGCAAGCGCAAACACCGTTTCTCGGTACCTTCCGGAACAGGGTCGACCGCAAAGGGCGCGTGTCGGTTCCGGCCCCCTTTCGCCAGGTTCTGGCCGGCGAAAGCTTCCAGGGCGTTGTCTGTTTTCTGTCCCACAAGGTGGAGGCCATTGAAGGCTGCGGTATGGGGTTCATGAGCGAATTGAGTGAGAGCGTCGCCGACATGGACCTGTTCTCTGACAATCACCAGGACCTGGCATCCAGCCTGTTTGCCGATGCGCATCCGTTGGCCTGGGACAGCGGGGGGCGCATCCAGTTGCCGCCGGAGTTGATGGAGGTGGCCGGCATCACGGAAGAGGCTGCCTTTGTCGGCATGGGCAAGACCTTCCGCATCTGGGAGCCGCAAGCCTTCTCTTCCTATCAGGGCGAGCGTCGTGCCCAGGCCCGTCAGAAGGGCCTGTCCCTGCCTCTTCGCCGCGCGAAGGAGGAGTGAACCATGCAGACCAGTGCAGCATATACGACCGGCGGGCATATGCCGGTGATGCTTGCCGAGGTCATGGAGGTGCTCCAGCCGCGCGACGGTGCGATCTATCTCGATGGAACCTTCGGACGTGGCGGTTATGCTCGAGCTATCCTGCAGGCCGCCGATTGTCGCGTCGTGGGACTGGATCGTGATCCGGCGGCCATTCAGGAGGGCGAGCGGCTGTGCGCCGAGTTTCCCGGGCGCCTGCAGTTGATCGAGGGATGCTTCGGCGATATGGATCGACTGCTTCCCGAAGCGCCTGTGGATGGGGTCGCTCTGGACCTGGGTGTGTCATCCCCGCAGTTGGACGAAGCCGGACGCGGCTTCTCCTTCCGTGCCGACGGCCCGCTGGACATGCGCATGGGCGGCGATGGGCCCACTGCCGCCGATGTCGTCAACGAATCTTCCGAAGCAGAGCTGTCCGATATCATATGGCGCCTGGGCGAAGAGCGGCGTGCCAGGGCTGTTGCGCGCGCCATCGTGGCTGCGCGCAAGGAGGCGCCTGTCAAAACGACATTCCGTCTGGCTCAGATTGTGCGCTCGGTGGTCAAGCCTTCCGCAGATGGCATAGATCCGGCAACGCGGACGTTTCAGGCCCTTCGACTGCACGTGAACGACGAACTGGGCGAGCTGGAGCGCGGACTGAGCGCAGCCGAGCGCATTCTGGCCCCGGGTGGCCGCCTGGCGGTGGTGTCTTTCCATTCGCTGGAAGATCGCATCGTCAAACGTTTCCTGCGTGCACACAGCGATGCCGCGCCCCAGGGCTCGCGCCATGCGCCGGCAAAGCCCCGGCCTGAACCCAGCTTTTCGCTCCTTTCACGCAACGCAATCCGTCCGACGCGGGACGAGACGGCACGCAATCCCAGGTCGCGCTCGGCGCGCCTGCGTGCGGCAGAACGCACCCAGGCTCCGGCTCTGGAGGTGCAGTCATGAATCGTCTCTTTTTCGCTTTCATGATGCTGGCCGCCGTGGTGGCGATGGCTGCCCTGTTCCAGGTCAAGCACGAGGTCCAGCAGAAGGAACAAAGGCTGAAAGCGTTGAACGAGCAGATTCTGCGCGATCAGGAGACCATACATATCCTGAAGGCCGAATGGAGCTATCTGAACGATCCCAAGCGCCTTGCGCGCCTGGCGGAACGGCACCTTGACCTCCAGCCCATGGAGACGGCCCAGGTCAGCCAGGTTGCTTACCTGCCGCCGCGTCCCGAGGACTTTGGGTATTCGCAATCGGACAAGGCCGGTCAAAAGCCCTATCCGCGAAGCCGGCCCAGCAGTCCGGAAGATTGGTCGCCGGAGCCCTTGCCGCGGCTTCCGAACAAGCTGCTGCAGCAGGCGGCCGGCCAGGACGGGACGGCAGAGCAGAATGAACCAGACACAGCCTCCGCGCAGGTGCGTGCTGCGTCTGCCTCGGAGCAGACGCGGAACAAGCCGGATCCGAAACCTTCCGTGTCCGGACCGGTCAATCCCGTAACCGGCCGTTCCCTGCCGACCGCAGATGCGGCCGCGAAGCCGACCTTCGTTTCGATGGAGGCTTCGCAATGACCCGCAAGCGCAATGAGCCTGCAAACTTTCGCCCGCTCTCTCCATGCGGCCTGGATGTCGGGCAGCCGAAAACCTGGGTTGTCGAACTGGAAGGCGCGCGCAAGGCAGCCCTGGAAACCGGCCGCACACGCCTGATCGTGTCGGCCCTGGTCTTTGCCATGGCCTTCGTCATGATAGGTTTGCGTCTGGTCGACCTGACCCTGCTGCAAAGCGACGCCTCTGCACAGATTGCCACGGTCGCGCCCGCGAATACCGAATGGCGCAGCGGACGGGCTGATATCGTGGATCGCAACGGAACCGTGCTGGCAACGACACTGCCGACCAATGCCGTCTATGCCAATCCGCGGCAGATCCGCAATCCTGACGAGGTGGCCGGGCGCCTGGCTTCTGTCCTGAAGGGTATTGATGAAGAGCGCCTGAAGGGCGGGCTGGCTTCCGATCGCAGTTTCACCTGGGTGGGGCGCTGCCTGAGCCCGCGGGAAACCGATGCCGTCAACGACCTGGGTATTCCCGGTGTCTATCTGCAGCACGATGAATGCCGCTATTACCCGCACGATGATCTGTTCAGTCACGTGGTTGGCTACAGCGATATCGATGGCCAGGGCATCGCCGGCATGGAAAAGACCTTTGAGGAGAGGCTTCGGGGTGGGACAGCGCCTCTGGAGCTCTCTCTCGACATGCGTCTCCAGCACATAATGGCCGAAGAGTTGCAGGCCGCGATGACGGAATACTCCGGTATCGGGGCAAGCGGCCTCATCATGGATGTGGACACGGGCGAGATCCTGGCGATGGTTTCCCTGCCCACCTTCGATCCGGATCATCCCGGTGCGGCCAGCGATGAAGCGCGCTTCAATCGGGCAACCCTGGGCGTTTACGAAGTGGGGTCCGTTTTCAAGATCTTTAGCGCTGCGGCAGCTCTGGACGCCGGAGCCGTCAGGCTGGATGACGGATACGACGTTTCCAAGCCGATCCGGGTTGCCGGCTATACCATCAACGACTTCAAGCCGAAGGACGGCTGGATGTCGATTCCCGAGATCTTCCTGCATTCCAGTAATATCGGCACCGTTCACATGGCCATGGAGGCCGGTACCAAGGCCATCCAGAACTACTTCGGGAAATTTGGCCTTCTCAAGCGGGGTCCCGTGGAACTTCCCGAGAATGGCAGCCCGCTTGTTCCGGCCAAGTGGCGTGAAATCAATACCATGACGATATCCTACGGCCATGGCCTGGCGGTAACCCCGGTCCAGGTCGTGCGGGCCTTGTCTGCCATGGTGAACGGCGGCGAGTTGCTGTCGCCCACGCTGGTGAAGCGCAAGCCCGGCGAACGTCCCGTTGGCGAGCAGGTGATCTCCGAACAGACCTCGGAACAGATGCGCTGGTTGATGCGCCTGGTGGTGGCCGAGGGCACCGGACGCAATGCCGAGGCGCCGGGCTATATGGTGGGTGGCAAGACAGGTACGGCTGACAAGCTGAAGGCGTCCGGCGGATACGATCGCAACAATCGAATCGCGTCCTTTGCCGGGGCCTTCCCCATGGACGATCCGCAGTACGCGATCTTCGCCATGGTCGATGAGCCTAAGCCAACCGAAAATAGCTATGGCTACGCCACCGCGGGCTGGGTCGTGGCGCCGGCCATCAAGAAAATCGTGCAGCGAATGGGGCCTGTGGTGGGCCTGGAGCCGCGCGCTCTGCCAAGCGAGGTGGGGCCGGATCCCCTCTTCGTGCCCGTTCACCTGAAAGGGCGCAGCGTTGCATCTCAATGAACTATTCGATGAGGAGGTCCTGCGGGGCATGAATCCAGAGACGGTGAACAGGGAGATCAGGGGGCTGACGGCGGATAGCCGGCGTGTCGAGCCTGGCTGGTTGTTTGCCGCAATTCCGGGCGGCCATCACGATGGCCGTGCCTATATTTCGGAAGCCCTGCAGAAAGGGGCCGCAGCGGTTCTGGCACCCACCGACACGGATCGCAGCCTCCTGCCATCAGGGATGCCGTTGATCCTGGATGACAACCCCAGGCGTCGTCTGGCCTTGACGGCGGCCGCGTTCTATCGCCACCAGCCACGCTTCATTGCCGCCGTGACCGGGACAAACGGCAAGACATCCGTTGTCACCTTCGTGCGCCAGATGTGGGAGAACCTGGGACAGAAGGCTGCAAGCCTCGGGACACTGGGCCTGATTCCACCGCGCCCCCAGGCGCCTGCTGCACTGACCACGCCCGATCCCGTGGATCTGATGCGCTGCCTGGCGGATCTGGCCGAGAACGGTTTCGACCACCTGGCCCTGGAAGCTTCCAGCCATGGACTGGACCAGTATCGCCTGGATGGCGTGCGCATCTCGGCGGCCGCCTTCACGAACCTCAGTCGCGATCATCTGGACTACCACGCCTCGATGGAGGCCTATCTGGATGCCAAGGCGCGACTGTTCGCGGAACTCCTGCCCGAGGGCGGGACTGCCGTACTCAATGCCGATATTCCCGAATTCGAGGCTCTCCGCTCGAAAACCGTGGCAAGGGGACTGTCCTCCCTTAACTACGGGCGCGGTGGGCGCGATCTCAGGCTGTTGGAAATGTCGCCGGGGGGCGACGGCCTGACCCTTGACCTGGAAGTGTTTGGACACCGCCATCGCCTTGCCCTTGAAGTGGCGGGTACCTTCCAGGCCATGAACGCGCTCGCCGCGCTCGGCCTTGTTCTGGCCGAAGGCGTGGATCCTCAGGATGCCGTTGGAGCTTTGAGAAAGATCCGGGCTGTCCCGGGGCGGATCGAAGCCGTGGGTGAAACGCCGGCGGGGGGTAAGGTTTTTGTCGACTACGCCCACACCTCCGGGGCCTTGGAGACCGTCCTGCGGGCTCTGCGCCCGCATGCTGCAGGCGGGCTTCATGTCGTGTTCGGCTGCGGTGGTGACCGTGATCGCGGCAAGCGCCCCCTGATGGGGCAGGTCTGTGCCCAGTTGGCAGATGAGGTCATTGTCACGGACGACAATCCGCGTACGGAGGATCCTGCGGCCATTAGAGCCGAAATCCTGGCTGCTGCCCCAAATGCACATGAAATCGGCAATCGCCGTCAGGCAATCTTCGAAGCTGTTGCCGCCTTGAAGGCCGGCGATGTCCTGGTCATCGCCGGGAAGGGGCACGAGTCCGGACAGATTGTCGGTGATCAGGTTCTGCCCTTCGATGACCGGGACGTGGCCCGTGCTGCGATTCGTCATATGGTCGAGGGAGGTCGTTGATGGCGAGCCTCTGGACTGCCGAAGCGGTGCGGGATGCGGTCAATGGTCAGGGCGAAGGTGATTGGAGTGCCAGCGGTGTATCGATCGATACACGCTCGCTTGAACCCGGCGACCTCTTCGTTGCCCTGAGCGGTCCGAACTTCGATGCGCATGACTTCGTGGCAGAAGCCTTTTCCAGAGGGGCTGCGGCAGCGATTGTCAGTCGCCCATTGCCTGCTGAAGGTCCTCTGGTCGTTGTCGATGACACGCTCCAGGCGCTGACAGCCCTGGGTGCAGCAGGACGTGCGCGCGCTTCGGCCAAAATTGTCGCTGTCACGGGGTCCTCGGGGAAGACCAGCACCAAGGAAATGCTGATCGCGGCCCTGTCCGCCCAAGGCAAGACTCACGGCAGCGCGGCCAGTCACAACAATCATTGGGGTGTTCCCCTGTCCCTCGCGCGCCTTCCGCAGGATGCAGCCTATGGCGTGTTTGAAGTGGGAATGAACCACAGTGGTGAGATCCGGCCGTTGTCCAGGCTGATACGCCCGCAGGTGGCGGTGATCACGAACATTGGCATGGCGCACCTGGAGCATCTCGGCTCGCAGGACGCCATCGCAGCGGCCAAGGCAGAGATTTTCGAGGGCCTTGGGACGGACGGCACTGCAGTTCTTCCCAGGGACAGCGAGTATTGGGATTTCTTGACGAAAGCAGCCAGGAAGGCGGGCGTGGAGACGATACGATCCTTCGGTACGGACGAAGCGGCGGACCTGCGTCTGCTGGACTGGGCGGCCAGCGAGCGTGGCGGCGAGGTTCATGTTGCCCTGGAAGGGCGCGAGATGACCTATCACCTGGGTCTGCCCGGACGGCATCAGGCCATGAACAGCCTGGCTGTCCTGAGTGCTGCCCAGGCGCTGGGGGCTGAAATAGATCTTGCCGCGCGCGCTTTCGACCAGCTCCAGGCCATGCCTGGGCGTGGCGCGAGGCAGGAAGTCCGGATGCCGGAAGGCGGCAGCTTCACGCTGCTGGACGAATGCTACAATGCCAACCCCCTGTCCATGGCCGCGGCTCTGGGAGTCCTGGGCGCCACGCAGCCGGCCACCGGTGGCCGCCGGATTGCCGTCCTGGGTGACATGCTGGAACTGGGAAGTGACAGCCAGCGCTTTCACGAAGAGCTGGCCGAGAACGTCACAGCCAATTCCATCGATCTGGTTTTCCTGGCGGGCCCCATGATGTCGCATCTGGCGCACCGGCTCCCCGAAGGCAAGCTGGCCTGCAATGCCGAGACCTCGGCAGATCTGCCTGGACCGCTTCTGCAAGAACTGCGTCCGGGGGACGTTGTCCTGGTCAAGGGCTCGCTGGGCAGCCGCATGCGCGTGATCGTCGAGGCCCTGACCGCGTCCGAGGCTGATGAAGCAAAACAGGCGAACGGGGGCTGACACCATGCTTTACAATCTTCTGGCCCCGCTTGCCGATGAATTCACGCTCTTCAATCTTTTTCGTTACCTGACCTTTCGCACAGGCGGCGCACTGCTGACGGCCCTGTTCATCGCCTTTGTCCTTGGACCCAGCGTTATTCGCTGGTTGAAGGCACGCCAGCGCGACGGACAGCCGATCCGCGAGGATGGCCCCGAAGGTCACCTGCTGACCAAGAAGGGCACGCCGACCATGGGTGGTGTGCTGATCCTTCTGGCGCTCAGCATCTCGACCCTGCTCTGGGCCGATCTCAGCAACCTGTATATCTGGGTCGTCCTCTTCGTAACCGTGGCCTTCGGTCTGATCGGTTTTGCCGACGACTACCTGAAACTCACACGCCGCAATCACCAAGGCCTGCCGGGGCGTTACAAGCTGCTGGGTCAATTTGCCGTGGCTTTCGTGGCAGCCGTGGCGATCATGATGATCGCACGACCTGAACTCGAGACCCATCTGGCCATTCCTTTCGTGAAGGGCGTGCTGCTGGACCTGGGGCTGTTCTTCATCATACTCGGCATGCTGGTCATGGTCGGGGCCTCGAATGCCGTGAACCTGACAGATGGCCTGGATGGCCTGGCGATCGTGCCGGTGATGATCGCGGCCTCCTGCTTTGCTTTCATCGCCTACCTGGTCGGTAACACGGTTTATGCTGACTACCTGCAGATCCAGTACGTTCAGGGCACGGGCGAACTTGCGGTCTTCTGTGGCGCGCTGGTTGGCGGAGGCCTGGGCTTTCTCTGGTATAACGCACCGCCTGCCATGGTCTTCATGGGCGATACCGGGTCTCTGTCCTGTGGCGGCGCCCTGGGCGGTGTGGCCGTCATCACCAAGCACGAACTGGTCCTGGCCATCATTGGCGGCCTCTTCGTACTGGAGACGGTTTCGGTCATCGTGCAGGTGCTGTCCTACAAGCTGACGGGACACCGCGTCTTCCGCATGGCGCCGCTGCACCATCACTTCGAGAAGAAGGGCTGGGCCGAGCCCACCATCGTTATCCGTTTCTGGATCATCGCCGTTATCCTGGCGTTGATCGGCCTGTCATCGCTGAAGCTGAGGTGAGGGCAGGATGATCGAACTCCCATTCATGGAAGGCTGCACGGTGGCGGTTCTGGGACTTGGCAAGTCCGGGCGGACGGCTGCGCGTGCCCTCATGGCCAGTGGGGCGGATGTCTGGGCGTGGGATGACAACGAAGACGCACGCAACCGGGCTGTCGAAGCGGATATACCCCTGGTGGACCTGATGCAGGCCGACTGGAACCAACCCGTCTCTCTGATACTCAGTCCCGGGATACCCTATCATCATCCAGCGCCGCATCCGGTGGTCGCAAAGGCCCAGGCCGCTGGTGTCGAGGTTGTCGGGGACATCGAACTGCTTGGGCGCATCCAGCCGGATGCCAAGTATATCGGCGTGACCGGGACCAACGGCAAGTCGACCACGACGGCCCTGATCGGGCATGTGCTGAACATGGCCCGGCGGCTGGTCTACACCGGCGGGAACCTGGGCATGCCGGCACTGGAATTCGATCCAGTCGATCGCGAAGGGTTCTACGTGCTGGAAATGTCCAGCTATCAGCTGGACCTGACGCTATCCATCACCTTCGACGTGGCTGTGCTGTTGAACATCAGCCCGGACCATCTGGACCGCCATGGTGGGCTGGAGGGCTATATTGCCGCGAAGAAACAGATCTTCCACCGCCAGACCAGCAACCGCACCGCGGTTGTCGGCGTGGATGACCCCATCTGCCGGAAGATCTTCGACGAACTCATGGCAACCGGGAACCAGCGCGTGATACCGGTTTCCGGCAAGGGGCCCGTTGCCGGTGGCGTCTATGCGAGCGACGGTTTCCTGGTCGACGACAGCGAAGGCAAGCAGGTCCCGATCCTGCCCTTGAATGAGTTGGAGCACCTGCCGGGGGAACACAACTGGCAGAATGCCGCCGCGGCCTACGCCGCTTGCCAGGCGGCGGGTGTGGACCCGGCCGTGATCATGGCCTGCATGCGCAGCTTTGCCGGTTTGCCGCACCGCCAGGAATTGGTGGCCGAGATTGATGCGGTGCGCTTCATCAACGATTCAAAGGCCACCAATGCGGAAGCGGCCGGCCGGGCTCTGTCATGCTATGAACGGATCTACTGGATTGCCGGAGGGCGCGCCAAGGAAGGCGGACTTGAAGGTCTGGAAACCTGGTATCCGCGTATCGTCAAGGCCTTCCTGATTGGCGAGGCGGCTGAGGGTTTCGCCAAGGCGCTTGAAGGGAAGCTGTCCTTCGAGAAAAGCGGCACCCTGGAAACGGCGGTCGATCATGCAGCCCAGGCCGCGGCCGGAGACGATGGGGCGGGGGCGGTCGTCCTGTTGTCTCCCGCCTGCGCCTCCTTCGATCAGTTCGACAATTTCGAATCGCGCGGAGACGCCTTCCGCGCGTTGGTCAAGTCCCTGAAGGACACCAAGGCGACGGCCGGGCAGGTGTCATCATGAGCCTGACCTTCAACCGCACGGATACCTCCCTGCTTGGCCGCTGGTGGTGGACGGTCGATCGCTGGACACTGATCGCACTGCTGCTGCTCATGGGGATCGGCTGTGTCCTGATCATAACGGCCTCGCCGTCGGTGGCCAATCGCATCGGGATGGAAACCTTTGGTCTGGTGAAACGCCAGTTGGTCTGGCTGCCGCTGGCGCTTGCCGTGCTTTTCGTTGCCTCGCTCGCCACGCCGCGCTGGGTCAGGCGGCTATCGGTCATTGCCCTGGCGGGCAGTATCCTGCTTCTGATCCTCACTCTTGTGGTCGGCACCGAGATCAAGGGAGCCACGCGTTGGCTCAGCTTCGGTGGACTGTCAATCCAACCGGCGGAGTTCGCCAAGCCCTTCTTCGCCGTGACGCTGGCCTGGATTCTGGCCACCGGCAAGCAGGAAGACTTCCCGGGCATGATGGTGGCCACGGGCCTCTGGCTTCTGGTGTCGAGCCTGTTGGCCCTACAACCCGATGTGGGCCAGACAGCGATCATCACGGGTATCTTCCTGGTACAGCTGTTCCTGGCCGGTCTGCCGATGTTCTGGGTGGCTGGCCTGGGCGTGATGGTGATCTCGGCCTTCCTTGGGGCCTATTTCACCATGCCGCACGTGACCGAGCGGGTGAATGCCTTCCTGGATCCGGAAGCGGGCGATCGCTACCAGATCGGCCGCTCGCTTGAGGCCTTCATGAACGGTGGTCTTTGGGGACGCGGCCCGGGCGAGGGAACCATCAAGCAGTACCTGCCGGACGCCCACGCCGATTTCATCTTCGCCGTTGCGGGTGAGGAGTTGGGACTTTTCGCCTGCCTGATCATCGTCAGCCTGTTTGCCTTCATCGTGCTGCGCGGATTTGCGCGCCTGCTGCACGAGGAAAGCCTGTTCGTCCTGCTGGCGGCCACCGGACTGCTGGTGCAGTTCGGCTTCCAGGCGCTGATCAACATGGGATCGACCCTGCATCTGATGCCCACCAAGGGCATGACGCTGCCTTTCATCTCTTATGGTGGATCGTCACTGGTGGCTCTGGCCCTGGGCATGGGAATGCTTCTGGCCCTGACGCGCCGGCGTGCCGGTGCGGAAAGCGAGGAGCCATGAGCATGCACAAGCAAGGCAAGCTCGTGGTCCTGGCCGCCGGCGGAACCGGCGGGCACATGTTCCCGGCCCGTGCCCTGGCAGAGGAATTGCTGCAGCGCGATTGCCGCGTGGCCCTGGTCACCGACAGCCGGGGAGGCGGGTTTGGCGACTCCCTGCCGCAAGTCGAGACGCATTTCATATCGGCAACCGCCATCCTGGGCGGCGGCCTTTTGCACAAGGCACGGGGCGCCTTGAACCTTGCCCTGGGGTACCTGCAGGCACGGCGTTTACTGCGGCGCCTGAAACCTTCCGCGGCGGTTGGGTTCGGAGGCTATGCCTCGGTCCCGACCATGCTGGCCGCCTCCGCCGTGGGCAGCCGTGTTGTCCTGCACGAGCAGAACCAGGTTGTGGGACGGGCAAACCGCATGCTGGCCCGTCGGGCCGATGCCATTGCCAGTTCCTTTCCGCAGCCTTCCGGGTTGGATCCGAATGCCGAAAATCGTGTGGTCCTGACCGGCAATCCCGTGCGCGCGGATATCGCCGCTGTCGGTGAGCAGGGCTATCGTCTGCCCGCTGAGAAAACGCCCTTCGTTTTGCTGGTCACAGGCGGCAGCCAGGGTGCGCAAGCCTTCAACGAACTGATTCCGGCAGCCGTGGCGCAGTTGCCCCAGGCCTTGCGCGAACAGCTGGAAGTCGTCCAGCAGGTGCGCGGCGATGCGCTGGAAAGCGTTGCCAGTCACTACAAGGAATGCGGGGTGAACTGCACTGTCCAGACCTTCTTCCAGGACATGCCCCAGCGCCTGGCCGCAGCGCACCTGGTTGTCTGTCGCGCTGGCGCTTCGACGGTCACCGAACTGGCGGCCGCCGGTCGGCCGGCCATATACGTGCCCTATCCCTTTGCCGCCGACGATCACCAGACGGGCAATGCGCAGGCCATGGCCGAGGCCGGGGGAGGTTGGCTCATGCCACAGCGTACGCTGACGGCCGAGAACCTGGCGGAGAAACTGAAAGGCCTGATGGAGACTCCCAACTTGCTGGAAGAAGCGGCCCATCGGGCCCGTGATGCTGCCGTCATGGGGGCTGCGGCCCGTTTGGCGGACCTAGTGTGCGACCAACAGGGTGATCAAGACAGGGGGGAAGCCGCATGAGTGCCTTGCCCCTGGATATAGGCGTCCTGCATTTCGTGGGTATCGGTGGAATCGGTATGAGCGGCATAGCCGAAATCCTGTACAACCTTGGCTATCAGGTGCAGGGCAGTGACATTGCCGAGAGCCCGAATGTGCGTCGATTGCGCGAACTGGGCATTCCCGTTCATATCGGCCATGCCGAGGAGAATGTCGACAAGGCGCAGGTGGTTGTCATTTCCTCTGCGGTGAAGTCCGACAATCCCGAGGTTCAGGCTGCCCGCAGCCGGGCGCTGCCGGTCGTCCGCCGTGCCGAGATGCTGGGCGAACTGATGCGGTTGAAGTCCTCCATTGCCGTGGCCGGAACGCACGGGAAAACAACGACCACATCGATGGTGGCCGCCCTCCTGGATGCCGCCGGGCTGGATCCTACAGTGGTGAACGGCGGGATAATCAATGCCTATGGCACCAACGCGCGCCTGGGACAGGGTGACTGGATCGCTGTCGAGGCCGACGAGAGCGACGGGACCTTCGTGAAGCTGCCGGCAACCATCGCGCTGGTGACCAACATCGACCCCGAGCACATGGAGCATTATGGATCGGTCGAGAATCTGCACCGCGCCTTCGAAAGTTTTGTCGAAAACATCCCCTTCTATGGTTTTGCGGTCTGCTGTGTCGATCACCCCGCTGTGCAGTCGCTGATCGCGCGGATCGAGGATCGGCGGGTCGTGACCTATGGTTTCAGCACACAGGCCGACGTGCGCGGAGAAAACCTGCGCCTGTCTCCGAAGGGGTCGTATTTCGATGTGGTGATCGTGGCCCGGGACGGCCAAGAGACGCATCGCATAGCCGATCTGTTCCTGCCCATGATGGGTCAGCACAACGTGCAGAATGCTTTGGCCGTTGTGGCCCTGGCGGTGCAGATGGGAATCGCCGAGGAGCAGCTGCGCAGTGGCTTGTCCGATTTCGGCGGTGTGAAGCGCCGTTTCACCCGCACGGGGGAAGCCGGGGGCATCACGGTCATCGACGACTATGCCCATCACCCCGTTGAGATCAGCGCTGTCCTAAAGGCTGCGCGTCAGGCAACCCATGGCAAGGTCATCGCGGTCATGCAGCCGCATCGCTACAGCCGGCTGAAGGATCTGTTCGAGGATTTCTGCACCTGCTTCAACGAAGCCGACCATGTGGTCGTGGCTGATGTCTACGCGGCCGGCGAAGCTCCATTGGAAGGCGCGGATCGGGATGCACTCGTTGAGGGGCTGCGTGCGCATGGTCATCGGCATGTCACCGCCTTGCCCGGTCAGGAGGTCTTGGCACAGACCCTCAAGGACATCGCCGCGCCTGGTGATCTGGTGGTTTGCATGGGAGCCGGCAGCATCACGAACTGGGCGCAGAGCCTGCCCCAGGAACTGGCCCATGAACTGGAGGAGGCACGATGAGCGAAGCCGCCTTCTCCAACAATCTCCTGCCCCGCCTGCCCGAGGTTCGGGGGCGCTACAGTGAGAATGCCAAGTTGGCCAATGTCACCTGGTTCCGTGTGGGCGGTCCCGCCGAGGTTCTGTTCAAGCCGGCCGATCGTGACGACCTGATCCACTTCCTTCAGGAAAAGCCGGCCGATGTGCCGGTCACGCTGCTGGGCGTCGGCTCGAATCTGCTGGTGCGCGACGGTGGCCTGCCGGGTGTCGTCATCCGTCTGGGGCGGCTTTTTGCAACCATCGAAGCTGAAGACGATCGCCTTGTTTGCGGTGCCGGCGCATTGGACGTGAACATTGCCGAGATGGCCCGGCGCGAGGGCTTGAGTGGCCTGGAGTTCCTCTGTGGCATACCCGGAACACTGGGCGGCGCCCTGCGCATGAATGCCGGCGCCTATCAGAGCGAACTCAAGGATGTCCTGATCGGCGCCGAGGCCCTGACAGCCGAGGGGGAGGTCAAGGCCCTGGACCCCGAGAGCATGGGGCTGTCATATCGCCACGCTGCGGTGCCTGAGGACTGGATCTTCACGGGTGCCGTGCTGCAGGGGCAGGCCGGCGATGCCCTGGAGATCGAGCGCCGAATGGAGGAAATCCGTACGGCACGCGGGGACAGTCAACCGGTGCGCAGCCGTACGGGAGGCAGCACCTTCAAGAATCCGCCGGGCGAGAAGGCCTGGCAGTTGATCGAGCGGGCAGGCTGCCGTGGCTTGACTGTGGGCGGGGCCCAGGTCTCGGAGCAGCACTGCAACTTCCTGATTAACACCGGAACGGCCACGGCCGCGGACCTGGAGAACCTGGGCGAAGAGGTCCGCCGACGTGTGCAAGAGACCACTGGAATCCTGCTGGAATGGGAAATCCGGCGACTTGGCTTGCCAGAGGGGGAGAGCTCATGACGGCGATGAAGATTCTCGTTCTCTATGGCGGCCCCTCGGTCGAGCGGGATGTTTCACTGGTCAGCGGCCAGGCCTGTGCCGATGCCTTGCGCGGCCTGGGTCACGAGGTCGAATTGTTCGACTTCACGGGGGATGTGCCGGCCCTGGTCCAGACCCTGGAGAAACGGCCGTCTGTGGTCTTCAATGCCCTGCACGGACGCTATGGCGAGGATGGCTCTGTACAGGGGCTGCTGGATCTGATGCAGCTTCCCTACACGCATTCGGGACGCCTCGCCTCGGCGCTTGCCATGGACAAGGCGGTTGCCAAGAAAGTCCTGGAATCAGCCGGCCTGCGCTGTCCGGGCGGCTCGGTGATGGCACGGGAAACCGTCCTTGCCGGCGATCCGCTGCCACGTCCCTATGTGGTCAAGCCGGTTTGTGAGGGCTCTTCCATGGGCGTGGTCATCGTCCAGCCGGGCGCCAATGATCTGCCCTTTACCCATGCAGACTGGCCGTTTGGCGAAGAGGTCCTGGTCGAGCCCTATATCCAGGGACGCGAACTCACCGTATCGGTCATGGTGGACCATGCGCTGGCGGTCACTGAGCTGCGGCCCCGACAGGGTTTCTACGACTACACGGCAAAGTATACGGAAGGCAAAACCGAGCACATCCTGCCGGCGCCTGTTTCGAGCCACGTGTACGAGGCCGCCATGGCGCAGGCCGTGGCCGCGCACAAGGCCCTTGGGTGCCGGGGCGTGAGCCGGGCCGATTTCCGCTACGACGATCAGCAGGAAAACGAGACGGATACAGGTCTCTATCTGCTCGAGGTCAACACCCAGCCCGGAATGACGCCGCTGAGCCTGGTTCCGGAACAGGCAGCGCATCTGGGTATTCCCTTCAACGAACTCGTCCAGTGGATGGTGGAGCAGGCATCATGCGACTGAAACGCGGTGCAGAGAAAAAGCGCAAGGAAAGCAAGCGGCGCGCACCGGCCGGTCGGCGGCTGCACGAGCGTCTGCCGCTGAATGGATTTCGCCGATATCTGCCGCGCCTGATCCTGATCGCAGTCCTGGGCGCCGTGGCCGGTTGGCTGTGGCAGTCCGGAAGCCTGCAGCGTACCGCTGAATGGTCGGTTGCCAGCTATTACGCCACCACGGCGGAGTGGGGCCTGGCCGTCAACGAGGTCATGGTCGAAGGGCGCAAGAAGACGGAGCGCAAACTCGTGCTCGAGCAGTTGGAGGTTCGTCGTGGCACTCCGATCCTGGCCTTCAATCCACAGGATGCCCGCCGTCGGCTGGAGGAACTGCCCTGGGTTGAACGCGCCGAGGTCGAACGCCGACTGCCGGATCACATCTTCATCCGTCTGCACGAGCGAGAAGCCATGGCCCTCTGGCAAAAGGAGCGCAAGCTGCAGCTTATCGACAGTCGCGGTGAGGTGATTTCCGGTGTGCGCGCCAAGGGCTACAGCCATTTGCCTCTGGTTGTGGGGCCGGGGGCGGCCAAACACGCCACGGAGATGCTTGGGATTTTGCAGGGAGAACCGGAATTGGCGGCGCAGGTCGAGGCTCTGGTGCGCGTTTCTGAGCGCCGCTGGAACGTGAAACTGGAAAACGGTGTGGAAATACAGCTTCCCGAAACGGATGCCGCGGAAGCCTGGCGCCAGTTGGCACGGGTGGAGCAAGAGCAGGGCCTGTTCAACCGGGATGTCGAGATCGTGGACCTGCGCCTGCCGGACCGATTGATCATTCGCACACTGAGTGGCCAGAGACCGCCTGGACCTCAGCAGGCCAAGGGGACCGATACATGAAGAAGGGGCTGAAGCGCAATCGGCACGGCATCCTGGCTGCCCTGGATGTGGGCAGCAGCAAGATCTGTTGTCTGATCGCCCGGATCGAGGAGGGGCGTGGCGACAAGCCGCGTGGGCTCAAGGTCATCGGGATCGGGCAGCAGGTCAGTCGTGGGGTGAAGGCCGGTGCCGTCGTGGACATGGAAGCGGCCGAGGCTGCAATCCTGAATGCCGTCCATGCAGCCGAACAGATGGCGGGGGAGACCATCGAGCAGGTGGTGGTCAACCTCTCCGGTGGGTACCCGGCCTCGCGCTCCATCGGTGTCGAGGTCTCTATCGACGGCCACGAAGTCGGTGACATGGACTTGCGCCGTGCCCTGGAGCAGGGACACCAGCTGGAGGGTGTACTGGGACAACCCGAAAAGGGCCGCCAGCTCATCCATTCCATTCCCGTGGGCTACACCATCGATGGCAGCCGCGGAATCCGTGACCCGCGCGGCATGTACGGCGAGCGGCTGGGCGTGAACATGCACATCGTCACGGCGGCCAGCGGCCCGGTGCGCAACCTGGCCACCTGCGTTCAGCGCTGTCACCTGGAGCTCGGCAACTTCGTCGTCTCACCCTTTGCATCCGGGCTTTCCAGCCTGGTCGAGGACGAGCGAGAGCTGGGCGTGACCCTGATCGACCTGGGGGCCGGCACAACCTCCATCGCTGTTTTCCTTGAGGGCAACGTCATTCACACGGATGTCGTCCCCGTCGGCGGCCAGCACGTGACCAGCGATATCGCACGCGGCCTGTCCACCAGCCTCAGCCATGCCGAGCGTCTGAAGACGCTGTACGGGCATGCCATCGCCACCTCCGCCGACGAGCAGGAGATGATCGATGTGCCGCAGGTGGGCGAGGAAGACGACAATCATGTGCAACAGGTGCAGCGCTCGTTGCTGGTCGGAATCATGCAGCCGCGCCTTGAAGAAACCTTCGAACTTGTGCGCTCACGGCTGGAGGCCAGCGGGTTTGACAAACTGGGTGGCCGCCGCGTGGTGCTGACAGGTGGTGCCGCGCAGCTGCCCGGCATGGGTGACCTGGCGGCGCTGATCCTGGACAAGCAGGTGCGCGTTGGCCGCCCCATCCATCTGAGCGGCCTTGCGGAATCCACAAGCGGCCCAGCCTACACGACGGCTGCGGGCCTGCTGAACTATGCGCTGGAAGCCGAAATGGCGCCGCGCCCCGATATCAAACCCCAGTCCCCCGAGGCAAACGGCCTGATCGGCCGGGTCGGGAACTGGCTGAAGGAGCACTTCTGATGCGGAACCGGACATCAGCAATGGGATCCGTATCAAAGTCGCCACCGGCAGGTGCGGCCGGTGACTATCAACCTGCTAGATCGAGAAAATGCGGAGGCAGACATGAGTCTTAATCTAAGCGTTCCGGAAACCCAAGAGGTTCTCCGTCCGCGGATCACCGTCATAGGTGTCGGCGGAGCTGGCGGCAACGCCGTCAACAACATGATTCGTTCCAATCTGGAAGGCGTCGAGTTCGTGATCGCGAACACCGACTCCCAGGCCATGCAGCAGTCGCTCTGCGAAGAGCGCATTCAGCTTGGCCGCAACATCACCAGTGGCCTGGGCGCAGGCTCGCGCCCCGATGTAGGTCGCGCTGCGGCCGAGGAGGCCCTGGAAGAGGTGCTGACACACCTTGACGGGGCCAACATGGTCTTCATCACCGCTGGCATGGGCGGTGGAACCGGGACCGGTGCGGCTCCGGTCATTGCCCGCGCGGCGCGTGAGGCCGGACTTCTGACGGTCGGTGTGGTGACCAAGCCCTTCCAGTTCGAGGGCATCCACCGCATGCGCATGGCCGAGCAGGGCATCCAGGAATTGTCCCAGTACGTGGATACCCTGATCATCATTCCGAACCAGAATCTTTTCCGCATCGCCACGGAAAAGACCACCTTCGCCGACGCCTTCAAGATGGCCGACGATGTGCTCTATTCCGGCGTGCGCGGGGTAACCGACCTGATGGTCATGCCAGGCCTGATCAACCTGGACTTCGCCGATATCCGTGCTGTCATGACCGAGATGGGCAAGGCGATGATGGGAACCGGCGAAGCCGAAGGCGACAACCGGGCCATTGCCGCAGCCGAGGCCGCCATCTCGAATCCGCTGCTGGACGATGTGTCCATGTGCGGGGCCCGCGGTGTTCTGATCAACATCACCGGCGGCGAGGACATGACCCTCTTCGAAGCCGACGAGGCCGCCAACCGTATCCGGGACGAGGTCGATCCCGAGGCCAATATCATCTTCGGTTCGACCTTTGATGAAAGCCTGAACGGGCGCATGCGGGTCTCGGTGGTTTCCACCGGCATCGAGATGGAAGCGGCCACGCAGCCGCGTCCGGGCAACCTCAGCCTGGTTTCCGGCCAGGGCAAGCCGGCCGGTGAGACGGCGGCACGCAGCAGTGCGGCCCAGGGTGGACCTGCGGCTTCTGCACGGCCGGCTGCTGCTGGTGTGGCAACGGCTGCTGCCACTGCGACGGCAACTGCCATGGCTCATGACGAACTGGCCGATCAGGAAGCACAGTTGCAGGCTTCGGCTGCGACCGAGATGCAGCAGGAAGACTGGCAAGCTGCGCCGGAAGCCGAATCCGAGTCCCAGGAGGACGAACTTCTGCTGTCCCGTGAACAAGCCGTTGCGGATGAAGCGCACGGAGTTGCATCCGGAGACGAGCAGGTTGCGGCTGCCCGTGTTGAGGAGGACATGGCTCCTTCTGCCGAGGACAGCTTCAGCATGCCGGAGCCGATGCGTCCACGTACACGGCGGCTGCCCGAGGCTGCACCCGGACAACAGGCCGGTGCCTACGAGGCGGCCGAAATGGCGAATGCCAGCAAGCAGGGAAGCCCTGGCGTGCAGGGTCGCACCACAGGCGACGAGCAGGGCGAACCGCCCATGCGCAACAGGGCCTACAGCCTGCTTGACCGCATTACTGGCGGTGGCAAGGGCCGCAAGAGCCGCGGCGAGGAGGAAAACCAAAGCCGTGGCAATGCTCCAGCCCAGCCACGTGTCGAGCCGTCATTGGAACGTGGTCCCTCGCGTCCAGCTGCAGAGGACAATACGGCCCAGCAGCCCACCTTCAGTGGCATGGAGCCCAAGGAGCATGCCTCTTCTTCCAGCAAGGAAGATGAGGAACTCCTGGATATACCGGCGTTTCTGCGCCGTCAGGCCAACTGAGGCCTAGCCAGATCTGTCTCCGCACCCGCCCGCTGTCCTGCCGGACAGCGGGCAGCGGGGGACAATCTACTGGTTCAGGTGGATTATTTGGCGCGGCCCGCTTGAGGTGTAACGGGCTTAATCCTATAGTCTGGCGTCCAATTTCGCTGGAGGCCGATCCGGGTATGAAGCGCCGCGACACAAAATCACTCAAAACCACCCTCGTGCTGCCCTTCGTGGCAGCGTCTGTCTTGCTAGTGGCAGCCTGCTCGTCCTCCTCGGACGAAGAGACGTACGTCGAGCGTCCAGCAGAAGATTTCTACAACATGGGGCTGAACGCCCTGTCCGATAACAACTACGATGCCGCCGTCACCAATTTCGATGAAGTCGAACGACAGCATCCCTATTCCACCTGGGCGCCGCGGGCGCAGCTCATGGCTGCCTATGCGCATTATCGGGCTCAGGATTACGATGATGCCATCCTGGCGCTGGATCGCTTCATCCAGCTCAATCCCGGTCATCCCAACATCGACTATGCCTATTACATGAAGGCGATCTGCTATTACGAGCAGATCTCCGATGTAGAGCGCGATCAGAGCATGACGCGGCAGGCGATGGAGTCGCTGGATACCGTGATCAATCGCTTCCCCGATTCGGCCTATGCCAGGGACGCGGAATTGAAGCGGGACCTGGCTGTGGATCACCTGGCCGGCAAACACATGTCCATCGGTCGCTATTATCTGCGTCGTGGCGAGTATCTGGCCGCGATCAATCGCTTCCAGACCGTGGTCCGAGACTACCAGACCACCTCGCATGTGCCCGAGGCAATGCACCGTCTTGTGGAATCCTATCTGGCCCTGGGTGTCTATGACGAGGCCCAGTCCACCGCAGCGGTGCTGGGCTACAACTATCCGGGCAGTGAATGGTACATCGATTCCTATGCCCTGCTGACCGGAGAGGATCTCCGTCCAGAGCGTCGTGAAGGCTCCTGGATCTCGGGTGTATGGGACTCCGTGTTCTGACGGGCCATGCTCGTTGGTCTTTCAATCCGCAATGTGGTCCTGATCGACCGTCTGGACCTTGTGTTTGAAGAGGGGCTGAGTGTCCTGACCGGTGAGACGGGGGCAGGCAAGTCCATCCTGCTCGATGCGCTGGGCCTGAGTCTGGGCATGCGGGCCGAGTCCGGCCTGGTGCGCCAGGGCAGCGACCAGGCATCGGTGACCGCCAGTTTCGAGATTTCCGGAGAGCATCCTGTCGTTGCCTTGCTGGCGGAACAGGACATGCCCCTGGAGGAGGACACCCTCGTCCTCCGCCGGACGGTCAATCAGGAGGGGCGCAGCCGGGCTTATATCAACGACCAGCCGATTTCCGTTTCGCTACTGCGTTCTGTTGGCGAAGTGATGGTGGAAATCGAAGGCCAATTTGCCCAGCACGGCTTGATGGACGCGGCCACACATCGGGGCCTCCTGGATTCCTATGGAAACCTGGAAAGCCGGGCGCGCCAGGTGTCCGGGTTGTGGCGCCAGTGGCAAGATCTACGCCGGGAGCTGGAGCAGGCGCGCGAAAGCCTGGAGCAGGCCCGGCGCGACGAGGATTTCCTGAGGCATGCGCTGGAAGAGCTCGATGTTCTGGATCCGCAACCCGGAGAGGACGAGAAACTCGGCGAGCAGCGGCAGTTCCTGATGAACGCAGGCAAGCTTTTGGAAGCCCTGAATGGTGCAGCGGCCGAGCTGGAAGGCGAGGGCGGCGGGGCTGAACGCGCATTGGCCAATGCCCAGCGCCAATTGGAGAAGGTGGCCGACAAGGCCGATGGACGTCTGGACAAGGTTCTCGCTGCCCTGGAGCGTGCAGCGGCTGAGCTGGCCGATGCCGAAGCGGAGCTGAGCTCGGCCACGGCCGACCTGGAACTTGAGCCTGAACGGCTCGAGGAGATCGAGTCGCGCTACTTCGCGCTGAAGGACATGGCGCGCAAGCATGGCTGCCAACCGGATGACTTGCCGGACCTGCGGGCGCGCTTTGCCGAGCAGCTGGCCGGAATAGATGGTGGCAACGAACGCCTCGCCGCACTGGACCAGCAGGTGCGCGAGGCCCAGAAAGCCTATCGCGAGGCTGCCACCGCGTTGATGGAACAGAGGGCAGAGGCTGCAAAGGGCCTCTCCGAAGCCGTCAATCGCGAGCTGCCGCCGCTGCGCCTGGAAAAGGCGCAGTTCGTCTGCCAGGTAACGGAACTGCCTGAGGATTCCTGGGGTGCGCAGGGTATGGAGCGCATACAGTTCGAAGTATCGACCAATCCCGGCGCCAAGCCGGGGCCCCTGAACAAGATCGCGTCCGGCGGTGAACTGGCGCGCTTCCTGCTGGCACTCAAGGTGGTGTTGGCGCAGGCTTCAGCGGTCGAAACCCTGATCTTCGATGAGGTCGACAGCGGTGTGGGCGGAGCCACGGCCGATGCCATTGGGGAACGTCTGGCCAGGCTTGCCGAGAGCCGGCAGTTGCTTGTGATCACGCACAGCCCGCAGGTCGCAGCTCGCGGACGCCACCACTTGCGTGTCAGCAAGGAGGGTGATGACAGCAGTGTGCTGACACGCGTCAGCCATCTGGATATGGAAAGTAGGAGAGAAGAGGTGGCGCGTATGCTGTCGGGCGCCCAGGTCACGCAGGAAGCCCGGGCCGCCGCACAGCGACTGATGGGGGAGTGATGGGCGCGGAAAGCAAGGACATTGATGATCTGACGCGCGAGGAAGCCACACGCGAACTTGAGCGCCTGGCGGCGGAGATCGCACGTCATGACCGGCTCTATTACCAGCAGGACGAACCGGAGATAGATGACGCCAGCTATGATGCCCTGCGTCAGCGCAACTCGGACATCGAGGCGCGTTTTCCCGACCTGGTTCGCGAGGATAGCCCTTCCGTTCATGTGGGGGCGGCTCCGGCTTCGGGGTTTGGCAAGATTCGCCACAGTGTGCCGATGCTGTCGCTTGGCAATGTGTTCGAGGAACAGGAGTTGCGGGATTTCGTGGCGCGGGTGCGGCGCTTCCTGGGGCTTGACGAGACTGCGCAGGTGGATTTCGTGGCCGAACCCAAGATCGATGGCCTGTCCATTACCTTACGCTACGAAAAGGGGCAGTTCGTACAGGGAGCGACCCGGGGCGACGGGCGCGAGGGTGAGGACGTTACGGCGAACCTGAGGACGTTGAAGGATATTCCCCGCAAGCTGGCGGCCCCTGTTCCGGATGTGATCGAGGTGCGCGGTGAGGTCTACATGACCAAGTCGGCCTTTGCCGCTTTGAACCAGCGGCAGGAGGAAAAGGGCGGAAAGCTCTTCGCGAATCCGCGCAACGCCGCTGCCGGTTCATTGCGGCAGCTTGATACGAAGATTACAGCCGAGCGTCCCCTGAGGTTCTTTGCCTATTCCTGGGGCGAGTTGAGCGAGGACATCGCCGAGACCCACTGGGCGTTCCTGGAAAGACTGAAGGGCTGGGCTTTCCCGGTGAATCCCCTGGCGCGCCTCTGTTCGAACGCGGACGACCTGATGGACCTTTACCATGAGGTGGAAACCCAGCGTGCGGAACTGGACTATGACATCGATGGGGTCGTCTACAAGGTCAACCGCATCGATCTGCAGCAGCGACTGGGCTATGTAAGCCGGGCACCGCGCTGGGCGGTGGCGCACAAGTTTCCGGCCGAGAAGGCGCAAACGCTTCTCAAGCGGATCGATATTCAGGTGGGCCGAACCGGCGCCCTGACGCCCGTTGCCGTCCTGGAACCGGTGAATGTGGGCGGTGTACTTGTTTCGCGCGCGACCCTGCACAACGAGGATGAAATTCGGCGGAAGGACCTGCGGGTGGGCGATACCGTCGTGCTGCAGCGCGCGGGCGACGTCATTCCGCAGATCCTGGAGTACATACCCGAGAAGCGTCCCGAGGACAGTGAGCCCTATCACTTTCCGGATAATTGCCCGGAGTGCGGAAGCCAGGCGATCCGGGAACTCGATGAAGCGGTTCGTCGCTGTACGGGAGGATTGATCTGTCCCGCCCAGGCCGTGGAACGCCTGCGCCATTTCGTCAGTCGCGATGCCTTCGACATCGAAGGCTTGGGCGAAAAGCAGGTCCGTTTCTTCTGGGAGAAGGGCTGGGTGAAAACACCGGGCGACATCTTCCGGCTGCAACGCGACCATGGAACGGACAGCCTGGAAGCCCTGAGCCGACAGCCCGGATGGGGGCGGCAGTCCGCGGAGAACCTCTTCGAGGCGATCGAGGCGCGGCGGCGGATCGAATTGGACCGGTTCCTGTTCGCCTTAGGAATTCGCCGGATTGGTCAGACCACGGCTCGTTTGCTGGCGCGCAGTTACGGCAGCTGGAAGGCCCTGCAGCAATCGATGGAAACGGCACAGGACCGCGAATCTTCCGCCTATACCGAGCTGCTGGCCATAGACGGCATCGGTGAAGCCGTGGCCGAGGATCTGATCGGTTTCTTTGGTGAAGTCCACAACCGCGAGCTGCTGGAAGACCTGCTGTCAGAGGTCGAGGTCGAAACCTACGAAGCCCCGGAAGGCGTGAATTCGGAACTGGCGGGCAAGACGCTGGTTTTCACGGGAACGCTGGAAAGCATGACCCGCAGTGAAGCCAAGGCACGTGCCGAGGCTCTGGGGGCCAAGGTGGCGGGCTCCGTTTCCTCGAAGACGGATTATGTGGTGGCTGGAGCCGATGCCGGCTCGAAAGCCCGCAAGGCCAAGGATCTGGGGGTCGAGCTGCTCAGTGAAGAGGATTGGCGCCGCCTGGGCGGCCTGGACTGAGCATCGACCAAGGCTGGGGAGATCACAGGCGGGAGAAGCTCGCTTCTGCCGTCCAACCCATCATCTGCAACTGTGATACCTGCGCACGGACTCGCTCCATGATCAAGCAAGGAGACCTTGGGCAATGAGCTCCGCACCGGCGTCTCATTTTGAGGCATTCACGCCAATTGATTGGGCGCTTCTGGCGGCCGTCGCCTTGATGTGGGGCGGGTCCTTTCTCATGATCGACCTGGGACTTGATGCCTTCCATCCCGCCACGGTGGCGTGGCTGCGCCTTACGTTCGGCTGCGCCACACTGGCTTGTTTTCCATCCGCGCGCCGGGCGGTGGCTGCGGTTGAGTGGCGAGGGATCGCCCTACTGGGGTTGGTGTGGATGGCTGGTCCGTTCCTTTTGTTCACGATCGCACAACAATGGATCGCTTCGTCGATGGCGGGGATGATCAATGGTGCAGCACCCCTCTTCACGGCGGCGATCGGCGCGCTATGGTATCGGCGTGTGCCGCGAAGCTGGCAGTTGGCCGGGCTGGTGATCGGCTTTGTGGGAGTCCTGGCCATCTATGGCCCAGCACTTGATGGCGCCAGGGCGAGTGCCTTGGGTGCCGCGCTCATCGTTCTGGCAACCTTCTTTTATGGGATCGCCTTCAACATGACGGCGCAGCTGCAGCAGCGTTCCGGCAGTCTGCCGGTGATTCTGCGTGCCGAGCTTGTGGCAGCGGCAACACTGACACCCTATGGGCTCTATGGCCTTACGCTGTCGCGTTTCGAATGGTCGAGCGCAGTGGCCGTTTTCACGCTTGGTGCGCTCTGTACCGGCTTCGCCTTCGCCGCCTTTACCACACTGGTCGGACGTGTCGGTGCGGCCCGGGGATCGGTGGCGGTCTATTTCATTCCGGTCGTAGCAGTGCTTCTCGGCGTCACCTTTCGCGGTGAGGTGGTGGCTGCAGTCTCTATTGTCGGGATGGTGCTGGTTTTGCTGGGCGCATGGCTCACCAGCCGGCGCCAGAGTCCGGTCAAGAGTGCAGACTGAGCGATACAGACAGGGGCTGCGGTGTAAAAGTGAGCCTGTAGGTGCCGAAGCGTCAGCTGCCGGCGCTTGTCCTGGCTTGACCAGTATTGCGCCGACAGTGTCAGGCCATGAAAAGGCAACCAGAACCCACCGCAATTCAGTTCATGGAATGTCAGTTGCTGTGCTGGCCTAACCTGAAATCTTGCGTGCACCATAGGCCGTCAAGGCAATCGCGAGGCCCGAGAACAGCAGATTGATCCCGACAAAGAGGCCAAGAATCCAAAGTCCGCTACCGGGCAAGCCGCTGACTATCAGCAGGCCCAGGACAATGTCGAGGATCGCACTGAAGAAAATCCAGCCCCAGCTGCCGGTGATCGTCCGGCGATAGTGTGGCACGGAGATCAGCTTGGCGATGCCAATGGCCAGAAGGTAGGCGGCCAGTATCATTGTTAGGGTCATGGCTCCAGCCACAGGGTCCCAAAGCAGGGCGATGCCGGCCAGAAGGAAGATGATCGCGCCCAGAAGGTTCCACCAAAATCCTGGACTTTCTATGCCACTGCGGATTACGGAGACCAGACCGATCAGGCCGCTGCCAAGCAACAACCAGCCAATCATGAGTTCAATTGCAATCGTGGCAAGCCCGGGCGCAACGATGGCAAACGCGCCCAAAAGGATCAGGACAATGCCGTAGATCATGAACCAGGTGCTGTACTTGCGCAGTTTCTCTGTATCCATGGAAAAACCGGCCGGCATGATTATTCCTCCGTATAAGGTGTGAACCCTATATCCTTACGCCAAATTCGTGCGCCTGTCGCGCAGGGATGATCAGATTAGCCGTGTATGGTCTTTATGTCTAAAGCTGCGATTCCACGGGCAAAAAGCCAAGAACGGCCGCCGTTATCCGCCGCCAGATACTGGCTTCGGGGGGGCGCTGCCATGTCTCGACAGTGTCCTGTCGTTTGTCCGTCCAGATGATCTCATCCTCTGTCAGGGTCAGGTAATAGCTGTTCTGGGAATCACACTGCTCGGCAAAGATGTCCTGTACGTCTTCGGCCAGACCTCCATGGCGAAAAAGTACACCCATTTCTGTGTTGAGGGAGACCGACCGCGGGTCGAAATTGAAGGATCCAATGAAACCCGCTTCGCCATCGGCCGTAAAGGCTTTGGTGTGCAGGCGTGCACTGCGGGAGCCGAACAGCGAAATATTGCGCCCGCCCAGCTTGGGGCGCAGTTCATACAGCTTGATCCCGGCTTCCAGCATGGCCTTGCGATAATTGGAATAAGCTCCATAGACAGCTGCGACATCTGTGGCGGCAAGGGAGTTCGTCAGGATAGAGATTTCCACACCTTCCTGGGCCATGCGAGTCAGTCGCTTCAGCCCAGCTTCGCCGGGAATGAAATAGGGCGAGGTGATCTGGAGTTCGCGTTCTGCTGCATCCATCATCGGAAGGATTGCTCGGGACAGCCAGCTTTCATGCCCTCTTCCCGCCGCCTTCTCGGGCGGGTCGGACACCACCGAGACCTCTTGCGACCAATAGAGCCTCTGTCGTCTCGAGAGCATTCGCTCGGCGTTACGTTCCTGGCTGATGCGCTTGAGATAGGGCCGTGCCAATGTGCTCTCGGAAAGTTCATCAAGCTGCGTTCTCAAGTTGTCCAGCGCCCTGGCGGGTGCTGAAGCCAGCGAGGCGATCGGGAGCACCTGTGCGCTGTTCCAGAAACTGTCGAATATGGCTTCTGTTTGCTGGACACCCTGTCCAATCATCAGGAGGTCCATGTCGCGGAAATTGATCCCATCCGAGGCATCGAAATAGGCATCGCCTATATTGCGCCCACCGACAATCGCGAGCCGCCCATCGGCAATCCATGCCTTGTTGTGCATGCGGCGCGTGGTGCTGAAGATTCGCAGCAGCATCTCGAGGCCACGATGAAACGCATTGGTGCGCGCACGACTGGGGTTGAACAGGCGAATCTCGATGTTGGGGTGGCTGTCCATTGCCAGGTAGTTCGCATCATCCCCCCGGGTGTTGATGTCATCGATCAACAGCCGTACGCGTACGTTTCGGTCTGCCGCGGCCAGGATTTCGCGGGCCAGCAGTCCTCCTGTCAGGTCGTCGCGCCAGTAGTAATACTGCATGTCAAGGCTGCGACCGGCCGCCTTTGCCGCATGGACGCGCGCGGCAAAGGCCTGCAGGTTTCCTGGCATCAGCATCAGTCCTGACTGAGCCGGATGGTCTTGCAATCTGGGGGCTATGTTGCGGTCGAGTTCGGTTTCTTCCTCCTGCGCGGGCAGGGCGTGTGAGGCCATACCACGGGAGCGTTCGGCGAAGCGGCCGTAGGAATAGACGGCCAGCGTCGAGGCCGCGAGGAAGACCAGGACAAGGCCGGCAAGAAACATCAGGATGTCCAAGGGTATGAAGAGAAAGTCCATCTGCCGGAAATTGCCTTTAGGTGGTCCTGCGCCCTATCACTGATCGAATCGCCTGTTTGTCCTACTTTATGGTATCAAGGTCTTGCAATGACCATATTCGGGATAGGGGAAGCCTCGGGCCAGCATGCAGGACCAAGAAATCAGTCAACCCGGACAGAAGAGACGATGGTGAAGTCGCATACCGTGCGCCGTGTCAGGGATTCGGCCATGGACAGTTTCAGGAACATGACGCCGGAGGTTGCCTCGAATCTGCTTTCGAAGCGGCGCAGCTATGAAGCGGGGGAAAGTGCGTTCCGCAATGACGGTCCTTTGATCGCTTCCTACAACATTCACAAGTGTGTGGGTCAGGATGGCCAGTTTGATCCTGACCGCATCATCGAAGTCATTCGCGAGATCGACCCGGATGTCATTGCCCTGCAGGAGGTCGATCAGCGCTTTGGCAAGCGCAATGGCCTGCTGGACCCCGATAGACTGGAAAGGCGAACAGGGCTTGTCCCCGTTGTTTCATCCCTGTCGGGGCATAGCCTGGGCTGGCACGGCAATGTCGTACTGGCGCGCAAGGGCGTGCCGGCAACAGCCCGCAGGCTGTTGCTGCCCGGTGTCGAACCGCGCGGCGGACTGGTGGTTGATCTTGAGCTTGCCACGGGACCGTTGCGCGTCATTGCTGCGCATCTGGGGTTGCTGCGGCGCTGCCGGGCACTGCAGGCCAGAATGCTCATGGAAGCTGCAGAACCGGAGGATGACCGGCCTGTCGTCCTGATGGGGGATCTGAACGAATGGCGTCTGGGGCCGCGTTCGGCACTTCGGGAACTGGAGCCGCGGTTCGGGCCTCTCGAAGCCGTTGTGCCCAGTTTTCCGGCCAGTTATCCGCTCTGGGCCCTGGACCGCGTACTGGCCAGTCCGAAGTCCTTGATTGCCAGCCTGGAGGTGCATGACACAGACTTGGCGCGACAGGCGTCCGACCATTTGCCTCTCAAAGCCAGGATCTTGCCGTCCGATTGTCTTGAAGCGGAATCGGAAGAGGAGTCGCTGACCTCGGTTGCTTGACGCCGGCTGATCGGATGGCGGAGTTGACCGTAAGCGTCAGGCCACGCGGCTCGGAGGCTTGATGTCGTTATCGAAGACGGCACCCTCACGCTGCCATCCCCGTGTAACCGCGCCTGTCAATTCCACTTCGCAGAGGATTGCATCGCGTAGATCCGTTCCGATCAGGCGCGCGTGATAATTCTCCAGCACACCCATGTCATTGTGGGGTGCGGGCGCATCCATGATGCGGGCGGCCGTCAAGTCGGCCCCACGCAGGACAGCATGGCTCATGTTCGCGCCGGCCAGGTAGGCGTGACGCAGGGAGGCGGCCGTCATGTCGGCACCGCTCAGATCCGTAAGCACCAGCATGGCGTGATTGAGTACGATACCCTGAAGGTTGGAACCTCTCAGGATGGCGCCACTGAGGTTGATTCCGCTCAGGTCGCAGCGGGAGAGATCCACTCCTTCAAGCAACGCCCGTTCCCCACGCTTGCCGCCGCTGTCGACCCAGCGTCCATGGGCCTGTATGGCGGTGATCATGGCGGCCAGGTCGCTCGAGATGCGCCGAGCTACCGTGACCTGCTTTCTCTGTTGGCAGGTCAGGCGAGCCCCCTCAAGCGATGTGCCGATCATGAGGCTACCTTCGAGGACGGCTTCGGAAAAATCTGCATTCTGAACCTGCGCGCCGCTCAGGTCGCTGCGACGCAACTGGGCCTTCCTGAGATTGGCGTTGCAGAGATTGGCATTGCGAAGGTTGCAATCGCTGAGTTCGCTGCCCTCAAGATTGGCCTGTTGCAGATTGGCGGCCGCAAGGTTGCTCTTGCTCAGAATGGCGCCGGCAAGCTGCGCATTCTCAAGGTTGGCACGCACCAGGTTTGATTGGCGCATGTCCGTTCGCGTTTGCGCGGATGAGGAGGTTGCGTTCCGGCATTCGAGGGGCTGCAGGTTTGCGGCGTTCAGATTGCTGCCTGTCAGCCGGCTTCCCGTGAGGTTGGCGCCACAGAGGCGGGCACCGTTCAGGCGGGCAGCGGTCAGGTCGGCATTCGAAAGATTGCTGCTGGAAAGATCGGCATTGGTCAGATCACATCCGTTCAGCCGCGCGCCCTTCAGGTTCGCACCAACTAGCAGGGCATGACTGAGGCGGCTGCCGCCAAGGTCCAGCCCTGAAAGGTCCAAAGAGCTAAGGTCGGCCCGCTTGCCGCCGGGATGACCGGTCAGCCAGCGCTCATGGCTGGAACAGACCCTGATCAATTCCACAGCGGACAGCGGCCTACCTGGCGCTGCTGACATTGTCATCTCCGAGTTTGCTTCACTCATGCGGCTACCTGCACAACATCGCCATTCTTCCTCACGGAGTATTACCGCCCCGTTAAAGTTAGAATTGCATCTATCCGTGGCGGAAATGGGACGCAGAAAAGGGTGTACGGAGGCTATTCCGTGGTAGTGGCAGTTCTGTGCTTTCAGCCTAAATCCGGCTATTGCTTGACGCCGGCGCGCCCTGCGGGGCAGTCTCACTATCGTCACGGCCTTGCCGGCCCATGCCGCCTCAGTCCACAGCCCAGTTTCCTGATGTTCACTTCGCGCATAACACCGCTTTCCGAACGGGATGACCGCTTCCAGGAGATTCGCCGAGAGCGGGTGTCTGAAAGAGTGGCCCAGGAGCTGACCCGGCTGATCGCCAACGGCAAGCTGGCTCCGGGCGAGCGCCTGCCTGGTGAGCGGCAACTGGCCGACATGCTGGGTGTCAGCCGTGTTTCGGTGCGCGCTGCCTTGCAGCAGTTGAAGGCACGCGGGTTCCTGTCTGCCGTGCAGGGTGGCGGGACGCGTGTCGTCGGCATGGCGGAAGAACTGGATTCAGGCCTAATCAGCCTGCTGCGGGCCGACCAGCGCAACCTGAACGACCTGGCCGAGATGCGCGCAAACCTGGAAGTCTGGGCGGCCCGTCGCGCGGCTCGAAACGCCAGTGAGAACCAGATTCAGGAGATCGAGGAAGCCTATCGCAGCATGGCCGATGCCGCACGCGCGCCACGCCACAAGGCGGAGGACGATCTTCGGTTTCATCTGGCCATTGCGCGGGCCAGCGGCAGTGCCGTTTATCTGCACCTCATGTCGGTGCTTGGGGATACACTGGAGAAGATGTTCTCCTTTCATCGATATGCGCTCTATGCGACGCCAGAGGATGACGCGCGGTTTCTCGATCATCACCGACGTATTGCCGAGGCGATACGCGCAAAGGATGAAGATGCGGCTGCCGGGGCCATGGCCGAACACCTGGACAGCATTCTCAGGCGCTACCGCCAGGCCTCGGATGATAATGAAGCGGATGGTCGAGCGGCACTGGGCCAATAGGTCTGTTGGGACGGAAGCCGGAGGGCGTATGTGTTTTTCACAGGTGAGTGGCGGACAAGACAATGACCTTTCGTGAAAACCGAAGCTTTCTCCAGTCCTTGTTCCAGACTGCCGTATCCGCCGCCGATCCCTTGCAGGTTCTGCCCCCCGCGCTTCCCGAGCGGCCAAGCAGCGGCCGTTGCGTCGTGGTTGGTGCCGGCAAGGCCGCAGCCTCCATGGCACAGGCCCTCGAGAACGCATGGGGCGAGGACCTGGAAGGCATCGTGATCACCCGTTATGATCATGGCGCCCTCTGCCGTTCCATAGAAGTTGTCGAGGCGGCCCATCCGGTTCCAGACGAAATCGGACAGCAGGCCGCCCGGCGAATCCTGGATCTGGCGGAAAGTCTCGAGAAAGGCGATACGCTGGTATGCCTGATATCCGGTGGGGGGTCGGCCCTGCTGTCCCTGCCGGCCAATGGGATCAGCCTTGAGGACAAGCGTTCGGTCAACAAGGCGCTGCTGCGTTGCGGCGCGGACATTGCGGAGATCAACTGCGTTCGCAAGCATCTGTCGGCCATCAAGGGCGGGCGTCTTGCGGCGGCCGCCGCGCCGGCGCGTGTCCTGACCTTCGCGATTTCGGATGTGCCGGGGGATGATCCTGGTGTCATCGCCTCCGGGCCGACCGTTGCCGATTCGAGTACTTATGATGAAGCGCTCGCGATCCTGAAGAAATACGGCATCGAGATCCCACAGGCCGTGCGTGAACGCTTCGAGGGTGCAGGGGAGGAAACGCCCAAGCCGGGGGATCCCAAGCTCGATGCCACAAGTTTTCACATGATCTCAAGGCCGCAGGATGTCCTGGAAGCTGCAGCAGTTCAGGCGCGGGAGGCTGGGATAACACCGCTTATCCTTGGCAATGCGCTCGAGGGCGAGGCACGTGAGCTGGGGCGCGTGATGGCCGGCATTGCGCGACAGGTGCAGGAGCATGGCCAGCCTGCTGCGCCGCCCTGCGTACTGCTGTCGGGGGGCGAGACCACCGTGACCGTTCGAGGTCAGGGACGTGGAGGAAGAAATCTGGAGTTCCTGCTGTCCATGATGATCGACCTGCAGGGACAACCTGGGATCCTGGCTCTGGCCTGCGATACGGATGGGCTGGACGGCACGGAAGACAATGCCGGAGCCCTGTTCGACCCGGACAGTTTGCGGCGTGCGAAGCAAGCGGGTTTGACACCCGGCCAGTTGTTGGAAGACAACGATGCCTATTGGTGCTTCGCGACTCTGGATGATTTGATCATGACCGGGCCGACACTTACCAATGTGAATGATTTCAGGGCGGTCCTGATTCTTCCGGAAGGGAAGGCGAGAGAATGAGACGAGCACGCAATGCCAAGATCGTTGCCACATTGGGGCCGGCCAGCTCGGAGCCGGATGTCATACGCAAGCTGTTCGATGCAGGCGCTGACGTTTTCCGCCTGAATTTCAGCCATGGTGATCCCGAGGATCATCGGGCGCGCTATCAGACTCTTCGCAACCTGGAAAAGGACAGCGGGCGGCCGGTTGCCATCCTGCAGGACCTTCAAGGCCCAAAGCTGCGTGTGGGCCGCTTCCAGGAAGGCGAGGTCCGCCTGGAGCGTGGGCAATCCTTTCGCCTCGACCTGGACAAGTCTCCGGGGGATGGAAAGCGTGTAAACCTGCCGCATCCGGAGATCTTCAAGGCTCTGGAAGATGAGGCCATCATACTTCTGGACGATGGCAAGCTGCGCCTGAAGGTCAAGAAGACCGGCAAGGAATATGCAGAAACCGAAGTCGTGACCGGGGGCATTCTGAGTGAGCGCAAGGGTGTGAATGTACCTGGGGTCGTGATGCCCATATCGCCTTTGACGGAGAAGGATCGCGCGGACCTGGATTTCGGCATGGAACTGGGCGTGGACTGGGTCGCCCTGTCCTTCGTGCAGCGCCCCGAGGACGTGGCCGAACTGCGCCGTCTGGTACAGGGCCGGGCAGCATTGATGTCCAAGATCGAGAAACCGGCCGCCCTCGAATGCCTGAACGAGCTTGTCGAGCTGTCCGACGGTATCATGGTGGCGCGTGGTGACCTGGGCGTGGAGCTGGCACCGGAGGATGTGCCGGGGCGTCAGAAGGAAATCATCCGGGCCTGCCGCCTGGCCGGCAAGCCTGTGGTGGTAGCGACTCAGATGCTGGATTCCATGGTCGACTCGCCGGCGCCGACACGCGCCGAAGCCTCCGACGTGGCCACGGCCATCTATGACGGGTCGGATGCCGTGATGTTGTCGGCGGAATCCGCAGCGGGGCACTATCCGGTGGAGTCCGTGGAGATGATGGATCGCATCATCAAGCACACCGAACAGCATTCCACTTACCGCCCCATCATCGAAGCGCTGCATCCGGAAACGGAGCCCAATGCCGCGGACGCCATTTCCTCAGCTGCGGCACAGGTGGCCCAGACCATTTCGGCCGCAGCCATCGTGACCTATACGACCAGCGGTTCCACGGCTCTGCGTGCGGCGCGGCGACGGCCAACGGCCCCTTTACTGCTGCTGACTTCGCGCAGTGAGACGGCACGGCGGCTGGTCATGCTCTGGGGTGCCCACTCCGTGCATACGGCGGATGTCCGGAACTTCCAGGAAATGGTGAAGAAGGCAACCCGCATGGCCGTGCAGGAGGGCTTCGCCAAACAGGGCGACAAGCTGGTGGTGACAGCCGGGGTGCCCTTTGGAACGCCGGGCGCCACCAATGTTCTGCGCATCGCCTGGGTGGATTAGCTGAAGATCACGTGACGGCGGGGCGATTGCGTTGCCGGCGTGCGTGATAACTTTCTCCGCTGTAGATCACCAGGCCGCACCAGATCAGTCCAAAGGTGATCAGGTGGGTGTCCGTAAAAACCTCTCCGAACAGGAAGACGGCCAGCAGGAACTGCACGCTGGGTGCGATGTATTGCATGAAGCCGACGGTGGACAGTCGAACCCGACGGGCGGCGCTTGTGAACCATAACAGTGGCAGGGCCGTCACGGGGCCGGCCAGGATTAGCAGGATGTCCGTCGTCAGGTTGCTGTTCAGGAAGTGCCCGATGCCTTCCCAATCCAGGTAGAGGAGGAAACCCAGGGCTATGGGCGATATCAGAAGGGTTTCCAGGAACAGTCCTTCGAAGGACTCCAGCGGCGCCTTCTTCCGAACCAGGCCATAGAATCCGAAGGAAAAGGCCAGGGACAGGGATATCCACGGTAGACCTTCGACCTCTACGGCCATGACCCCGATCCCGATAAAGGCCAGCACCACACTGATCCAGCGCCAGGGACTGAGCTTCTCGCCCAGGAAGATCATGCCCAGAAAAACCGTGACCAGAGGATTGATGAAGTAACCCAGGCTGGTTTCGAGCACGCGGCCCGCGTTCACGCCGTAGATGAAGGTCGTCCAGTTGATCGTAATCAGGATTGTCGATGCGGCCAGCAGCAGCAGTGTGCGCCGATCGTGCAGGGCTGAGAGAATGCGTGGCCAGCTGCGGACAAGCGTGACCAGGAATGCCAACAGCAGGACGCACCAGACCACGCGATGGGCCATGACCTCGAAGGTTCCCACATGGGCCACGGCCTTGAAATAGATCGGACCCAGCCCCCAGAAGGAAAAAGCGGCCAGGCCGTAGAGGACCCCCACGGTCGCCTGTTTACGCTCGTCCTGCATGGACTAGCCCCCTGCTTTCCCGGCAGCCAGGCGGGCGACGGGGCGATCGGCGATGGGCCAGTGCAGGGCTGCTGCGAAAAGGCCCAGCAGGATCGATATGATCCAGACGGCGTCATAGCCGCCTGTGTAGTCGACACTGAGCCCGCCCAGCCAGGCACCGAAGAAGGCGCCAACCTGGTGGCTGAACATGACGATTCCGAACAGGGTCGCCATGTAACGGGGCCCGAAGATCTGGCCCACGAGACCGCTGGTCAGCGGTACGGTTGACAGCCATAGCAGGCCGAAGCCGGCTGAGAAGGCCCAGACCACCGGTTCCGTCTTGGGTGCGATCATGAAGAGGCCGATGATCAGGCTGCGTGCAAGATAGATGCCGGAAAGCAGGTATTTCTTGCGGAAGCGTCCGCCCAGCGTGCCCGCCCCCATACTGCCGATGATGTTGAAGAAGCCGATGATGCCCAATGCCGTGGCCCCTGTGAAGGCCGGCAGGTTGCAGGAGACGATATAGCCAGGCAGATGCGTGGCGATGAAGGCCACGTGAAAGCCGCAGACAAAGAAGCCGGCAGTCAGAAGCAGGAAACCGTTATGCTTTGAGGCTTCCGTGATGGCTGCGGACAGGCTTTGCGAATCGATGCCGATCTGCTGTTCCGGTCGGCCCGCGAGGGCTGCCGCGGAAAACACCATGATGAAGGCCAGGGCAGCCATCAGCAGAAAGGTCATGCTGCCGCCAAAGCTGTTGATCGATGTCTGGGTTGCGGGAAGCAGCAGGAACTGTCCGGCCGAGCCTCCGGCGGAGGCAATACCCAGCCAGGTACTGCGTTTTTCCTCCGGCGCGACACGCGCCACGGCAGCCAGTACCAGGGGAAAGCCGGTTGCGGCAACGGCCAGCCCGACAAGGAGGCCGCCGCCCAGGTGGACCATGAGAGGCGAATCCGCAAAGGCCAGCATGACCAGCCCCGCGCTGTACAGAAGTCCTCCGCCCACCAGGCAGCGGCCTGTGCCGTAGCGATCGGCGAGCATCCCGACAAAGGGAGTTGCCGCGCCCCAAAGCAGGTTCTGCAGGGCTATGGATAGCGAGATGCCCGAAACCGATGTTCCGGTGGACAGATGCAGAGGTTCTATGAACAGCCCGAAGGTTTGGCGCAGGCCCATACTGAGACTCAGGATCACGGCGGCCGCTATCAGGGCTATCAGAGGATCCCGCCACCAGGCCTGTCGCATTTTGCCGTCCTTGTTTGATCGTTAGAATACGAGCTTTTCTCAATGTTGCAGAGAGTATCCGATCCATGGCTTTTGGCCAGAAGTCACGCATTCATGGCTGCCATGCAGAACGCAAAAAAGGAACGGCGGCCGAAGCCGCCGTTCCTTTTTCAAATGCCGGGAATTCCTGAAACAGGGTCAGGCTGCCTGAGCATCTTCCACCGGCTGGTTTGCTGCCGGCTTCATGGGACGGTGCCATTCCGTGCGAAGCTTCTCGCCGACAACACGCTTGCCGGAGTTTGCAGCGCTCTGTGACTGCGCGCTCGTGCGGCGTGCTTTGCGCTCATGCATGATGCGGTCCAGAGCCTTGTCCAGGTTGTCATGCGGGTTGATGCCAATGTCGTACAGCATGCGGTCATCCAGTTCCGCAATGCGACGGCGCGTCTCGCGACGCAGCCGGGCCTTGGACAGCTTCTCCCGCAGTTGGGTCAGGTAACCCTTGGCCTCCGCGCCCGTAGCCTGGACGCCGGTCTGGCTCAATTCGCGTGCCACGCTGTCGATCTCGGAACGGGTCATGCCGATGTCCGCAAGGCTGCGGTCACTCAGATGGCTCAATTCGCGGTAGGTGCGCGCATAGAGTGCCTGCCGTGCTGCATAGGCGCCCAGCTGCTTCAGGCGAAGCATGCGGCTTACTCCGCGTGCGGCCTTTCCAAGCATGTCAGCGGTTGCCTGGGCACGCAGGCGGTGGGCCTGCTCGACAACCTGCTGAACGTTCATCGGCTGGGCGAGAATTTTCGCTCTGTTCAGTTCTGCCAGTTCAACTTCCGTTAGCCGTGTCATTTCTCTCGACCTTTTCATATTTTGCATTGCAACATTTCTGGGCGTGGGTCTCATGATTGGCCCGAAACGCTGTGTTCATCGCCCTTACAGGTAGAGAGATATGCCTCTTGACATTGACTTAACAGCAGACTTTTTGCACCGCAGCAATGCTTGGCGGACATGCCTTGCTTCCCGAGCATGACAGCCTGTGCACAACGCATGGCAGAGCCCGTGTAACTACGGTATCGCCTGCGCTTGGAGCTGGATCGCAGGATAGCGATTTAATCGGACGGCATCTTGTTCTAGCCTTGGCCCATGACAGATCACAGCAAGCAGAAATCCCGCCTGGCCGCCTTGAGAGCGGAGCTTCGCCTCAGGGGCCTCGACGGCTTCGTTGTTCCCCGCTCCGACGAGTTCCAGGGCGAGTATGTCCCGGCTTCAGCGGAGCGTCTGGCCTGGCTGACCGGCTTCACGGGCTCGGCCGGCTTCGCCATCGTGCTTTCCGAGACAGCCGCGGTCTTTGTCGATGGACGCTATACGCTTCAGGTGCGCAACGAGTGCGACCCTGACATCTGGAGCTATCGCCATGTGATCGAGTCGCCACGCCAAGCCTGGCTTGTAGAACATTTGCCAGAAGGCGGACAGCTTGGCTACGACCCCTTTCTCCACAGCCAGAGAGAAGTGGAGGCGCTCAAGTCGGAGTGTGAGCGTCTGGGCGCCTATGCGGTGGCGTGTCCCGACAATCCCTTGGACAGCATCTGGGAGGACAGGCCGGAGCCCCCGTCTGGCCAGGTGGAGAGCCATCCCCTGCGCTTTGCCGGAGAAAGCGTCGAGAGCAAACGTCAGGCAATGGCAGATGAGTTGAGCGCGAATCAGGAGGATGCCGTTGTCCTGACGCGCAGCGATTCCATTGCATGGCTTTTGAACATCCGCGGGTCAGATGTTCCGCACTGCCCTCTGGCACTGTCCTTCGCCATTCTGAATGCCGACGGAACGGTTGACTGGTTCATCGAACCCCGCCGCGTTCCGGACGCTGTCGCAGAGAGTCTTGGCCCTGCGGTGCGCCTGCATCCTGCCAACGAGTTTGCCGGGGCGTTGGGTGCCTTGGGTGGCAAAACCGTTCGCCTTGAACCGGAAAGTGCGGTGGCCTGGATATTCGATCGCCTCCGCGGGGCCGAGGCCGAGATACGGACCGGGCAGGATCCTTGTCAGTTGCCCAAAGCCGCCAAGAACGAGACCGAGGTGGCCGGCACGCGTGCCGCACACCTGAGGGACGGAGCCGCCTTGTGCCGCTTCCTGGCGTGGCTCGATGAAGCCGCGGCCGAAGGGGATGTAAGCGAGATGGAGGCATCTCGCCGCCTGCTGGAGCTTCGGCGTAGCGGTGAGCATTTTCGCGACACCTCCTTCGAAACAATATCGGGCTCGGGTCCGAATGGCGCGATCGTGCACTACCGGGTCACGGAAGACTCCGACCGTCACCTTCAGCAAGGTGAGCTCTATCTGGTCGATTCCGGGGGGCAGTACATGGACGGGACAACGGACGTAACGCGTACCGTCGCCATCGGAACGCCAACTGCGGAAATGATCCACAACTACACCCGGGTCCTGAAGGGGCATATCGCCCTGGCCACGGCCCGTTTTCCCGTGGGCACCGCTGGGGGACAGCTGGATGTCCTGGCTCGCCGGCCGCTGTGGGAGGCGGGGCTGGACTATGATCATGGCACCGGACATGGCGTTGGCAGCTACCTGAATGTCCACGAAGGCCCTCAGCGCATAGCCAAGCGGCCGGACAGTGTTGCCTTGCAGCCGGGCATGATCCTGTCCAATGAGCCCGGTTACTACAAGACAGGGGCCTACGGCATCCGAATCGAGAACCTCGTGGTGGTGCGGCCGGTCACGCAGGAGGGCGAGCGACCCATGCTGGAGTTCGAGACCCTGACTTTGGCGCCCCTGGATCGCCGGTTGATTGAGACCGGACTTCTGACGCGCGAAGAACGGGACTGGGTGGATGACTACCATGCCCGGGTGTTGCAGGAGATTGCACCCCAGGTCGATGCCGCAACGCGCTCCTGGCTGGAAGCCGCGACCCAGCCTCTGGGGTGATGTTCAGCGCCCCAGGCTGGCCAGCAGTTCGCGCCATTCGCGGGGCGACAGGCCACTGGTTTCCTGGGTCACCTCTTCGCCGTCCAGCATACGTCGCAGGATCTCGAGGCCCTGCTTCGAGATGTGCGTTCCACCCATGACGTAGTCGGAGAAAGCTTCATAGGCCAAGGGGGTCCAGCGTTTCACTGTCTCCAGCATGACCTCGGCGTAGGCGCGAATCTCGTACTGGGCGTGCGGATCGGCGCGCAGGGACAGGAAGTGCAGCAGGTTGTGCAGGTCCACCTTCCAGTACCATTGCGTATAGAAGTTGACGGGCAGATTCATGCGTGCCAGTTCCCGCGCCAGGCCCTGGCGATTCGCATCCAGGACTTCGCCTTCCTCGGTTTCGTTCAGGATCTTCTCGTAATCGGCATAGGCCCTGCGGGAGTCTTCCTTGAGGATATCCAAAACCTCGGCGGCTTCCGCGCCTTCCAGGACATCGCCGCGCCCCTGGCGATTGCTGCGGGATTGCGCCGCCAGATGGTCCGGAGCGGGAATATAGAATTCCTTGTCCATCACCGAATAGCGTCCCGAGTACTCGTTCACATTCGCGGTGCGGTGGCGAATCCACTGGCGGGCCACGAAGATCGGCAGCTTGATGTGGTATTTGATCTCGCACATCTCGAAAGGCGTGGTGTGGCGGTGGCGCATGAGATAGCGGATCAGGCCACGATCTTCGCTGACCTTTCGCGTGCCCCGTCCGTAGGAGACGCGGGCGGCCTGCACGATGGCGGCATCGTCGCCCATGTAGTCGATGACCCGTACGAAACCGTGATCAAGGACGGGCAGGGGCTGGAAGAGAATTTCCTCCAAGTCTTCGGAAACGCTGCGTCGGGTTTCGCTCTTGCGGGCGCGCGCCTCGTCGATGGCGCGGCTTTGCTCCTCGTCCAGCAGGTGGGCGGCCTGCGGCGCCGATTGTGGTTTCTCGGGCATGGGCTGATTAAGTCTCTGGGGTCATTGGAGTGAAATGGAGTCCCCTATAGGGGGACGCTGCAATCATAACGCAGTCATCCGGAAAATCCCATGCCGAGTTCGCCAGGCGATTTCCAGGGAAAACCCATAAGGTGGCCTTTTGTTGAGCGGCCAAAAGGCCTATATAGGAGATACCGGGCAACCGGTTATGGCGCTAAACGGTCATATAGAATAAGCGCAGTGGACCCGGGGGCAGTACCCGGCGCCTCCACCAATTCAGCCGCCCTGCTGCAAATGCGCGGGCGGCCTCATGGGGGCGAAACAGGATCGACACGCGTGGTAAAAATATGGTCGGCGCCCGGCATGGTACCGCCGTTATCGGGCCGTTAGAATAGTTGCCAACGACAACTATGCTGAGGCTCGCCTCGCCGCGTAAGCGGTCGGGTGAACCGATTTAAAGTCCTGGGCAATCAGCCGCTCAGGCGGGGTTTGGGGCGCACCTGGCAACAGAAGCGCCCCGCTTATCATGTGCCTGCACAGCCAAGCTCCGCAGGAATGACGACAACAACGACCAGGGGAGGTCGCTCGGCCCATGAGCGATGAAATCTTGCGCTACGATCTGATGGTGGAGAATGCCCTGCGCGGCGTGGTACGCGCTGCGCTACAGGAGGCGGCCACCGAAGGACTGCCGGGCGAGCATCATTTCTACATTACCTTTCAGACCGAACATGAAGGCGTGCATATACCTGACCGCCTGAAGGAACGCTATCCGGAAGAGATGACCATCGTGCTTCAGCACCGTTTCTGGGATCTGGAAGTGGGTGAGGAAGGTTTTTCCGTGACCCTGACTTTCAATGAAATCCCGGAGAACCTGGTCGTACCCTATGAGGCCGTGACGGCCTTCGCCGACCCAAGCGTGCGCTTCGGCCTGCAATTCGGGAACTCCATCGAAACCGATGAGGAAATCGACCTAAACAATCCGCTGGATGAAGACATGCCCGAGGCGCCAGCCCAGGATGGCAGCGGAGAGGCCGAACAGGCGGAAGACCTGAATGAAACGGCCGGCGAGAAGGTTGTCACACTGGATCAGTTCCGCAAGAAGAACTGAAGCCTCATAAGGCAGTCATTACCAGACAAGCAAATGCAGTGAAGGCTGTTAACCGCGCCTGCGGAGTTGGGCGTCCTGCGTCGGGTTCCAGCGGCGCTGGCGTTTGGTCTGCTCCCGTTCATTGTTCTGACCGGGGGCCGTCTTGCGCGAGGATTGACGCATGGCACCGACGAATTCCTTCATCCGGCGCTTGAGCTCCTTGCGTTCTTCCTCGGACATCTGTGCAACCGTCTTGCCCGAGAGATCTCTTTGCCGGATATCGTCCTGCATGATGCCGACTCCACCATGGTCGCTGCTGATGCAAGAAGACTGTAACAGCAAAGTTAACGACGGGTGAAGAGCCGATCAGATTTTATTCCGCCTCAGCGTTTCGCGACTCACGCGTGCGGTAGAATTCAATTCCGGCCGCACCGGCATTCCAGTAGATGTCAGCTTTGCGAAGCTGCACGCGGCAGGCTTCCACACGTGGATCCCGGAAGCAGAAGTCGGCAAGTTCTTCGGCCAGCGTTTCCAGAAGGTCCGTGTGCGGGCGCTCCTGCCAGGTCATCAGGTATTCGTAGAGGCGATTGTAATCCAGGACGTCGTTGATGGAGTTGCCCTGCTGTCGGTTCTGGTGCATGAAGCATTCCACATCCACCAGGACCCGCTGGCGCTTGTCCGGATGGCGTTCCCACTCGGCGATCCCGACCTTCAGATTCAAGAGCACGTCCTGCAGGAACATGCGGGTATAGCTGTTCTGGTCGGCATCGAAGGCCATGGCTGCGCTCTCGCTTCTGTCCTGACGGCTCTGCTTCTTCGGAGTCATGACGTGCTGTGTGGTGCGTCACTGTCCAGCGGGTGCTCCTGATAGCGTTCCCCACCGTCGACAAAAAGAGTCTCGCCCGTCACCACGGGCGAGTCGAGCAGATAGACGAGCGCACGCACTATGTCGTCCGGTCCCGGTCCCGTGCCCAGGAGGGTCTTGCGCTGCGCTGCTCTGAACTGCGCCTCGCTCTGGCCATTGCTGGGCAGGGTCAGGCCGGGTGCGATGGCGTTGACGCGAACACGGGGCGCAAGGCTGCGGGCCAGCATGGCGGTCATGTCCGCCAGGCCGCATTTGCTGAGCGTATAGGTGAAGAACATTCCCGTGGGGGCTGCCACCCGCTGGTCCAGCATGTTGACGATGCACCCCTGGCTGTCCTGGGGCAATTGCTTGACCAGGGCCTGGACGAGAAGCGCCGGGGCGCGCAGGTTGATGGCCAGCTGCTGCTCCCATTGCTCGACCGTGAAGTCCTGCAGGCTGTCTTCCAGGTAGAGCGCCGCATTGTTGATCAGCCCCTGAACAGGGCCCAGGGCGCTTCGCGCCTGTTCCATGATTTGGACAGGCGCCGACTCCTCCGAAAGATTTGCGGATATCACCACGGCCTTGCGTCCCAGCCTGCGACAGTCCTCAGCCAGGGTCTCGGTGTTCTGGACCGAGTGATTGCAGTGCAGGGCCAGGTCATATCCCTGTTCCGCCATGGCCATGGCCATGGCGTGGCCCAAACGCTGCCCGGCGCCGGTGATCACTGCGTTCTTCATGCGCTGCCTGCCTTCAGTTCCAGGATCCTGGCGTTGTCGGTCATATCGAGGAACTCCTCAAGTGTTCGACAGCGTCCTTCGGCAAGATAGCGTTGAAAAACGCGGTTACTGTCCAGGTTGGCCTGGAATTCCTGTCTGGCGACCTGCCGAATCGCAGGTGCTAGGGGAAACTGGTCCTGTTCGAGGCGATGCAGGATATCCCTGTAGCCGCGCTCTGCACGTTCCGCGGTGTCACCCGAATGGGTCAATGAGCCTCTTGTCTTGTGATAGAGATACAGGCCCTCCGGATGCAGGTGGAATGTGGGCGCGCGTGTCAGTAGTTCCAGGTTGAACAGAACATCGGAGCAAAAGGCCACGTCGCTCCAGCCATCGCCGGCCAGATCGCGGTGAAAGACCGGGAAGAAGGGAATCCGTGGGGACAGGATATCCCGGGCAGTAAGGACAAAGGCGCTGGAGGTTTGGGGAAAGGGCTGCTTGTACAGCCGTCCCTGTTCGTCATGCACAGCCGTATTGTCGACAACAGCACCATGTCGACGGGCCAAGGGCAGAAGCTTTTCCAGGCGCGTTGGCGCGAAAGCGTCATCGGCATCTAGGCAAGCCAGGAATTCGCCGCGCGCCGCGCGCAGGGCTGCATTACGCGCAGGGCCATCACCACTGCCGCAGCCGCCGGTGTACAGCTGTCGAATCCGGTTGTCAGGACCCGGACTCTGGGCCAGGTAATCGACGCCGTCATCCGAGGCAATGATGGCTTCCCAGTCCGTGAAAGTCTGTCGGCGCAGGCTGTCGAGGGCGCGCGGGAGCGTGGTTTCCGCACGGTAAGCTGGCAGGAGGATGCTGAGAACGGGAGACAAGCAGGACCCCATGGACGCGATATGGCTGTTGCTGGTTATATACGCCGCGCGCCGTTTCTGGCCAGTGGGGGGCTTCATGGTTCAGCGGGCGGCGCAGGCGTCCTGCCGATCTGCCCCTGAAGCATGAAGGATGAGCCATGGATCCGACCCTGTTGCTGGTTTCCGCCATTGCAGCCGCCATCTATGTCATCACGCCCGGCCCGGCCGTGCTGGCCCTGCTGAGCATCGGTGCTGCCCGGGGGCGGCCGGCTGGAGCAGCTTTCCTGGTCGGTCATCTGGCCGGTGATGTACTCTGGGCTTCCTTGGCCCTGCTGGCCATCATCGGGGCACGGACAATCGACCCGCGCTTTTTCGATCTGCTCGGGCTGGTTTGCGGCCTGTATCTTTTCTATCTGGGTGTGCGGGCCGTCCTGGCACGACGCTCCGAGGATGGTTCCGTCGATACGGGACCTGTGCGGCCTTTGCGCAAGGGCCTGATCCTCGGCATCACGAATCCAAAGGGATATCCTGTTGCCGTGGCCATGTTCACCGCCCTTCTGGCCGATCACAGCGGCAGCCTCAGTTGGCAGGGTGCTCCAGTCCTTTTGTTGGCCGCGCTGGTGGGGTTCCTGTTGGCCGACCTCTTTCTCATCTGGTTGACGGGGCTGGGACTGATGCGCCGCTTCTATCGCCGGCATGAAGTCTGGATCGTGCGTGCAACCGGCCTGCTGTTCATCGCCTTCTCGTTCCAGGCCTTTGCGGCATCGCTGCCCGGGCTCCTGGGGCGGCGGGGGTAGTTGCCAGCTCCCCTGATCCATGGTCTCTATGCCCAGGTGCCGTCGAAGACCCACGAAAATCACCTTGAGAGTTCAAGATGCAGCCTGTGATTGGCCAGATTATAGGCCTGATAGCCTTGGGGTTATGTATTGCCGCCTTTGCGAACAAGCGCGACGACAGGCTGCTATTCATTCTTATCCTCGCGAATGTTGCCTTCGCGGCGCAGTTCTTCCTGCTCGGCGGCTGGGTAGCCGGAGCGATCACCTGCCTTATCGTGCTCAGAATTCTGCTGGTGCGACGGTTCAAGAAGAATTGGTTCGTGATGGCGACCATGCTGGTGGCCACAGGACTTGCTGCCTTCCTGACATGGCAGGGCCCGCTGGATAGCGTCCCTCTGCTGGCCGGGCTGGTCGGAACCTATGCGATGTTTATGCTGGATGGCATTCCGATGCGTCTGCTGCTGTTCGTCGCAGCGGCCTGCTGGATGCTGGCGAATTACTTGACTGGATCGGTGGGCGCCATTGTTGCAGAAGGTCTGATCCTGATAACCAACGCGGTCACGATCTATCGGCTCCACCTGGATGCGATCAGGAATCCGGCCAGTCCGGAAAGCGCAAGTCGCTGACCGCAGGGCATGGGGTGGGTGGCGGAGCTCTTACTCCGGCACATAGCGCGGATAGGTGGTCTTGCTGGCGCGCGCGAATTCCGGGTCTATTTCGGTCGTCACGAAAGGCCGTTCACGGCTGGTCCTGGCCAGGACAGTTCCTTCCGGATCGATGATCCATCCCAGGCCGCCACAGTTCGCCCGGTCGCCCGGCGGGCACCAGAGATTGGAGGACAGGCAGTAGGCGCCGGAGCAGACAGCTGCAGCCTGGCCGCCGGCCAGCCACTTCTCTGTCGATCCATGTGGGGTGACCCGGGGCACGCACAGCAGGTCCGCCCGTGATGCCGCGTAGTGGCGGGCCCATTCGAAGAACCACATCTCGGTGCAGATCTGGACGCCGATCCGCATTCCAAGCGCACGGGCCAGATCAAACTGCTTGGGGCCGCGATCGTACCAGTGGTGTTCCCAATAGCCTTCTTCGTCTGGCAGGTAGTACTTCTCGCGGACTCCAGCCGCTGCATCCATTTCCCGAGTCCAGATATAGGCTTCGTTCCTGCGGCTTCCCTGAGCATTAACGATGGGTCTTGTTCCCAGAGCGGCCCTGGCGTTCAGCCAGGAAAGCCGGAATATGTGATATTGATGGGCTTCGATGGACGCCATCCATCTGTCCGCAGAGGGAGTCTTGTCGGCCGCAAGCCAGGGGCTGAAGCAGAGTTCCGGCAGAAGCAGGAAATCACTTTGTTCGTTTTTAATATGCGCTGCCAGCTGCGCCAGGTCATCTTCGAGATGGCCATCTCTCGGATCCAGTTCACAAACCGTGATTTTCATAGTGTCAAGGGTTCCCCGGGACTGAGCGAAAAGCATCGCTTCGTTATAAGCATACAGGCATATTCAGGTGCCTGCTCTCGTCAGTGAGAAGGGTTGGCAGGAAGGTTCAATATTCTTCAGGCAGCGGACTGGTGATTCGTGTTATGCGCAATTCGCTCGACGGTTTCCGGTTCCCTTTCAATAATCTGAAAAAGCAGTCGAGCCGCCGGATCAGGCTTCCTGCGACCCTGTTCCCAATTGTTCATTGTTGAGGCAGGAATGCCGAAACGCTTTTCAAAGACCTTCGTGGATGAGGCCAACTTCCTTCTTATCGCCCGAATCCGAGTTGCCGGCATCGGGTCTATGTTAACCGTTTCCAGGGCAAGATCGCCACGCTTCCAGGCGATCGCTTCTTCAAGGCCTTCAATGATACCGCTGCCGATATCCGTCTTGTCCGTCATTCTCAAAGCTCCTTCATCAACCTGAAGATCTGACGTCTTTGCTCGGGCGATATATCTCCCTGATCTGACTTTGCATAGGCATGGAGCATCAGGATTACATCGTCTGCCATCAACACGTAGTATATTGCCTGCCACCGCCACTCTTGCCTTTGTTGCCAAGGCGGAACCGGATTTTCCGAACACCCTGAAGACCGGGAATTATGCTTCCAGCTTCCGGGTTCTCTGCAAGATGGTGTTCGAGAGTTTCTATATCTTCAGCTTTCGCTCTCAGTCTCTTGAGTGCTTTTCTATAGGACTGAGTACGAACGAGCTTCATTCAATGACGATACGCCATTGGCGCATTTCCTGCAAGTCAGTTGAGCTCGCACGGAGCTTGAGAAACCAAGTGCCTGCAATCAATCGGTCTGCAGGTACCAGTCGTATTCTTGGGGCGAGATCAGCCATTCGAACTCGTCGTACTCGGCCTCCTTGCATTCCGCATAGAGTGCCGGATAGTCGGCACCCAGGTAGTCGGGCAGGATCTTGGAGCGGCGCATCTTCTCGATGGCGCGCCGGGGACGCATGGGCAGGACCGTGTCGAACTTGTCGCTGGCATTGCCCTGGTGCGGCTGGCCCGGATCGATTTCGTTGACGATGCCGTGATGCATGCCGGCCAGCATGCTGGCCAGCGCCAGGTAGGGGTTGGCGTCCGCGCCGGCCACGCGGTGCTCGATCCGGCGGGTGTGAGGCGCGCCCATGGGAATACGCAGGGCCACGGAACGGTTCTCGAACCCCCAGCTGCGGCTTACCGGCACGAAGATGTTGGGGGCGAAGCGGCGGAAGGAGTTCACGTTGGGCGCCAGGAAGGCCATGGACTGAGGCAGGAGATCAAGCAGACCCCCTATGGCATGACGCAAGGTGGGGCTGGCCAATTCTTGGCAGCCATCCAGGACGTTTCGCCCATTCCGGTCGATCAGACTGACGTGCATGTGCATGCCCGAGCCGGCCTGGTCCGGATAGGGCTTGGCCATGAAGGTGGCCTTGTGACCGTGACGGCGGGCCACGCCCTTCACCGCCCGCTTGAACAGCACGCAGTCGTCGGCCGCCTTCAGCGCATTGTCCACGTGGCGCAGGTTGATCTCGAACTGACCGGGGGCGTACTCGGCCGAGATGGCGCCGGTCGGTATGTTCTGGATTTCGCAGGCCCGGCTGATGTCGCGTAGCAGGCCGGAGAAGCCGTCCACCTGCTCCATGCCATAGACCTGGGTTCCGGATTCCCTGAGCCCCGTCAGGGGCGAGATCGGCGGTTGCGGAGCATTGCCCTCCAGCCGTTCGCGATCCAGAAGGTAGAATTCCAGCTCGAAGGCGACCACAGGGGTCAGCTCCAGCTCGCGGATCCGTTCCAGGACACGCGCCAGGATGTTGCGCGGCTCGAAATAGAGCGGCTCTTCCTTGGCGTTGTGAAAGGTGAGCAGCAGCTGTGCCAGCGGTGTGTCCGACCAGGGCACCGGCACCAGGGAGCCGGGCAGGGGATGGGCGGTACAGTCCGGGTCCCCGTCGCTGAAGCCCTTGCCGCCGGGATCGTGACTGTGGCCCATGGTGTCCAGCATGAAGACGGAGGCCGGAAAGGCCACGCCGTCCTGCATGATCTTGTCCAGGTCCTCGATGGGATAGCGCTTGCCCCGTATCACGCCGGAAAGGTCGGCGAGCAGGACGTCAAAGGCTTCCGTGTCGGGATGGCGCTCCAGGAAAGCGGCGCTTTCGGGAGACTGGGCGGAACTGTCGGGCATGAAGTGATCGCTTGGCTGTGAAACCTGCGGTTATCTTCGCCCGACAGCCCCGCAAGAGGCAATGCCTGACTGTTCAGGAGCCGCTTACTGCGTGATCTCGGCGATGGCGTCGATCTCCACCGCTGCATCCAGGGGCAAGGCACCGGCCGAAACGGCGGCGCGGCAGTGGGTGCCTGCCTCGGCAAAGACCTCGGCCATCAGGTCGGAGGCGCCGTTGATCACCTTCGGCTGGTCCTTGTAGCCGGGTACCGAGTTGACGAAACCGCCCAGGCGAACAATGCGCTTCACGCGGTCCAGGTCGCCATCACATGCAGCCTTCAGCTGTGCGATGATGTTGACGGCGCACAGGCGTGCCGCGGCCTGTCCCTCCTCGAGAGAGACCGACTCCCCAAGCCGGCCCTCGTACTGCAGCTTTCCTTCCTTCAGGGGCAACTGGCCGGAAACGAAAACCAGATTCCCGGTGGTAACAAAGCCAACGTAATTGGCCACCGGTGCTGCCGGTGTGGCGATCTCGATACCGAGGTCCGTCAGGCGTGCGTCGACTGTTCCGACCATTGTCCTATTCTCCTTGGGTGGTGTGGGTCTGTGTGAATGGCGCGCAGGCTAGAAAGAAATGACCCAGGCGGCAAGCGCCCTGACGACCGAACGCGGGGCTTTTGTCCTGTGGGACGGCACGCCTGTCACCACAGGCAGGGCGTTGGGAAAGCCTATTGGTCTTCCACCGGATCTTTCGGTTCGACCTGTGCCGATTCCCCGGCCTCATCCAGGCAATCCTCGACCCAGACATCATAGACCGGATGTTCCAGCGCGGAGACGGCGGGGGAGGAGGCGAACATCCAGCCGCTGAAGACTTCCTGGCGCGGTGCCGTGACGGGGACCTCGTCGATTTCCAGGAAGGCAACCGATTCCGGCTCTTCCTCGGGACGCGTCTTGCGGCAGGTGCGCGCCGTGATTTCCAGAGAACCGAAGGTGACGGTTTCATCCACCGGGGCCTCGAATCTCGAGATACGTGCCGTGACCTTGTTCAGACCCTGCAGCTGGGCAATGGGGTAGGGTTCGCCCAAGGGTTCGCTGTCCTGCTGTTCCTGCGATGCCGCACTTGCCGGCAACAGGAGGGCAAGACAGCCTGCCATCCAGATTTCACGAGAGATAAGGCTTGAGAGTCTTGTCATGGCGGTTGCTAGAGCGCGCCGCTGCTGAAGGGATTATCGTCAGAATCACCGTTGCTTCCGCCGTCGGTGCCAGCGCCGGAATCGCTGCCGCCGCCTGCACCGCCAAAGACGAAGCGGCCGATGAGGTCCATCAGGTTCATGGCGCCCTGGGTATACTCGATGCGTCCGCCGGGCTGGATGTTGTCCTCGGCACCACCGGGCGAGAGCGAAATGTAGTTGCTGCCCATCAGGCCATCGCCCGTGATCTTGGCCGAAGTGTCGGCGGGCAGTTCGACACCGTCGTTTATGGACAGCGTGACCCGCGCCAGGAAGGTGTCTTCGTCAAGCTCGCGGTGCACCACCTTTCCGACGGGCACGCCGCTCATGCGGACTTCCGAACCGGTGTTGAGCCCGCTCGCGTTGTCGAAGTCGGCCACGACGCTGTAGCCGGACGACGAACCAGGGAAGTCACTGGCGTTGAAGGCGAAGATCAGGAATGCGGCTGCGATCAGGATGACCACGCCGCCCATGACGGTCTCTATGATATTTCTGCGCATGCTGCCTGCCCCTGCAAATCAGACCGTGGACCTGGCGCCGATCACTCCGGCGTCCAGGGCTCGTAGTCGGCCGTGGTGTGCGGGCGGTGGCCGCCGCGCAGCGTGTGTCCGGGCGGGCGATAGGCCAGTTCGCTGCCGCTCTGGTTCTGCTGGTGGTCCTTCATCCAGGGGCGGCGCGGAATGCCTTCCTTGGGCGGGATTTCATCGCTGGTATGATGCAGCCAGGCATGCCACTCCGGGGGGACACGGCTGGCCTCATCCTCACCGGCGTAGATCACCCAACGCCGTTCATGGCGCAGGGAATCGCGGTGAACCTTGCCACCCTTGTGATAACGGTAATAGCGATTGCCCGCGCTATCGCGGCCAACCTCCTCACCGTGACGCCAGGTGAAAAAACGCATGGCCATTCCAGTCATTGATGAAATCCGATATCCGTTGCCAGTGCTTCTGCATGCGGTTACACCGCGCGTGTGGCGGAATATAGGCGTTGCGTTACCCTCGCGTCCAGACCTGCATTGACGGCACAGCCCTTTGGCTTGTTCCGGACGGGCACTTCGCGGCATCTTGGACTGGAATTAGGAAAGGAGTGGCATGCCGGATTTTTGGCGAGACTCGGGCTACCACCTTCTGGAACAGACACCGGAGGGGCGCCTGAAAGTAACTGACGACTTCCTGCGCGCCTATCTGGTTCGCCCTGAAATGCGCCCGCCCGAAGAAGCCTGCAAGGCCGAGCGGCACTTACACGCGGACCTGCTGGAAAGCCCTCGCATGACGATTTCGGACCAGCGCCTGGAGACCTTGGCCGACCCGGACGCCGTCGACAACTACAAGGTCTGGGATGCCTATCGCGCGCGCCTTCTGGATGCCGAGACCCTGGAAGAGGTCTACATGGGCCTCTTCGTGCCCGAAGAGGGGGTGACGAACGACAGGGCGGCCAACGATTCGGGGGTCTTGCCGGTGCCGCCGATCTTCATCGATCACCTGTCGCACATCATCATGCGTCACATATTGGGCGAGGCGGCTGACCCTCTGGCGGCACGGGCGGGCGAATTGTTCTTTCGCGAGCAGAAGGTGACCCTGCGCGAGGGACAGATCCTGCTGGCCGATTCCGACACCGTCGAAATGTACGCAACCCAGGAGAACAGCATTTCGCTGGGCAACCTTCTGGCTCAATCGGAAGGACGGGCCCGCTCCCTGGAGCTGGATGTCCTCTCCCGCGAGAATGCCGACATCTATTGGGAGCGCGATACGCGCTATGACACAGTTCTGCGCATCGACTTCGGCAGCCCCGGGCTGGATGCCTTCTGCCGCGCCCTGGAGAAGTGGGTCACCCATTTCCTCGACATAGAGGTGAGAGTCCAGCCGATCCCGGAGATCAAGGACGATGCCTGGGTTTGGTACGTCGGGCTGGATGCCGAGGCGACGGCGCTGCTCAATACGCTCTATCGGGGCCAGGAGGCGAGTGAAGACCAGATGTATCGCCTGCTGGGCCTGTTCCGTTCCGAGTTCGCGGATAGCAGCGTCGTGCTGCCGCAGGTGGCAGGACGTCCCCTATACATGGCGCTCTGCATGGACGAGGCCGGCGGCCTGCGTTTCAAGCCGCAAAACCTGCTTTGTAACCTGCCGCTGTCAGCGCGCGCATGAGCAGTTCATCCGGCGGAGAGAGGACGGCCACGCTCTGGGCCGGGCGAAGTGCCGCCCTGGTGTCGGCATTGTGGCTGGGCTGCACGACGACGTTGGCCTGGCTGGTCTATGACGCCGGCGGCGCGCCTATGACCCTGGTGGTCCTGCGCTTCTTCTTTGCCATTGGCTTCTTTGCATTGATGCTGCGCTTCAGCAGTGACGGCTTCCGATTGCCGCGGCAGGATTTCGGACGGCTCCTGGTGACGGGGCTGGCGATTTCCGGCATGACGCTGGGGTACATGTCCTCCGTAGCCTATATTCCCGTCAGTCTGGCCGCCCTGATCTTCTTCACCTTTCCCTTGATGATCGCGGCCCTGACACCCTGGGTGGACCGTTTGCCCATCGGTCCTGGGCAGATCTTCGTCTTCGTTCTGGCGTTCACCGGTCTGGCCATGACCCTGGGGCCCGACCTGGGCAACCTGGATTGGCGCGGTGTGGCCTGGGCATTGTTCGCGGCCGTCTCCATCACCTGCCTGCTGTTCCAGTCACGCACCCTGATGACACGGCATGATCCCTACCTGGTGCTCATGATTGCCAACCTGGTGGGGCTGATTGTCTGCGGCGGCTGGCTGGTGACGTTCGGCCAGGTCCAGTTGCCGGCCGGGACCCTGGGATTCGCGGCCTTCATTCTGGTCGGGATCTGCTACATCCTGGGCGTGACCTTCCAGTTCCTGGCGGTGCGCAAGGCTGGGCCGGCGGATTCGGCGCTTTTCATGAATCTGGAGCCCGTGGTGTCGGTCGTCCTGGCGCTGGTAGTGCTGGGGGAAAAGCTGTCCTGGCCGCAGCTCGGCGGCATCGGGCTGGTACTCGCAGCGCTGGTATTGAGCAGTCTTTCACGACGCAGGATGTCCCGCTCGGTGCAGGATTGAGTCGCCTATCCTGTCAAGGCAAAAGGGTGATGTTGTTTCGTCATAATTCTGGTGACGACAACACCATTCTGTGTTTCAATTTTCTTCTGTCACAATATCTGGTGTCGAGGCTGCGCAATGGCGCAGGCCAGTGGGACTCGGCACGATGCGAAGGGGGATTTGAAGCATGCGCGTTGCTCGGCATTTTACCGAGGAGGGGAAGGGTGTCTACGAGAGCCTTCCATTCCGTCAGACCAGCAGTGAGATTCGCAATCCGGACGGCTCCACGGTTTTCCAGGCCAATGACATCGAGGTGCCGGCCGATTGGAGCCAGGTGGCCTGTGATATCCTGGCCCAGAAGTATTTCCGCAAGAAGGGCGTGCCGCTTCGTCTGAAGCAGGTCGAGGAAGCCGATGTGCCTGAATTCCTCTGGCGCAGCGAGCCGGATGACGAGGCCATGTCGGATATTGATCCGCAGGATCGCTTTGTCGGCGAGACGCGTGCCCAGCAAGTCTTCGATCGCCTGGCCGGCACCTGGACCTACTGGGGCTGGAAGGGCGGTTACTTCGATACCGAAACTGATGCCCGCGCCTTCTTCGACGAACTGCGCTACATGCTGGCCACCCAGCGCGTGGCGCCGAACTCGCCGCAGTGGTTCAACACCGGACTGCACTGGGCCTATGGGATCGACGGTCCCGGTCAGGGCCACTATTTCTGCGACTATCGCACCGGAGAACTGAAGCGTTCCGAGAGCGCCTACGAGCATCCTCAGCCGCATGCCTGCTTCATCCAGTCGGTGGATGACGATCTGGTGAACGAGAACGGGATCATGGACCTCTGGGTGCGCGAGGCACGCCTGTTCAAGTATGGCTCCGGCACCGGAACCAACTTCTCGCGCATTCGCGGTTCCAACGAGCCGCTCTCGGGGGGCGGCAAGTCCTCGGGCCTGATGTCCTTCCTGAAGATCGGCGACCGCGCGGCCGGGGCCATCAAGTCCGGCGGTACGACACGTCGTGCGGCCAAGATGGTGACCGTCGACCTGGATCATCCCGACGTGCAGGAATACATCAACTGGAAGGTCACCGAGGAGCAGAAGGTGGCTGCCCTGGTCACGGGCTCGAAGCTCTGCAATGAACACCTGAACGAGGTCATCCAGGCTTGCCACTCCATGGAGGGCGAGGACCGTCTGGACCCGAAGAAGAACCCGGCGCTGAAGGCTGCCATAAAGGCGGCGCGTAAGGTCAACATTCCCGAGAACTATGTCCAGCGCGTCATCCAGTTTGCCGGGCAGGGCTACAAGGGCATCGACTTCCGTGTCTATGACACCGATTGGGATTCCGAGGCCTATCTGTCCGTCAGCGGCCAGAACTCGAACAATTCGCTGCGCATTCCCAACGAGTTCATCGATGCGGTCCTGAACGATGGCGAGTGGCAGCTGCGCAGCCGCGCCGACGGCAAGGTGACCGAAACCCTGGCAGCGCGTGACCTCTGGGAGCAGATTGCGCATGCAGCCTGGGCTTCGGCCGATCCCGGCGTCCAGTACGACAGCACCATCAACGAATGGCATACCTGTCCGGAATCCGGGCCCATCAACGCCTCGAACCCCTGTTCGGAGTACATGTTCCTGGATGACACGGCCTGCAACCTGGCCTCGCTCAACCTGATGAATTTCCGCTTCGAGGACGGGCGTTTCGATGCCGAGTCCTATCGCCATGCCGTGCGTCTCTGGACCATGGTGCTGGAAGTCTCGGTGATGATGGCGCAGTACCCCTCGGCCCAGATCGCACAGTTGTCCTACGAATACCGCACGCTTGGTCTGGGGTATGCCAACCTGGGTGGGCTGCTGATGTCCATGGGCCTGTCCTATGACTCCGAGGGTGGCCGTGCCATGGCCGGGGCGCTCAGTGCGATCATGACCGGTGTCTCCTATGCCACCTCGGCCGAGATGGCGCGCGAGTTGGGCCCCTTCTCAGGCTATGCCAAGAACCGTGAGGCCATGCTGCGGGTGATCCGCAACCATCGCCGGGCGGCCCACGGAGAGAATGAGGGCTATGAGAACCTGAAGGTCACTCCGGTACCGCTGGACAAGGCGCGCTGTCCCGACCCGGCACTGGCCGCGGCGGCCGGCGAGGCCTGGGACGAGGCCTTGAAGCTGGGCGAGGAGCATGGCTATCGCAACGCACAGACCACGGTGATCGCGCCCACGGGCACGATTGGCCTGGTCATGGATTGCGATACCACGGGCATCGAGCCGGACTTCGCACTGGTTAAGTTCAAGAAGCTGGCCGGCGGCGGCTATTTCAAGATCATCAACCGCACGGTTCCGGCGGCCCTGGCACACCTGGGTTACAGCGAGGCCCAGATCGAGGAGATGATTTCCTATGCCGTGGGCCATGGCACCCTGCACGGCGCACCGGGCGTCAATCCCGAAAGCCTGAAAGCCAAGGGCTTTACGCAGGCGGCCCTGGAAGCACTGGAAGGCTCGCTTGGCAGTGCCTTCGACATCAAGTTTGCCTTCAACAAGTGGACGCTGGGTGCCGAATTCTGCCGCGAGGTCCTGGGCTTCACCGACGCGCAGCTTGATGACCTGGGTTTCGACATGCTGTCGGCGCTGGGCTTCACCCGACAGGAAGTCGAGGCGGCGAACACCTATGTCTGTGGTGCCATGACCCTGGAAGGGGCGCCGCACCTGAAGGACGAGCACCTACCGGTCTTCGATTGCGCCAATCCCTGCGGCCGCATTGGGAAGCGTTCCCTTTCCGTGGAAAGTCACATTCGCATGATGGCGTCGGCACAGCCGTTCATTTCGGGCGCCATATCGAAGACCATCAACATGCAGAACAGCGCCACGGTGGAGGACTGCAAGGACGCCTACATGCTGTCCTGGCGTCTGGGGCTGAAGGCCAATGCGCTCTATCGGGACGGCTCCAAGCTGTCACAGCCCCTGTCCAGTTCACTGCTGTCGGGAGACGAGCATGAGGACGAAGAGGAACTGCAGGACCGGGTCGTGGACTCCGGACAGCCCGATCGTGCCTCTCTGGTGGCGGAGCGTGTGGTGGAGCGCATCGTCGAACGCGTGATCCAGCGCGAGCGCCTGCCCCAGCGGCGCAAGGGCTATACCCAGAAGGCCGTGATTGGCGGTCACAAGGTCTACCTGCGCACCGGTGAGTACGAGGACGGCAAGATCGGCGAGATCTTCATCGACATGCACAAGGAGGGCGCCGCCTTCCGCAGCCTAATGAACAACTTCGCCATCGCGATCTCCATCGGCCTGCAGTACGGCGTGCCCCTGGAGGAGTATGTCGATGCCTTCACCTTCACGCGCTTCGAGCCCTCGGGCATGGTGGAAGGCAACGATGCCATCAAGATGTCCACTTCGGTCCTGGACTACATCTTCCGCGAGTTGGCGATCAGTTACCTGGGCCGCAACGACCTGGCGCATGTGGTGCCGGATGACACCCTGCCCGATGCAACCGGGCGCGGGGAAAGCGAAGGCCAGCTCAACGAGGGCGCCATGCAGGAACAGGCCGCCGAAGCTGTGCGCCAGACGGTCGAGCGGGTGGCCTCGCGCGGCTATGTCCGCAACCGCCTGACGGTCTTCTCCGGCGGTGCCGGGGGCGCATCGGCTGCGGCCATGGACATGGAGGCCGTGGCCGAACAGGACACGCAAGCGGCACCGCAGGCCTTCAGCGGAGGGCCAGGTGGCGGCGGCACCAGTGGCAGCAGTTCGCTGGGCCGCGATCCCCAGGTGGCGTCCACTGTCACGCGTGAGATCGACAGCCGCATCGAGCAGAGCCGCATGGCACGTATGAAGGGCTATGAAGGCGATCCCTGCGGGGAATGCGGAAACTTCACGCTGGTGCGCAATGGCACCTGCATGAAGTGCGATACCTGTGGGGGCACCAGCGGCTGTTCCTGACAGCCCTGGCTGCGGGCTTCGCCAGTTTCGGGCGGCCAACAAGCAAGGCGGCTGGGAGTTTTCTCAGCCGCTTTCGCTTTTCAGCTCGTCCAGCAGCGCGGGTAGTTCCTCGGTATCCAAGCGCTCGCAAAGTTCGGCATTGTCCTTGAGTGCGCGCGAGAGCAAGGCCTTGTAGTGTTCACGCGGAATCTCGATGCCGCCGAACTGACGCAAGTGCGGGGTTGTGAACTGGGTGTCCAGAAGACTGTAGCCGCTTTTCCGCATACGCAGGACAAGATGGATCAGGGCCACCTTGCTGGCATCGTTGCGACGGCTGAACATGGACTCGCCGAAGAAGACCGTTCCCAGGGAAACACCATAGAGGCCGCCGACCAGGACCTCCTGTCCGTCTTCGTCGTCTTGCCAGCATTCCACCGAGTGGGCCATGCCCATGCGATTCAGTTCGGTATAGAGCTGCTTGATGGTGTCATTGATCCAGGTTTCGGGCCGATCATCAGCCGGTTCCGCACAGGCCTCGATCACCTGGGGAAAAGCCTGGTTGCAGGTCACTCGGAATTCCTGCCTCAGGATGCGCCGGCGAAGCTTGCGGGGAACATGCACGCCGTCGAGCGGCAGGATGCCGCGCATTTCGGGATCGATCCAGTGCAACTCCTGCGCGGACCTGTTCTCGGCCATGGGAAATATGCCGAGTGCATAGGCCCTCAGAAGCATGTCGGCCGTCAGCTGCATGAGGAAATTCTATGCCTGCCTGCGCTGTTTTGCCAGTCTCCCGTAGGCATCGGGCTGTGGCAAAGCCGGTTCAACCGCGCTCGCCCATCCAGTGCTCTAGCCAGTGGATGTCGTAGTCGCCATTTATGAAATCGGGATCGTTTACCAGCTCGCGGTGCAGCGGCAACGTGGTTTCGATGCCTTCGATCACCATCTCCTCGAGGGCACGCCGCAGGCGCATCAGACACTCGTTACGTGTCTGGCCGTGCACGATCAGCTTGGCGATCAGGCTGTCATAATGCGGTGGAACCTTGTATCCGCCGAAGATGGCCGAGTCCACACGGACCCCCAGTCCGCCAGGGGGATGGTACTCCTTGATGAGTCCCGGCGAAGGCGCAAAGGTCCTGGGGTGCTCGGCATTGATACGGCATTCCACGGCGTGACCGGAAAAGGTGATGTCTTCCTGCGCGAAGGGCAGGGTGTGCCCGGCGGCCACGCGAATCTGTTCACGTACCAGGTCGATGCCGGTGATCGCCTCCGATATGGGGTGCTCCACCTGTAGGCGCGTATTCATCTCGATGAAGAAGAACTCACCATCCTCATAGAGGAATTCCAGTGTGCCGGCCGAATGGTAGCCCATCTTCAGGATGGCCTGCCGGGCGGTTTCGCCGATGCGATGCCGCTCTTCGGCATTCAGGGCAGGTGAGAGCGCTTCTTCGAGCACTTTCTGGTGCCGGCGCTGAAGCGAGCAGTCCCGTTCGCCCATGTGCACGGCGCCACCCTTGCCGTCGGCCAGGATCTGAACCTCGATATGGCGTGGTTTCTGCAGGTATTTCTCCAGATAAACCTCGTCGTTGCCGAAGGCCGATTTGGCCTCGTTTCGGGCCATACGGTAGGCGTTTTCCAGTTCGCTTTCGTCCTTTGCCACCTTCATGCCGCGGCCACCACCACCGGCCGCTGCCTTGATCAGCACTGGATAGCCGGCGTCCTCGGCTATGGCCCTGGCTTCCTCGAAGGAGGTGACAGCCCCTTCCGAACCCGGAACGACAGGAAGTCCCAGTTCCTTGGCCGCCACCTTGGCCTGAACCTTGTCCCCCATCATGGCGATGTGTTCGGACGAGGGGCCGATGAAGGAAAGACCGTGTTCCTCGACCATTTCGGCAAAGCGTGCATTTTCCGACAGGAAGCCGACGCCGGGATGAATAGCGTCCGCACCGGTCAGCGTGGCACTGGACAAAATGGCCGGGATATTCAGGTAGCTCTTGTTGGACGGTGGCGGTCCAATGCAGACGCTTTCGTCGGCCAGGCGCACGTGCATGGCGTCGGCATCAGCCGTGGAATGCACGGCCACCGTGGAGATTCCCATCTCGTGGCAGGCGCGATGAATGCGAAGGGCGATTTCTCCGCGATTGGCTATCAGGACCTTTTCGAACACTTTATTCTGTCCTGTCCACTTACTCGATCACGATCATGGGCTCGTCGAACTCGACGGGCTGGCCGTCATCGACCAGGATCTGCCGGACCACTCCGGCAACAGGGGCAGGCAGCGTGTTCATGACCTTCATCGCCTCGACGATCAGCAGGGTCTGCCCCTCGGAAACCTTGTCGCCGACCTTAACATAGGGAGCGGCTCCAGGCTCCGGTGCCAGATAGACGGTCCCGACCATGGGAGAGGCCACGACATGTCCGCTTTCCTGAGCGCTCTCGGCCTCGCTGGCAGCCGGTGCCGCAAGTGGGGCGCCGGCAGAGGCGGCGGGTGCTGCGGGCGCCGAGGCGACAACGGTCTGGTTCCTGGCCACGCGGATGCGCGCTTCGCCGGACTCCACCTCGATCTCGCTCAAGCCTGTATCTTCCAGGATGCCCGCTAGCTTGCGTACGGCATCTTCGTCGAACGGAAATTTCCCCGTCATTCCTGACTTAACCTTTCAGTTTCTGTGCGAGTGCCTGCAAGGCAAGGCGATAGCCCTCGACCCCCAGTCCGCAGATTACCCCTTCGGCCACCGCGCTGACATAAGAGTGATGGCGGAAGCTTTCGCGCTTATGAATATTCGACAGGTGAACCTCAATCAATGGCAAGCCGACGGCCGCGATGGCGTCTCGCAAGGCAACCGAAGTGTGGCTGTAGCCCGCTGGATTGAGGACCAGCCCCTGGGCGGAATCGCGTGCCTGTTGGATCCAGCCGACCAACTCGCCTTCGTGGTTGGATTGGTTACAACTGACCTCAAGCCCCAGCTTCTCACCTGCGGTGCGGCAAAAGCTTTCCAGCTCGGACAGCGTCATCTTCCCGTAAACATCGGGTTCGCGCGTGCCAAGAAGGTTCAGATTGGGACCGTTCAGGACCAGGATGTGCGGCAGGCTTGCCAAGAACTCCTCCACCCGGAAATCAGAGCGCGCAAGCGTTATCACGACCGCGCGGGCAGGGCAACTCTGTCGCAGTGCTGTCGCTGTTGATCCTGTTTCAGTCTCAGTCGTTCTGTTCTTCGAGCAGGGCTTCCAGGCGATCGGGTGGCAGGGCCCCGGGAATGACGGCCGAGGGGGTGACGAAGGTTGGCGTGGAGTTGATGCTTAGGTTCTCGGCCAGCCTGTAGTTGTTCCGCAGTTCCTCGTCGATGCGAGAGCTGCCCATGTCCGTGCGCAGGCGCTCGGTGTCCAGTCCCGCCTCGGCCGCTATATCCATGATTGCACTCTCGTCCAATTGGCCACGGTGAGACATCAAGGCCCAGTGCAGTTCTTCATAGCGATCCTGTGCGCGTGCCGCCAGGGCGGCGCGTGCGGCCTTCATCGATGCTTCGCCCAGGATCGGGAATTCCATCATGACCAGGCGAACTTCGTCGTTGCGCTCCAGCAGCTGTTGAAGCCCCGGGGAGGCCTGCTTGCAGTAGCCGCATTGGTAGTCGAAGAACTCCACCAGTGTCAGTTTGCCATCGGGATTTCCCAGAACCGGTGCAGTCTCCGATTCGAAGAGCGCGGCACTGTGTTCCTGCACGGCCTGACGGCGTGCCTGGCTGGCTTCTTCCTGCTGGCGTGTTTCCAGGACTTCAAGGGCCCGAAGGATGATCTCCGGGTTTTCCATGATGTAGTTTTCGACCACGCGCTCCATGGCAGAACGTTCCGAATCGGAAAGCGGGGCTGACTGGTCCTGGGCCACAGCTGGATGACCCGAGGCAAGGAACAGGGCGCTGCACAGCGCAAGAGCGGCTCTGGAAATGGCACTTCTCCCTTTTGGCAGAATCGATGTTTTCAGTTTTGCCGGTCGGCCTCGCGGGCGGCCGCCTCGGACAGGTCGTTGGCACGCAGCCATGCGGGGGTGTTGTTGTCCAGGAGTTTCTTGGCGCGTTCCGCCTGGCCCACGGCCTCGTTCCAGGAACCGCGTGCGTAGTTCATCTCGGCGAGAGCCAGGGCCGCGCGCCCCTTGTCACCCAGTCGGCCGTGGGCAATGGCCGTCAGGCGCCAGGCCGTGGGGTTGTCTCCCTCCTGTGTGCGGACCTTTGCAAGATTGCTCAATGCGGCCTCGTCAAGCTCCCGACGGTCAAGCTGGATCTGCACCTGTGCCAGATTCAGGCGAATCAGCGGCTCCTCGGGCTGCAATTCAGTGGCCGTCTGGTAATCCGTCAAGGCTTCCTGAAGGCGTCCGTTCTCCATCAGCATCTGTCCGCGCATCTCGTGGAAGAAGGCGTCGTCCGGATGGGAGTCGATAAGCTCGCCCATGCCAGTCAGGGCACTTTCAAGCCGGCCATTGCGGTAATCGGAGATGGCACGAGCGTAGCGTGCGGCCAGGGAAGTGTCCTCTTCCGGATAGCGGCGCTGGACCCGCTGTTCGGATTCGAGGAAGCCTGAGAGCTTGGCACGCATGCGTGCGTGCATCCGGGCCAACTCGGACTCTATCTCATTGGCTTCGGGAGGATGTTCGCGCGCCGCCTGTTCGAGCGCGCGTACGCGATCCCGGGTCAGGGGGTGTGTGCGCATATAGGGTTCCTGGCTGCTGCTCAGCAGTGCTTCCTGGTCCTCCATGATCCGCATGAAGTCCAGCAGGCCTTGTGGGCTGTACCCTGCGCTCCGCATGTAGCGGATCGCGGACTGGTCGGCGGAATTCTCCTGTCCACGCGTATAGGAGAGCAGCCCGCGCAGGGCCATGTCCTGTCCAATGATGGTACCGGCAGCGACGGCATCGCTGTCGCCCGTGGCCAGGCCGGCCCCCAGGCCCAGCAGGGCACCGGCAATGGCCTTCAGCATGGCGTTTTCCATCTGATCGCCGCGTGAAAAGGTATGGCCGGCGGCGATGTGCCCGGTTTCATGGGCGATGACGCCCATCAGCTGTGTGGGGTCTTCCGTGCTCAGCATCAGCCCGGTGTTCAGGAACATCTTGCCACCGGGAATCACGAAGGCGTTCAGGCTGTCATCCTCGATCAGGAAGATTTCCAGGTTGTTGGGATTCAATCCTGCGGCTTGAAAGAGTGGCGTTGCGAAGGTGCGCACGCTATGCTCGATCTCCGCGTCGCGAATAAGCGTGACGCCCTGCGCCCACGCCGTCGATGACGCCCAGACCAACAATCCCAGGAGCAAGGCAAAGATCTTGATGAAACGCATCCGCTTGAACCGGACCACCCTTAATTCCTCGGACAAATCTAGTAATCCTTCGGGCAAGTCTAGTGAGGCTGTTCCCTCAACTCAACGCAAGTTGCGTGGCGGAATTGTGGCGCTTTGCCTCATGACGCTTTCGGCTTGCGGTTCCGTGCAGCAGCCGGGCGAAAGCGAAGCCGTCGAAGGCTTTGCCGGATTGGTTGCCGCCGACGAGCCTCAGGCCGCTGTCGTGGGGCGCAACGTTCTGGCCGAGAATGGCAGCGCGGCGGACGCCGCCGTCGCCATGGGGTTCACCATGGGTGTAACCATGCCGTCACGGGCCAACCCCGGAGGGGGCGGCGTTTGTGTCTCCTACCTGGCGAGCCAGCGCGAAGGCGTCTCGATCACCTTCCTGCCTCAGTCCGCCGAAGGCCGTACGCCGGCACCGGCAATGGACCGTGGCCTCGCGCTGCTGCATGCCCTGCATGGTGCCAGAAACTGGGAAGAGCTGCTGGTGCCGGTGGAGAATCTGGCTCGGCGCGGTGTGCCCGTCAGCCGCGCTTTTGCCCGTGACCTCAACGAGGCTGCCGATGAAATTCCGGAGGATTCGCGTCTTGGGCAGATGCTGCGGCGCCAGGATGGCGCCCTGTTGCGCGAAGGCGACAAACTGGTTCAGCCCGGCTTGGCCGGACTGCTTGGCAACCTGCGCCGGCAAGGTGTGGGGTATTCCGCGGGGAGCACCCTGGCCAGGCTGATCGAGGACGCAGCAAATCGTGCTCAACTCGACCTGACTGCGGAAGATGTGCGCAGTGTACGACCGCAAAGACAGGAACCGCAGGAAATCGAGGTCGATAACGACAAGCTTTTCCTGCCAGCCGGTCCCTTTAACGAACGACCGCTACGTCAGCGCATGGTCCGGGCCCTTGCTGGAGGGGGAGCGGACGCAACGGCTTATCGTGGGCAATCCGTGCCCAGCGCCGGACTTGTGGTGGCCGACCGTTTCGGCAGTGCCGTTGCCTGTGAGTTCTCCATGGGCGGACTGTTTGGCGAGCAGGTGCTGCTGGAAGACAGTGGCATCATTGCCTCCAAGTCCGTGCAGGGCCCGGCCCTGGATTCCCTGACAACCGCCGTGGTGGGCAACGAGAACATCCCGCGTTCGCGCCTTGCTATAGCTGCGGGTGGTGGCGACTCGGCCGGTGCGGCCGGGCATGTCATGAGTGCCGTTCTGGATCGAGGCGAGGGGTTGGACGCAGCCCTGTCGGGCCTTCCCGGGGAAGCACGACGCAGCCTGATCAATGCCATTCACTGCCCGACCGGAGCCACGGGGTCCGGCTCCGGCAGTTGCAGTGTCGCGCGCGATGGGCACAGCGACGGCTTGTCCTTCCTGGTTCGCTGAGCCGGCCTGCCCGTCAGTGCGGAGGTGATGAATTCACCTTCGTGCGGCGGCTGAGTGGCGGAAGACGACAGAGAGATTGTTGGCCGGCATCTCAACGGTTTTTTCCAACCGGAAGCCACGGTCCTGTGCTTCTTCGCAGACTGTCTCCAGGTTGCGCACGCCCCATTCGGGATTGCGCTGCTGAAGCTGGGCATCGAAGGCCGCGTTGCTCTCACTTGTGTGCTTTCCTGCACGTTGGTAGGGGCCGTAAAGGTAGAGCGGTGCCTCTTCCGGCAGCAGATCTGCGGCCCCCTCCAGCAGTCCCAGACAGGCCTTCCAGGGCGCGATGTGGATCATGTTGATGCAGACAATGGCATGAAGTTCGGTTTCCTGGAGCAGGCTGGCCGGCCACTGCGGATCGCTGGCATCGAGCGCAACCGGCGGCAGGCAGTTGGATAGGCCAGATTCTTGCAGGTGATCCGTGATACTGGATCGGGCCTCCGCGGAAGGATCGCTGGGAAGCCACGTCAATTGGGGGAAATGGCGTGCAAAATGGGTTACGTGTTCACCGCTGCCGCTGGCAACCTCCAGAACGGTGCCGCTTTCCGGCAGGATGCCTTCCAAGACCTGGGCGATGGGGGTGCGATTTCGCAGTGCGGCCGGACTGTGTTGCTTGTTCATGGAAGCTCAATTTCCTCATTATGGTCGGGTAAATTAGATCTTTAAACGTATGACAATTGTTGTTTTTGCAAGGATAGGACTTGAGTGAACCGTCTGTTTGTTTAGAAAGAGGCCGGAAAGCCCACTCGGCTGTTTAGTTGCAGTGGAAGAGAGACCATATAGACGGATACCAGTTTAGCAGTCCGGCCCCAGGCCGGGACAGGAGAGAAGAAGCATGACCTACGTGGTGACCGAAGCCTGCATCAAGTGCAAGTACATGGATTGTGTGGAGGTCTGTCCTGTTGATTGCTTCTATGAGGGCGAGAACATGCTGGTCATCCATCCCGACGAATGCATTGACTGCGGCGTCTGCGAGCCGGAATGCCCGCCCGAAGCCATTCTGCCAGACAGCGATCCGGAAGCCGACAAGTGGCTGGAACTGAACAAGGACTTCAGTGAACAGTGGCCGAATATCATTGCCAAGGGTGAGGCGCCGGCCGATGCCGACTCGCACTTGGGCGAGGAGAAGAAGTACGAGAAGTACTTCACTCCAAATCCTGGTCAGGGTGACTGACCTTCGGCTCTAATCCGTCAGGAAAGAGGCCATCTGCAACGTGCCAATTGCCGCATGACCTAAGGTCATGTTGCAGGTGCGTTGTATTTTGCCGCAGATTGTCGTATATTTGTAAAAGATGGTGGCCGGCGGACCGGCCATGCCATGCTTTTTTGCAAACAGCAGAGCCTTTGATCCTGCATCTCGCTAACAGATAAGAGTAACGGCGGCAAGTGCGTGTTCACACGCCCGTGCCGCATCCTTGCCTGTTTTGCGTCGGGCCGGACATCCGCAGGCATTCGGGTGGCTGCTGCATGCCCCTTCCGCAGAGGCGGTTATACGGAGACTGAATCGAGAGATGGCGAAGAAACTGGAGTTTTCGGCGGGTGATTTCGTGGTTTATCCAACACATGGTGTTGGGCGGATTCTTGAGATAGAGCAGCAGGACATTTCGGGCTTCAAGGTCGAACTGATCGTGATCAAGTTCGAGCATGACCGCATGATCCTGCGCGTTCCTGTGGAAAAGGCCCACAAGTCCGGTTTGCGCAAGCTGTCTTCCAAGAAGATCATGGAGTCGGCCCTGACGACACTGAAGGGACGTAGCCGTGCCAAGCGTACCATGTGGAGCCGGCGCGCCCAGGAATACGAGGCCAAGATCAATTCCGGCGACCCTGTGTCGATTGCCGAAGTGGTGCGCGACCTGCACCGTGCCGATGATCAGCCCGAGCAGTCCTACAGTGAACGTCAGATGTACCAGGCGGCCCTGGATCGTCTGGCTCGCGAGTTTGCCGCGCTGGAACAGATTGACGAGTCCGCGGCCGCGGAGAGGCTTGAGAGCATGTTGAAGGCAGCGTGAAGCCGGTCTTCCCTTCCTTCCCTGCTGATCTCATCGCCATGCCTGTCCTGGCTGCCACCAGCTGATGACTTGACGGGGCTCTCTGTGCAGTTGACGTCTATGCTGGTACGCTTGCGGCGGAGACGGAGTCGCAGAAGCGCAACCAGGGGCAGATGACGGCGGCAATATGAGCAGTGGGCAGATTTTCGGGGAACTTGTCGATACGCGTCGCGTCTGGGCCGTTGCGTCCATTCATGGTGAGGCGGAGCGCCTGATTGCTCTGCATGAAAAGCTCTGGCCCCGCGCGGAAGCAGGCGACCGCCTGGTTTACCTGGGAAACATGCTGGGACGTGGAGCGGCCTCCGGTGAAACCCTGGACGAGTTGCTGGGATTCCGCACCGCCTTTATGACGCTTGAGGCCGACACCAATGAACAGGTGGTCTTCCTGCGCGGTAGCCAGGAGGAGATGTGGCAGAAGTTGCTGCAACTGCAATTCGCAACAGACCCGCGCATGGTTCTGGAATGGATGCTGCAACAGGGGGTTGGCGCAACGCTTGAGGCCTATGGCATGGACCCTGAAGAAGCTCGCCGTGCCGCGGGCAGCGGAACTGTCGGCCTGACACGCTGGACACAAACCCTGCGTGCACGCATCCAGGCGCGGCCTGGACATTACGAGTTCATGGGTTCCATACGTCGTGCCGCCTATACCGACGATCACGGTCTGTTGTTCGTACACAGCGGTTTCGATCCTTCGCGCCCGCTGGAAACGCAGCGGGACAGTTTCTGGTGGAGCAGCAATAGTTTCACCTCACTGGATGGACCCTACAGCAGCTACAAGCGCGTGGTGCGCGGTTTCGAGAAAAACCACCCCGGTGTGCTGGTCGAGGACTATACCGCGACGCTGGATGCTGGCTGTGGTTTTGGCGGCTCGCTGGTGGCCGCCTGTTTCCTGCCAGACGGACAGGTGGTCGACGCGCTGGAAGCCTGAATAGTCCGCCGTCTTGACGGCTGGTTTTTGGCTTTTTCATGCGCCGGTGATCCATTCACCGCTTAGAAGCGTAAAGCATTTCAATGAATATTTACGCTTTGATAGGTGAAGGAAGCACAGATGGCACACTACGAAGACAGTCAAACCCAGCGTGCCGGCGCCCGTTTCATTAGACGTAGCATGTCCGAACCGCTCTTGAGCCGTGAGCACGAGTTCGAACTGGCCAGTGCCTGGCGGGACCGTCAGGACGAAGCTGCGCTCCACGAACTGATCCGCAGCTACATGCGCCTGGTGATTTCCAGTGCCATGCGCTTTCGTCATTATGGCCTGCCTGTCAGCGACCTGGTCCAGGAAGGATCCGTCGGCCTGATGCAGGCCGCGGCACGTTTCGAGCCGGACCGGGAGGTACGCTTTTCAACCTATGCAACCTGGTGGATCCGCTCTGCCATTCAGGACTTCATCCTGCGCAATTGGTCGATCGTGCGCACAGGAACCACGGCTTCCCAGAAATCCCTGTTCTTCAACCTGCGCCGCCTGCGTGCACAGATCGAAGAGAACAGTGGCGCGGGCCTGGACGATGAAGGTCGCGGCAAGATTGCCCGCGACCTGAAGGTGGCCTTGAGTGACGTGGAATCCATGGAAATTCGCCTGTCCGGTTCGGATCAGTCCCTCAATGCCTCCCTGAACGAGGAAGAAGAAGCTGAATGGCAGGATTTTCTGGCCGATGAGCGCGCCGGACCCGAAGACAGCACCATGCAGTCCTTTGATATCCAGCAGCGTTCGCGCTGGCTGAAGGATGCGCTTGAGTGCCTGGACACGCGCGAGCGCCAGATCATCGAGGCACGGCGTCTGGCCGAGGACGAGGATGTGGTGACCCTGGAAACCCTGGGACACCGGCTCGGAGTCAGCAAGGAACGGGTGCGCCAGTTGGAGAATCGTGCGCTTGGCAAGTTGCGGTCGGCTGTCATGCAGCATGGTGCCCGGCCCAACGACCTGATGCTTGAAGCCTGAAGACTTCTAGAGTCGCAGCCTGCCCGGGCTCAGGAAGCGTGAAAGCAGGCTGGCCCCGAACGCGAGCAGCAGCGCCAGTGACGCGATCAGGAACAGCAATCCGAAGTCTCCGTCACTGCGCGCGAACAGCCAGGAAAATCCGTATCCGCTGACGGCTTGACCCAGGGCGAAGGTGACCGTGGCCAGGCTCCAAGCCTGGCCATGCGCCAGAGGGTCAGCGATATGCGCGCGTGTCTGTCCAAGAACCAGGGTGACACTGCCGGTTATGGCGGCGCCACCCAGCAGGCTGGAGAGGACAAGAAGCGGAATGGCGTGGTTCATGGAGAGCAGGCCAATCGTCACGATGTTGATCAGCACCAGGGTGCGAAGCGCCGTACCGAAGCCGACATGGTCGGCAAGCCGCCCCGAGGCCAGCGGTCCCAGCAGGGCGCCCAGGCCAAGGATGGCCCAGTAAACTCCTCCAAGGAACACGCCCTGTCCGAGTCCCCGGGCCACGAAATCCGCCAGGAAAACCATGTGGGGGACAAGGCCGATCGCGGTCAGTCCATAGCTGGCATAAATGGCCAGCATGTCGCTGCGCCAGGCAGCGGCATGACCCTGATGGGACAACGGTGCGACCGAGTCCTGACTCCTGTGCCTGCCGCTATCGCGAGGCCACCACCACCAGACGAGCAGGCTGGCACAGAGTGACAACAGCGCCAGTCCTAGCCAAGCCACGACGAGTCCGCGGGACAGGAGCAAGGGAACCAGCGTGCCCGAGAGCACGATGCCGAGGCCTACGCCGGTGAAGATTGCCCCCGAGGCAAGGCCTCGAAGGTTTTGTGGGCTGTGCGCCAGGGCCGAGGGGGCGGCAATGACCATCAAGGCTCCGCCCGTCAGACCGGACAGCAGGCGCCAGAGGAAATACCAGCCAAAGGAAATGGGCAGTGCACTGGCGGCAAAGGCGGCGGTGGCCACCAGCATGAGGAGGCGCAAGGCTGTGGCCGGCGTGCAGTAGCGTGTCAGGCGTTGACCGCAGAGTGCGCCCAGCAGGTAACCGGCCAGATTGGCCGCCCCAAGATAGGCGGCCTGGCCCGGCTCGAACCAGCCAGCTTCGATGATGGCCGGAAGCAGGGGGGTATAGGCGAAGCGCGACAGGCCGATTCCGACCAGAACGGCCAGGAAAGCCGCTGCGATCACCTTCAGTGCAGCTGTGTCCAGAGTCTGTCCCCGGCGCAGGCTGGACATGAAATCTCCATCCCTGGGCTTACCGCCCCCCGGTAAGCACGCTTCAAGAAGGTGATTTCACTCCTGGATCCCGTTTGGCGCAATCGCTGTGGCTGTCCGCAACGGACATGGCAGCCATGCCCTCGCTCTCATGCGCCGAACCGAAAGCATGTCTATCCCTCCACCACGATCTTGACCCTGTCGCCGGCTCGCAGCCGGTCATTGGGCCCCAGGCCGTTCAGAACGCGGAAACGGGCCTCGCGGTATCGGTCGAAAGGCATCCTGTTGGCGATGTCGGTGACGCTCTCTCCTTGCCGAACCTGATGGATGCGCAGGCGATAGGGGCGCAGCGAATTGGCTTCGCTCTGGCTGAGGCGCCGGAAGCTGTAAGTGGTTTCACGCAAGCCTTGCGAGAGCTGGCTGGTCGCTTGTGGCGGTGTGACGAACATGAAGCGATAGATCTGGTTGCCGCTTTCCCGAATGGCCACCAAGCGCAGGTCGCGAGGGCCCTGGTTGGTGTTCGCGCGGGTTACGGCCGTGGCGGCTTCCATGCCGTTGATGTCCAGGGTTTCCACCTGTTCCAGGCGAATGCCCTGGGCCCATTGCCGGGTCAGGTAATCCTGCATGGAGCCACCCGTCTGTTGCCGGTCTCCATCGAATATGATGCCCGCTCCGTTCGGCCCGCTGGCCACCACCTTGTCGCTGCTGTTCCGAAGGTGGAATCCTTCGGGCACGGTAAAGGTGATGCGCATCTGGGGATGCGAGAAGCGATTCCCGCGGATGAAGCCTTCGCTTGGGCTGTCGCCATAGAGCATGCCGTCGATCTTCGAGAGGTAGAGATCACGCTCCAGCATGGGGTCTCGCGGTGCGCTGACGCCTGCCTGGGCTGCGGCCTGCTGTACGCGATCCGCAGTGCGTGGATGGCTCTGCATGATATCGAAGTCGTCGGCCGCACCGCCGCGGCCAGCCATCTCGGCATTAAGGCGACTGTTCTGCTGTAGCGAATTGAGGAAGGCGCTGGAAGCCCGGGTATCATAACCGGCTCGCGCCAGGTAGCGGATGCCCAGGGTGTCCGCCTCGAACTCCTGTTCGCGACTGTAGCTTTGGATCATGGCCGCAGAGACCGGGGCCGCCGCCTGAGCCGCTTCACCCCCCAGCAGGACGGCCAGTCCAAGCTGCGCCGCCCCGGCAAGAACGGACGAACCCTGGCGTGCGGCGGCATGGCGGGCCGTGACGTGACCGATTTCGTGGCCGATGACACTGGCCAGTTCGGCTTCGTTGTTGGCAAGCGCGACCAGGCCGCGCGTGACATAGACATAGCCGCCGGGCAGGGCGAAGGCGTTGACATCCGGACTGTCGATCACGGTGAAGGTGAAATCCAGATTGGGCATTTCCGAGGTGCGGGCCAGCAGGTTGCCGATCGAGCTGACATACTCGTTTAGTTCCGGATCGTCATAGACGCCGCCAAACTGCTCCTTGGCTTCCTGATGCATTTCGCGGCCGACTTCGCGCTCACGCTCCTGGGTCATGCCGCCGGTGAAGATCTGTTCTCCCGTGGCCGGGGCGGTCTCGCAGCCCGCCATCAAGGGCAGTGCCATGGCCATGGCCAGGCCGGCAAGCCATTTCCGCGGCTGCTTCAGGCAAGTTCTGTCACTCATTCCAGTACCTCGATCTGTTCGGGATAACTCAGCTCGATCATGGGCCCATTGTAGGAAACAAGCCAGCCCCGCACGCGAAGCCGGCGTCCCTGGAGCCTGTCCAGCGGTCCGCTTGTCTCTTCGAACTCTGCGAGTCTCTCAGGATTGAGGTAGATCGTGAAGTCCTCGCGCCAATCCGCACCGAAATTGATATAGCCGCGTCCACGGATTGCCGCCGTGTCCTGAACTTGTCCTTCAATCAGGCGCCAGCGGCCGATGGCTTCATTGGCGCGATGAGGAGATAGGGGTTGCAATTCTGCAAGACGCCACAGACCGCGCTTCGCAAGCCGGGCCTGGTTCTCCAGGGCCAGCAGGTCTGTCTGCATAGTGCGACGAGCTGGGCCTCCGTGGACGATGGCTAGTCCTTCGCGGACAAGATGGCCCTGGAGCCAGAGTTCCGGGGTACCAGCCTGGAAGACCTGGGCAAGGCGTCGACCGTGCCGGTCATGGGTAATTTCTGTGGAAATCAAGTTAAGGGACTTGCCCTTCGTTGCCCTGCTGAGAAAGGCCAGTGCTTCCTCCTGCAAGGCTGTCATCTCCGCTCCAGGTTCAAGTACTGTCTGCGGCGGTAACACCCCGGCCAGAAGCACGCTGTCACCGGAGGCAAGTTCGAGCGTGAAGTCGCTTTGCATCTTTGTTCTGGTCTCAGCAAGGGCCTCCCATGTTCCGGCTTGCAAGGTGGTGGTTGCCAGTAACAGGAGGACCAGGAAGCTGTAGAAGACGTATGGAAAGACCATTTCGTATCCGTGAATGCGTGTAAGCGACTTCATTGTACAACCTTTGCCCCGATCATATGTAGGGATTTCCTGAGCGTGGTCTGTCGCCCGCGATATACAGCCGGAAATTCATGATTTGGGAAGATATCAGGCTGTGCCCGTTCAATTGATTTAAGGGATTGAAAGTTTTGAGAAAAACGGTCCGGCGTTCGCTGTCCACCGTAGCGAATCTCAAGCAAGCACACTGGCATTCCGCATTTCACAAAGACTACTACGGTGATGGCCGGAGCGGTCTGAGCGGAAAGGCCAGCGCGGCACACAGGAGGGCTGCCCTGAAGGCTGTAGTTCCAATTGCACATGGCAGCACGATCCTGGATATGGGCTGTGCCGAGGGCCTTATGTTGCCGCCGTTTCTGGAAAGCGGGGCTAGTGCGATCCATGGCGTGGATCACAGTGCCAAGAGGATTGCCTCGGCGCGAGAACTGGTGAGAAGCAATCGTGTGCGTTTTGATGCAGTGGAATTGAATGATCCGACTTGTCTCGACGATGAAAAAATTTTCGAGTCAGTCTATGACGTTGTGCTCTGCTTGGGGGTCTACCAGCACCTGGATGAAGAAATACGGCGACTTGTTCTCTACAAGGCGCTGCAAAGGACGGGATACTATTTCGTCTTTCGGGCCCCTAAAGCAGCTGCTTCTGAAGTTTTTCCATTGATCGAGCGGGCTGGCTTTCAGCTTGACTCGATCGTCAAGAGCCCTGGGGTCAAGAAGCTCTATATCTATCGTCGCTGCAGGACCGATAATGTGCAGCCCATTCCAGAGGAGTGGCTTCTGGGACCTGCCGAGGAACGGTCTCATCCTCCCATGGGGCCTGAGGTTTTTGTCGAGGGTCCGGAGCCCGGGGAAGACGAAATGCCGGGCATCGCACTGCACGGATGGCAGCGTGTTGGGGTTGGCGCGGCTGCGGCAACGATAGCCCTGGTCACGGGGGTGACCGTCGTTCGTATCGGGATTCCGGATCATAACGGAACGTTTTTGGCCAAGCAGGCCCAGGCCGCAGAGCACTGGGACATGCATGTCGTCGATTCCGCGGCAAACGGAGCTGATTCGCTGGACGTGGCGGACCTGGACAGTGATGGGGACCAGGATCTTGTGGCTGGATGGCAGCAGTCCGGACTTGTTCGTCTTTACGAGAATCTTGGTGCGGGTGACGGGACTCAGACCTGGAAGAAAATCGATATCGCGGAAGGGCTGGTCTATATGGGCCTTGAGGATGTTTCCTTTGCGGACTTAGACAGAGACGGGAGCAAGGAGAGTATCCTGACGGCCGTGGGCATTCCGGGTATGCAGGTAACCCTGCATTTCCTCGAGCAAGGACAGAATCCTTTCGAAGCAGGCTCCTGGACTTCGGAAAGACTGACGGGTTTTTTCTCTGGCGACTACAATACGGTTCTAAATGTTCCAGGCCGCCAACGTGGAACTTCCATGGTCTTTGTAGGCCATGAGGATGGGATTTGGACGGCAGAGATTTCTTGGCCACCGGCCATTTCCGTTCGCGAGGAGAGTCATTGGTCGCAACCTGTACCTGGCGGCTCGGTTCGAGATATCAAACTTCATGACATGGACAGTGATGGAGAGGAGGATCTTCTCCTGACCCAACAGGGACACCTTGGCTGGTTGGAGAATCCCGACGAGGCAAGTGATGGCGCCTGGGCGTTTCGGGGAATGGACCGCAGGGTATCGATCTTCACTCTCTGTGATATTGACGGTGATGGCACAAGCGGCGTGTTTGCGGTGAACGAAGCCGCCAACAGCTTTTCCGGAGCGGCGGTTCAGTATCACGAACAGGGCAATGGTGGTGCGGAGAACCGGCGCTCCATGACTCCTGTACGAGAGTGGAAAACACCAATCCTTCCGGTTGCACCTAAACTGCTGATCTGTGGTGATCTGAATGGCCACGGCGTTGGAGAGATTGTGGCCGGCAGCTCGCAGGCTCTTTCATTAACGGAGCATGATGCCAGCACCTTTCAGCACTGGTCACGAACGGCCATCACGGCAGACCTGGCGGATGGGGATTACAGGGAATTGCGCTCTGTGGACATGGATGCAGATGGCGACAAGGATGTCCTCGCTGCCGAGGAGGGAGCGAGCCTTCTGCAGCGTGGACTGGGTGTTGTCTGGTTTGAGAATCCCGCACTTTCCTAAGACTGAGCCAGATGCGCGCAACAAGAAACGAAACTTCGGTTCCGTTATAAGCATGGCTGACGCTGTTCAAGGCCTTAAGCTGCGTTATAAGTTGCCCGTGTGCCGGTTGGCTCCTGGCGGCCGGATTTTTTGAACAGTCAACGAAGCGGTGAGCATGTCGGAACTGGATTTCTTTCCCCCCGTAGAGCCCTATGACAGCGGCTACCTGAAGGTCAGCGACTTGCACGAGATCTATTGGGAGCAATCGGGCAATCCCGACGGCCAGCCCGTAATCTTCCTGCACGGCGGGCCGGGGGCCGGGGCCTCAGCGACGCATCGCCGCTTCTTTGATCCCGCGCACTACCGTATCGTCATCTTCGACCAGCGCGGAGCCGGTCGCTCACGCCCGTTGGGCGAGGTGGAGGAGAACACCACCGCCCACCTGATCGCGGATATGGAGCGCCTGCGCGAAATGCTGAAGATCGAGACCTGGCAGGTCTTCGGCGGCTCCTGGGGTTCGACACTGGCGTTGGCCTATGCCGAGACCCACCCCGAGCGTGTGCGGGCCCTTGTGCTGCGCGGCATCTTCATGTGCCGCGAGAGCGAGGTGAACTGGTTCCTCTATGGCCTGCGCGCCTTCTTCCCCGACGTTTGGGACAAGCTGGTCTCGCCTCTGGATGACGCGGAGCGCAAGGACATCTTGGGCGCCTATCACAAGCGCCTGATGCATCCCGATCCGGCGGTGCACATGCCGGCGGCGCGTGCCTGGAGCACCTACGAGGGCAGTTGTTCCACTCTGTTGCCCAGTCCGGAAACCGTTTCGGCCTTCGGCCAGGACACCATGGCGCTGGGCCTGGCGCGCATGGAGGCGCACTATTTCCTCAATGGCGTTTTCCTGCCGCCCAACTCCCTGCTGGACAATGTGGGCCGCATCCAGGACATCCCCGGCACCATCGTCCAGGGGCGCTATGACTGCATTTGCCCGCCCGTCACCGCCTTCGAGTTGCGTGACGCCTGGCCAAAGGCGGAGTTCGTGCTGGTGCCCGACGCCGGTCACTCGGCCATGGAACCGGGGATCCGCCGGGCCCTGGTCGCAGCGACGGAGAAGTACAAGGCGCTGGCCTGAGAGGGGAAGCGGACAGCTATAACAGCGGACTTGGGCAAGCCCCTTGGCGCTGCTATAAAACCTTCGCGTGGCCCCGTAGCTCAGCCGGATAGAGCACAGGATTCCTAATCCTGGGGTCGCAGGTTCGAATCCTGCCGGGGTCACCATTTTCAGAGGGTCCGTTCCGGACAGATGGTTTACATTTGATACCGGAGAGATGGTTTACAGTTTCTCCGGGGCGAATGGATTGGGACCGGGTTCGACACGGTCCGTCTCCTTGTCGAAGAATCCTAGATCATAGTGCATGAAGCTGACCAGCCAGATTTGATCGTCGACCTCGCGGATGCCGAGGGTTTGCCCGGCGAAGACGGTGCTGAGATTGATCTTGCGTTTTCCGACACAGATGCGCCCGCAGCGGGTTACTCTCACAATGCGATCATGGAAGGGATAGTCCGGCTCGCGCGGCGGCTCGTAGACGCGCGGTGAGGGTGTATAGATTTCCCCTGGATAAGCGCCTGATAGGGCCTGGTGGGGCCGCTCGTTATTGTAAACCTCGATGAAGCGCTCGACTAGGTTACGATAGAGGTAGATGAAGCCAGAGAAGGCAAAGGCCTCTTTCCGATTCTTGCGGGCCGGAATGTTGGCCCAAGCGTACCCTTCCCCGACAAGCTGACGAATCTCCATGCCATCATGGGCCTTGCCGTCATGCGCCTGTCCTGCTGTCAGCTTCAGGGCGATAGGCCCCCTCGGCATCCACCAGTGCGTGTCGGGACTGAACAGCTAGTTAGTGTTGCAATCCCGTCTCCTTCAACACGCTTTGGCCCTATCGCAAAGATTCACATATCCGATTGTTCGAGGTGCTCTTTCGTGAAACATTCAGTGGCAGAGTATAACCTGATTGCTGCCAAATGCTCATTGCGGAGTTCTTAAAATTACATACTATCTCCAGTGAATTCAGGTCAGTTTATTTGCATTCCGAATAGGCGACGATATCTCGATGAATACCCATAGCACGCACCACGATCTTATCATTAAAGACGTCCGTATCTTCGACGGCACGGGGGGTGAGGAACGTCACGGGGACGTGGCCGTTAAAGGGGATCGGATCTCCGCAATAGGATCGCTCGAACGAAGCTCCGCTAATGCCGTGATCGAAGGTGGTGGGTTGGCGCTCGCCCCTGGGTTCATAGACGTTCACACGCACGATGATGCGCAAGTTTTGTCTCAAAACCCGATGGCGTCAAAAATTACTCAGGGCGTGACAACCGTTATTGTTGGTAATTGCGGCATCAGCCTTGCTCCACTCCAACCGGATGGGCCTGTACCTCCCCCCCTAAATGTTATCGGCGACGAAAGCATCTATCAGTATCCGAGGTTTTCTGACTATATCGCGTCCCTGCAAAATGCACCCCCAGCGGTAAACGTAGCCCCTCTGGTAGGGCATTCGACATTACGTGTGGGGGCAATGGATTCCCTAGATCGACCTGCCACAGACAAAGAGCTAGATGAAATGGGTGCTTCCCTTCAGGAAGCGCTGGATGCGGGTGCTATCGGTCTGAGCACTGGACTTTATTATCCTCCTGCTCGCCACGCACCGGCAACTGAGGTCCTCCATCTTCTAAAGTTGATGGCAGGTACGGGGGGCATTTACACGACCCACATGCGAAATGAGGATGATCATGTCGAGGAATCGCTGCGTGAATCTTTTGAGACGGCTGCCTCTGCTGGTGTCCCACTCGTTGTGTCCCATCACAAATGCATGGGCCATAAAAACCATGGTTTAAGTACCCGAACGCTCAAAATGTTCGACGAAGTTCGGCGGCATCAAACGGTTGGCCTGGATGCATATCCCTACATCGCGGGTTCGAGTTCACTGTTGCCGGAAATGGTCGAGCAATCTACTCGCGTTCTGGTGACCTGGTCCCAACCATATCCAGAATTCAATGGATGGGACCTGGAACGTATCGCTGAAGTGTTGAATTGCACGATTGATGAGGCAATCGAGCGTCTGATTCCCGCCGGTGCGATATATTTTTGTATGTCGGAAGACGATGTCCGACGCATCATCACGTATCCATCTACGATGATCGGCTCAGACGGCATTCCGTACGGTGCGCATCCTCATCCTCGCCTCTGGGGCACCTTTCCTCGCGTACTGGGATCCTACGCACGTGATTTGGAATTGATGCCCTTGGAAACAGCGGTTCACAAGATGACTGGATTAGCAGCCAGTACGTTCGGTTTGAATGATCGAGGACTCATAGTCGAAGGCGCATTTGCTGATATAGTGCTATTCGACGCGGAACGGGTCGCTGACACCGCGACGTACGAGGAGCCTATCAGTCCCGCTATTGGGATAGAGCTGGTTCTTGTCAACGGTTCGATCGCACTCGATCACGGATCAATGTCGGAGACGCGCGCGGGTCATGTTGTTCTCCGAGAGAAATGATTGCTAAACAGCAATCGACTAGTCTCAATTACCCATCGGGCAGGCGGTATTCTTGGATCGCTGATGGCATCACCACAAAATGACTATCCACACCTAACTGATCCAGGCACCTGCTGTGACGCCTTTGTCGATAACAAGCTGAATTAAATAGCTTATTTAACAGATCAATTGACCGCTACAGTTATACTTTATGTAACACTGTGAGCAAGCCTGAGGGTGCCACGGAGCCCCCCGTTTGCCCACAGGGCGGGCGCGTGTCAAAGCGGTTCATGCTGCCTGTTCGCTTGTCCCTATTGGCTTCTGGCCGGTTCGCAGGCCGCCTAGCGACGGATGTGCTAGGAAGTATTGACGGGTGTGGAGCAACATCGGCGCTGGTCACCGGACCAAAAGCAGGAGGTCCTGACTTCGGTTTGGGTTTACCGGGCCAAGATTACGGATGTTGCACGGCGCTACGACATTACACCCTAGCATAACTACTAGTGGCGCTGCGACTTGCGTCACAAGGACCTTCTTGTGGATGGTACGCGCAGTCCTGGTAGTCGATATGTTTCCGCAGTTCCTGGCTGAACAGACCTAGATGTCGGAGCAGGTCGATGTTGTTGATATCGGCATCGCAACTATATCGCCTGCGCTTTGCTAGCGCTATGCTCGAGGCAGTGGTGCGCCACATGATCCGCCGGGCAGTGGCGGCATGATCGGCCCGGGCAATGGCATGCACGGATAGTGTCCCGATTGGTTGGTATAGGTTCGGCTGAGCCGCAATTCCATGGGATATCGTCATCATTGAGTTTGCGTATCTAATTCCCAGAAAAGGCTGAACTCAGAAGACCTGGAAACTACAGCTCTCAGGGTCAGTAGATACGCAAGCAAACAATATGCACCGGAATTTGCATACAAACGGTATGCGCAAATAACTATTGCGCATAAAAATAATGCCTGTACAGTTTGCATATACGGATGCAACGCAAATGCGGAAGGCTCCTTATGGCGACAATCGAAGCTTCTCATGCTGTGCCTCAGACAACGACTGAGCTAAGTGCTATCGTAGAAGGGGTTCGCCGAGGTGATGACCGCAGGATTGGCCGCCGAGCCCTGGGTGCTCTGGTCTCAATGCTTGAGCACCCGCATCGTGCTGCAGTTCAGAATATTTCCCAAATCGCAAAAGAGACCAACGTGGATCCCTCGACCCTGACACGGTTGGGGCAGCGCTTGGGTTTCAGCGGCTTCACTGAGTTGCAGGAAGTCTTTCGCAGGCACGTTGCTGAGCGAGGACTTTTCTACAGCAGCCAGACACAAGGCCTAATAGAGAAGAACCACTCAGGTGCCCCCAACGGCCTTCAGGATCTTGCGAATGAGGAAGTCGGTAGGCTTCTGGAGACGGTTGCAGGGCTCGATGAAGATGAGGTCAGGCGTGCCGCAGAACTGATCTGCAAGGCAGAAGTGGTTTATGTGATGGGGCTGAGGGCAACCCATGCAGTTGCATACTTCTTCACTTCATTTGCGAGCTTTTTGCGTCCCAGAGTTTTCATGCTTGGAACTTCAGGGAATGCGATCGCTGAAGAGATGGCGCAGGTAACGGAAAAAGACGTCTTCGTTCCTGTCTCTTTCAGGCCCTACACCCAGATCACAGTGGACGCTTGCACAGCGATGATGAAGAGGGACATCCCTATTGTCGCTCTGACCGATCTATCCTCTCCGATCGCTGGAGAGGGACCGTCGCATGTCACCCTCAGGGCTAGAAGTCCCTTCTACTTCAGTTCTGCTGCTTCGAACTTCTTTGTGGCGCAGATTTTGCTGTCTGCGGTTGCGCAGCAGCTTGGCGAAGCTGCAATCGGCCACATGGGAAATGTCGAAGTCTTACTTAGGGAGCTGTCTATCGAAACCGAATAATAATGAGCTGGGAAAAATAACCGGCCAATAACTGCTTAAACAAGGGAGCACATGGATGACTGGGATACATTATTCAAAAGTGATCAATAAAGATCGCAGGACTTTCCTGAAAGGCGCTAGCGGACTTGCTGGAGCTGCATTCCTATCAAGCCTGGGATGGTCGGTGACAAGAGCAGAGGCCGCAGAAGGAGTTTTGCGCGTCGTTCCGCAGGCTGACTTGCGTACTCTAGACCCTGTTTTTACGACAGCACAGATCACAGCCAATCACGCGCACATGATCTATGACATGCTGTTTGCAATGAACGATGAGCTGGAGCCACAGCCTCAGATGATTGGAGATTACTCAATCAGTGACGATGGATTGACTTACCAATTCACGCTGAGAGAGGGGCTGAAGTTTCACGACGGAACTGATGTCACTGCGAGTGACTGCGTTGCATCAATCAAGCGTTGGTCTCAAACGAGAACTGAAGGCGGCTTGATGATGGATCGTGCTGATTCTCTCGAGGCCGATGATGAGAAAAGCTTCACACTCCAGCTCTCTGAGCCATTCGGTATGGTCCTTTTAGCATTGGCCAATCCAGTTCTTCCCTGCGTTATAATGCGCGAGGAAGATGCTCAGAAAGCTGCCAGTGAACAGGTTGAAACGACGGTTGGCTCCGGGCCTTTCATCTTTGTGGATGATGAATGGGATCCGGGTCACAAGGTCGTTTATCGCCGCAACCCTGACTATGTCCCAAGAGAGGAGCCTGCCAATGGATTGGCAGGAGGCAAAGTCGTAAATGTCGAGCGGGTTGAATGGCTCTACATCCCCGACCCTGGAACGGCAGTACAAGCCCTTCAGGCAGGCGAGGTGGATATGTTGGAATTCCCTTCGCACGACATGCTGCCACAGCTGGACGGCGATCCGAATATTGCCGTTAAGGTTATAGATCCTGTTGGTTACCAAGGGATGCTGCGGATGAATACCCTGATTCATCCATTTGATCATCCCAAAGCCCGCCAAGCGCTGCTTCATCTGGTTCAAACACAACAGCAGGATTACTTATCCGCGATGATTGGTGTGCCAGACTATGAGCGTGTCTGCCTTTCACCATTCATATGCGGGTCTCCAAGTGAATCAGAAGCAGGTCTCGAGCAATTCGAGGGTGGTGAAGATCCATTCGAGGTGGCCCGTAAGCTCTTCGAAGAAGCAGGCTACGATGGTCGTCCCGTTGTGTTCATGGACCCGACTGACCAGAACCTGATGCACCTCATGAGCCTTGTGGCTGCAGATCATCTGCGGCGTGCAGGTGTAGAGGTGGAGCTACAAGCTCAGGATTGGAGTACACTTACGTCACGCCGCCCCATTAAGGAAGGCCCGGAAGAGGACCGGGGCGGTTGGCACATATTCCCTACGTGGTGGCCGGGTTTCACGATGCAGAACCCGATCACCAATGTTCCGCTGGATACGAGTTGTGATGGAGACAACTGGTATGGATGGCCCTGCGACGAAGAACTCGAAGAGTTGCGGGTTACCTATGCCAATGCTCAAGGCGTCGAAGAACGCCAGACAATCATGGATGAACTGCAGACTCGTTTCTTTGAGTCTGTCCCTTATGTCCACGTGGGACAGTTCTTCCGACCAGTGGCCTTCGTGGAAAATCGAATAAGTGGTGTTGTTGGGCAACAAAGCCCAGCCTTCTGGAATATCGAAAAATCCTGATGATTTGAGTGCGGGTATCTACGGATAACCCGCACTCTTTTTTTGCATTAAAAACAAATACTAAAAGGGACTAGGGATTAAATGTCACCTGATCCAAAGCCGAACACAGATTTGGCATCAGCTCTTGACGATGCTGCTTCGCGTTACCTTTCAAAGAATCCCCTTAGCTTTGAGCAACACAACCTGGCTCGCCAATCGATGCCGGGCGGTAATACGCGGACAGTTCTTTTTTGCGAGCCCTTCCCAATCACTGTCGCCGAGGGAGACGGGGCTTATATCCGTACCTTGGATGGACGTGAGTATGTTGATTTTCTGGGGGAATATACGGCCGGTTTGTATGGCCATTCCGAACCGATCATAATCGATGCGGCGAAACAGGCCCTTGATGGGGGCATCGTTCTGGGGGGGCACACAAAGATAGAGCAACAGCTTGCCGAATTGCTCTGTGATCGCTTCCCCTCTCTCGAGAGCGTACGTTTTACCAACTCAGGGACAGAAGCCAACCTCATGGCCATGTCGCTGAGCCGCGCGGCCACCGGTCGAAAGAAGATCCTTGTATTTAATGGAAGCTACCATGGCGGCGTTTTTGTTTTCGCCGGTGGTGGAAGCCCGATCAATGCGCCATTCGATTTTCTCTTGGGATCATATAACGACCTCGAGAGTACGCTAGAGCTAATTAGAGAGAATGCTTCCGATCTTGCAGCAATAGTGGTGGAGCCCATGATGGGCGCAGGAGGCTGCATTCCGGCCAAGGCGGATTTTCTGCAAGGCCTGCGGGATGCTGCTACGGACACGGGTGCGTTGCTCATCTTTGATGAAGTTATGACATCACGCTTGGCACCGGGTGGTCTGCAGGAACTTCTGGGAATCACTCCAGACCTGACAGCTCTGGGCAAATACATTGGGGGAGGCTTTAGCTTCGGGGCCTTCGGCGGCAAGTCCGAATTGATGGAACTTTTTAACCCGCATAAGCCGGGTTCATTTCCTCATGCGGGCACTTTCAACAACAACATACTAACGATGTCTGCGGGATATACCGGTATGAGTCGTGTCTTCACTCCTGAAGCCTCACGTGAGCTCAATCAACGGGGGGAAACCCTGCGCCAACGACTGAATGAGATTTGTAAAGCTGCTGGGGTCCCAATGCAGTTCACTGGTCGAGGCTCCATGATGACCGTGCATATGACAGAGGGCGAAATTCATACGCCCATGGATGCAGCTCGTGGGAACAGCGATCTGCGTGAACTTTTCTTCCTGGATCTTATAGACGCAGGTGTGTGGTTGGCCCGACGTGGAATGATCAACGTCTCGCTGCCCATGAGGGATGCTGAGTTCGATAAGTTGTGCGCCGCAGTCGAAGAGTTTGTCTCAGTACGGAAGCCCCTGCTTCTGAAACATTGAGTTTCTGAAAAGGAGAGAGTCATGAAAGCTGGCCTGATACAGATGTCCCTCAAGGGAGAGACAGACCTTTCGCCGGACATTCTACGAGAGCATATGCTCGATGCTCATGAGAAGCTGATCGATCAGGCGGGTGCCCAAGGTGTCCAAGTCCTGTGTATGCAGGAGATTTTCAATCAGCCCTACTTCTGTGCTGTAACTGACGACAAGTGGTTTGCTGCGGCCGAAGAAGTTCCAGATGGCCCCACGGTTCAGCGAATTTCATCCCTGGCCCGTAAGCACAGTATGGTTATCGTCGCGCCTATCTATGAAATAGACGACGGAAAATACTACAATACTGCAGCGGTTATAGATGCCGACGGAAAGTACCTGGGAAAATATAGAAAGAACCATATTCCCAATCTTCCCGTGGGGAAGGAAACCTACTATTTTGAGCCGAGTGATATGGGATATCCGGTGTTTGATACCCGGTATTGCAAGCTTGGCGTCTATATCTGCTATGACCGTCATTTCCCGGAAGGGTGGCGCGCACTGGCACTGAATGGCGCGGAGTACGTGGTCAACCCAAGTGCGACGCCAGCAGATCTGAGCCGATACCTCTGGCAAATTGAGCAGCCTGCAGCCGCTGTCGCCAATGGTTTCTTCATCGGAGCAATCAATAGAGTGGGCAGGGAAGCGCCATGGAATATCGGCGACTTCTACGGATCCAGCTACTTTGTAAGTCCAAAGGGACAAATCATAGCCCAAGCGAGTGATGATAAGGATGAACTCGTTGTTGCTGATCTGGATCTGGAGGAAGTCAAGGAAGTGCGCTCGAAATGGAAATTCTTCGAGGCCCGACAGCCAACAACCTACGCTGAGCTTACAAAATAATAATCAGTTTTAAGCTCGCGAAACGAATAAAATGTACAGTGGAGGCAAGAGATGAATCGGGAAGACCTGAAAGGGAAAATTCAAACAGTTACTGGCTTGATTGAGCCGGAGGCTCTGGGCCAAACGCTCATGCATGAACACGTTTTGTGTGACATTCGCTCTCCAGCAAAGCGGGAGATCGAAGCCAACGATCCCGAGATCACTCTCCAGAACTACCACGACATCGCTTACGGCAGAGTCGAGCACATAACCAAATACCGATTGGATATGATCGAGGTGGCCAAAGAGGAGATGCGCCAACTCAATAAAGTTGGTGGTCAAGCCGTTGTGGAGCTGACCTGCGGTGGATTACGCCCTGATCCAGAAGGTCTGGTTGAAGTCGCCAAAGACAGTGATGTCGATATTATCATGGGCTGCGGCCATTACGTTGAAGAATACCAAGACCCCGAGAACTTCAATCGAAGCGTGGACGATTTTGCTCAAGAGATGGTTGGTCAAGTTTTCGGTGGTGCCTGGGGAACCGAGATACGGGCAGGCTTAATTGGTGAGATCGGTTGTCAGTCTCCTTGGACGGACCTGGAGAAAACAGTGATGCGCGGGGCTCTCATCGCGCAGGAAGAAACCGGTGCGGCATTAAACGTCCATCCTGGGCGTGATCAAGACCAGCCACAGGAAGTGGCGGATTTCGTCAAAGAGCATGGTGGTGATGTTTCGCGCCTGGTTATCAGCCATATCGATCGCACGATCTTTGATGAGGAACGCCTACTTCGTTTGGCGGATACTGGTTGTATCATCGAGTTCGACCTTTTCGGTCTCGAGCACACCTACTATCCGCTGGCAGATATCGATATGCCGAATGATGGTGCTAGGTTGAAGTTCATCCGGACTTTGATCGAACACGGTCACATGGATCAAATTGTGATCTCGCAGGATATTTGCTATCGCACAAGGCTCTCTCAGTTCGGTGGCCACGGTTACGCCCACATTTTCAAAAATGTTCTGCCGTTGATGCGAGAGCGCAATTTTACCGAAAATGAGATCGAGGCCATTCTTGTCCGGACTCCTCGCAGAATTCTGACGATACAATAAGACTCTGAAATCTGCAGAGAGGAGCGACTCGTGTTCTCCTACATAGTTCAGCGACTGCTAGCTACCATTCCTGTTATGGGCGTCGTCGCCCTGGTGGTGTTCTCCCTTCTTTATTTTAGTCCTGGAGATCCCGCGACAATCATTGCCGGTGATATGGCCAGTGAAGAGGATGTGCGCGAGATCCGTGAGAACATGGGCTTGGACCAGCCATATTTCGTTCGCTTCGGCACCTGGATTGGTGGGGTTTTGCAGGGTGACTTGGGAACGTCGATTTTCACCAATCGACCGGTTGCAGATCTCATACTGCAGCGATTGGAGCCGACCGTTGCCCTGACCGTCTCAACGATGATTGTCGCTGTCGCCCTTGCGGTACCTTTGGGGGTGATCGCCGCTTGGAAGGCTGGCACGGCTATCGATCGGATTGTGATGGGGTTTGCGGTTCTGGGATTCTCAGTTCCAGTCTTTGTTATCGCATATACCCTTATTCTGATTTTCTCGGTATGGCTAGAAGTCCTGCCGGTTCAAGGATATGTCAGCATTTCCGAAGGATTCTTACCCTTCATCCGGCATTTAATCCTACCCAGTCTCGCGCTTGGCGCCGTGTTTGCCGCTTTGATAGCGAGAATAACAAGAGCGAGCATGCTTGAGGTCCTGAGCCAGGATTATGTCAGGACAGCAAAATCCAAGGGGCTTAACCAGAAAGAGGTCTTGCTGCGCCATGCGCTGAAGAATGCGGCAGTTCCCATTGTTACAATAATTGGGATCGGAGTTGCTCTGCTGATAGGTGGTGTCGTCATCACAGAGACGGTGTTTGCCATTCCTGGATTGGGCCGACTAACCGTGGATGCGATTCTGCGTAGGGATTATCCAATCATTCAGGGAGTTATCCTGCTGTTTTCATTTGTATATGTATTCATCAACCTCCTAGTGGATGTCAGCTACTGCTTCTTCGACCCAAGGATTAGGTACTGATATGGCAATCACAACTCTTAATCCTCCTCGGGTTGCACGAAGTCGGCTTACTGGTCGACTGGTTGCGCAGACAAAGCGTCACCCCACAGTAGCTTTGGGCTCATCACTCTTGCTTTTAATGGTAGCCATGGCCCTTTTTGCCCCGCTACTGCAGTCACACGATCCACAAGCAATTTCTCCTATTGATCGGCTTCAAGGCCCATCGGGTGAATTTATCTTTGGCACCGATATGCTGGGTAGGGATCTCTATAGCCGTGTTGTTCACGGCTCAAAGATATCCCTGCTCGTCGGTGTTGGGGTTGCTGCTATTAGTATCAGCGTCGGTTTGGCCATAGGTTTATTGACAGGTTTTCTTCGTTGGTTTGACGCCATTGTAATGCGGATCATGGACGGACTGATGTCCATTCCACCTGTGTTGCTCGCCATCGCCTTAATGGCACTGGCTGGCGCTAGTATTCAGAACGTGATTATGGCGATTGCCATTGCTGAAATACCAAGAGTGGTCCGTCTGGTTCGAAGCCTAGTCCTCAGTTTACGAGAAGAACCATATGTCGAAGCAGCCGTGTCCAGTGGCACGCCCCTTCTACGTATTCTGATACGACATATACTTCCGAACACACTTGCTCCGTTGCTTGTGCAGGGAACCTACATCTTTGCATCTGCCATGATCCTGGAAGCTATCCTCTCCTTTATCGGTGCAGGTACACCTCCGGAAATCCCGAGTTGGGGAAATATTATGGCTGAGGGGCGGACCTATTTTCAGTCCGCACCCTTCATAATTCTCTTTCCTGGTTTCTTTCTATCGCTCGCTGTTCTGGCCGTGAATCTCCTGGGAGATGGTCTGCGCGACGCTCTTGATCCGCGATTAGCACGGCGACTGTGAGGAGAGTATGGTGGCAACAATCGAAAGCGCCGAAGAAGATGCGGAAGGACAGCAGGGGCACGATGAGTCCGCTCTGCTGGAAGTCGAAGGCCTGTCTACATACTTTTTTACCCGCGATGGTGTGGTGCGTGCCGTAGATGATGTTTCGTTCTCTGTTGCGGCCGGGGAAACTGTAGCAGTTGTTGGTGAAAGCGGTTGTGGGAAGAGCGTCACCTCCCTTTCAATCATGGGGCTTCTACAAACGCCTCCGGCAAGGATCGTCTCCGGACATATCAAGCTTCAAGGACGTGATCTCCTGACGTTGCCTGAATCGGAGATGCGCAAAGTCCGCGGCAATGAGATCTCCATGATCTTCCAGGAACCAATGACCTCGTTGAATCCGGTACTGACGATCGGTCGCCAGATAGGTGAGACATTGGTTCTGCATGAAGGATTGAGTGAGAAAGAGGCAGAGAGCCGAGCTGTTGAATTGCTGCGCCTCGTGAACATTCCGGAAGCCGAGCGCCGGGTGCGTGAATACCCACATCAGCTTTCAGGCGGCATGCGTCAGCGCGTGATGATCGCCATGGCGTTGGCGTGCCAACCCAAGCTCCTTGTGGCCGATGAACCGACCACTGCTCTGGACGTGACAATCCAAGCGCAGATTCTCGAACTCATGAGTGACCTCAAGCAGAAAACCGGAAGCGCGATCATTTTTATTACGCATGACCTGGGTGTTGTGGCGGAAATGGCCGAAAGAGTCGTCGTCATGTACGCCGGAAAAAAAGTGGAGGAAGCGCCTGTAGTAGACCTCTTTGAACGCCCTCGGCATCCCTATACAGCTGGCTTGCTTGATTCGGTACTTAAGCTTGGCAGCTCCTCCGGAGAGAGAGGGAAAAGACGGCTGAATGAGATACCTGGAACAGTTCCTTCCCTGAAAGATGAGATTGTCGGGTGCCCCTTTGCCCCGCGTTGTTCCTACGCTACGGACTACTGCCGAACCGATGCTCCTGTCTTGGAGGAAAAGGCACCTGAGCATTTTGCCGCTTGCTTCCATTCCGATCAGCTAGCTGAGCAGGAAAACTGAGAATGACTATCGGAAGAGTAGCTCCAGACACGGAAACCCCTCTGCTGGAAGTGGAAAACCTGAAGAAGCACTTTCCTATCCGGAAGGGCTTGTTTTCCCGGGTAGTTGGCCAAGTCTATGCCGTAGATGGCATTTCCTTCTCCGTCGCTCCCAATGAAACACTGGGTATTGTCGGCGAAAGTGGTTGTGGGAAGTCAACAGCGGGCAAGGCGATCCTGAACCTCATCAAACCCACTGATGGAGAGGTGAAGCTTGAGGGCAAACGAATAGATAATTTAAGCGGCGCTAAGATGCGGTCCGTGCGAAAGCAGCTTCAAGTCGTATTCCAGGACCCATACTCTTCCCTGAATCCACGTCTCCGGGTCGGAGAGATTGTGGGTGAGCCGATACTCAATTTTGATAGCCGCAATCGACATGCGCGAGAAGAGCGCGTTATCGAATTGCTGGAAAGAGTTGGACTGCCCGCTGATGCCGCCAAGAAGTATCCCTATGAATTTTCGGGCGGGCAGCGTCAGCGAATTGGTATTGCGAGGGCGCTCGCGTTGGATCCCAAGATGATTGTGTGTGATGAGCCAGTTTCTGCCTTAGATGTCTCAGTCCAGGCACAGGTCGTAAACCTTCTAATGGATCTTCAACAAGATTTGAAACTCTCGTACTTGTTCGTTGCCCACGATCTGGCGGTGGTTGAGCACATCAGTCATCGTGTTGCCGTGATGTACCTGGGCAAGATTGTCGAGCTTTCTGACAAGCACTCACTGTTCAGTGGCCCGCTCCATCCGTATACAGAAGCGCTTCTTTCCGCGGTTCCACAACCGTCACCGCGACGAAAGCCAGATAGAATTGTTCTCAAAGGAGATGTGCCGAGTCCGATCAACCCTCCGAAAGGGTGTCGGTTTCATACCCGCTGCCCTTACGCTTTTGATCGATGTTACGTTGAGGAGCCACCACTACGTGAAGTTCAGCCAGGGCGACACGTGGCCTGCCATCTTCATGATGATGACAAGCCAATTAAAGACTTTTCGTAAATTTTTTAGGCAAAAGTGGATTTGAGGAGGCTTTTCTTTGATCCAAAGTTTTAGTGATATCAGTCTTTAATATGGACTCTGATTGAGAGAATTTCTATGACCGTTAATTGCCTATATTTATTTTTATAAATGTTTGTCTTTTATAGTAAAAGATTTATGATTTATAAATCAATAGCGCGCATTTTGGGCTCTATATTATTTAGTGTATACGCTATTGGGGTTCATCTGAATACCACCTCAGCTCAGATATAATCGCGATATGCCCTAAAGTTTCCGTCGCCCCTGAGCATTCGGGCGGCGTTCCACAGGCACCTTTTCGGTTGTGGAGGTGGTAGTTCTTTCCGCAGGACCTTGAAGTGAGAGTCCTTTGGCGCCGAAAGGCGTTCTTGCGGCCAGAAAGGAGTGCAGCCCCATGTCTCCGACCACCCCAGCCACCCACAAGGATCACACCCATCCGAACGTGCCGGCCGTCGACCAGTCGGACCGGATGGTCCCCTACAACCTGCGCCAGTCCGGCCCGACGCCGGTGCAGATGCTGATCTCGACCCGGGTGCGCAAGTCGCCTTTCTGGCACCTGTCCATCGAGGCCGGCGCCTGGCGGGCCACGGTCTATAACCGCATGTACCATCCGCGCGGCTATGTACGCCCCGAGGATGGCGGCGCCATGGCCGAGTACGATGCCCTGGTCAATCGCGTGACGCTGTGGAACGTGGCCGTGGAGCGCCAGATTCGCGTGAAGGGCCCCGATGCCGAGGCCTTCGTGAACTTTGTCATCACCCGGGATGCCACCAAAATCCAGCCCCTGCATGGCAAGTACTGCATCCTGTGCAACGAGAAGGGCGGCATCCTGAACGACCCTGTGTTGCTGCGCCTGGCGGAGGACGAGTTCTGGTTCTCCATCTCGGATTCCGACCTTTTGCTCTGGTTGCAGGGCGTGAATGTCAGCCGCCGCTGGGACGTGGATATCGCCGAGATCGACGTGTCGCCGCTGCAGGTGCAGGGGCCGCTCTCCGAAGAACTTATGACCGAGCTGTTCGGCAGCAGCGTGGGCCAACTGCCCTACTACGGCCTGATGGAGACGGAACTGGCCGGTTGCCCCGTCGTGGTCAGCCAGACCGGTTTCACGGGCGAGAAGGGCTATGAGATCTATGTCCGCAATGCCACGGAAGCGGCCGAGGCCGTCTGGTATGCCATTCGCGGGGCCGGCGCCAGCTATGGCCTGCGTGTGATCGCACCCGCGCACCATCGCCGCATTGCCGCCGGCATCCTGTCCTGGGGCCAGGACATGGACGCCGAGACCTCGCCCTTTCAGGTCAACCTGGCCTATCAGGTGCCGCGCAAGAAGACGGCCGACTACATTGGCAAGAAGGAATTGGAACGTCAGCGCGCAGAGATCGATGCGGGGCGCTACCCCTTCCCCTTGAAAATGGTCGGCATGAAGCTGGGCGGTCACCCCATTACCGACTACGCCCCGGATTTCTGGCTGATCCAGAACAGCAAGGGCGAACGTGTGGGCTATGTCACCTCGCCCTGGTGGTCGCCCGAGCTTGAAACCAACATTGCGCTGGGTTTCGTGCCCTGGGAGCTGAGCGAGTTGGGCACGGCGTTGAAGGTGGAACTGCCCGAAGCCTATACGGAAGTTTCAGGCCAGCCGGTGGAGGCCGAGGTAACCGAGGTGCCCTTCCGCCCCTCCAAGAACCCTAGCGCGCGGGAGCGGGCCAAGGCCGAGGGGCGAGATTCGGCTTACTGACACAACGATACGCTCAGTCTTCGAAAACCATCAGCTGCGCGCGATCGTCAGGGGTTTAACTTGCCCCCAATCCCGGAACCCGGCGCTGAGGCAGGCGTGGTGGGCGCGCAGGTTGCGCACGTCGGGATCGATGGCGACGGCGCGGTGCGCCGGCTGACCTGCGACAAGCGCAGTCACTGACCGAGCATCAGCAGGTCCGAGCACCGGACAGACCGGAATGCATAGGCGTCACTGTCATCGCGGTTGCGCATTCGGCTTTCCTGCATGATGACTCCAGAATAGCAGGTTCCTGGACAAGCAGAAGGCGTAAGGCATGAGCCACCTGAAGGTGACGGGGCGTATTTCGATTCCCGAAACGGAGCTGGAGGAAAGTTTCATCCAGGCGTCCGGTCCCGGCGGGCAGAACGTGAACAAGGTGGCCACGGCCGTGCAGATGCGCTTCGACGTGGCCCATTCGCCAAGCCTGCCCGAAGAGGTGCGTGAGCGTTTGATGGCGCAACTTGGCCCACGCCTGACCAACAACGGTGAGCTGGTGATCGATGCCCGGCGCTTTCGCAGCCGCGAGCGCAATCGCGAGGATGCACGCGAACGCCTGGCGGCCTTGATCCGCAAGGCCACGCAGCGGCCTGTGCCCCGGCGTCCCACGAAACCCACGAAGGCCAGCAAGCGCCGTCGCCTGGAGGCCAAGAAGGCGCGCGGCACGATCAAGCGTGCGCGCGCAAAGCCAGCGGAGGATTGAATGCCGCGCGGGCAAGAGTCCCGCGTTTAGAGTCTCGGGCGCCGATTTGCCATGGCCGGGCCTTTTACCTATGGTCGCGCCCTCATTGGCAAAACCAGAGAGGACAGAAGAAGCTCATGAGCGAGAACAATCCGCTGCTGCGCCGCGTATACGCCCTGGACGGCGACAAGGAGGAAACCCGCCGCGTCTATGCCGAATGGGCCGAACAGTACGACCGCGACACCCTTGACGGGATGGGCTATGTGGCGCCCGGCCTGGTCGCCAGGGACGCGAAGGTTCTGGACGCGGGCTGCGGCACCGGTCTGGCCGGTGTGGAGCTGAAGAAGCTGGGGTTCACCAATATCGACGGCAACGACCTGTCGCGCGAGATGCTCGAAGTGGCCGGCGAAAAGAACGCTTACGGCCAGTTGTCCGAGGCGGACCTGACCGTGCCGCTGGAGATTGCCGACGACAGCTACGACGCCGTGATCTCGGTAGGTGTCTTCACAAGCGGCCACGTCAAGCCGAAGGCCCTGGACGAGTTGGCGCGCGTGACCCGCAAGGGCGGGCAGATCGTCGTGACGGTGCACGAGAAGGTCTGGGAGGCTGACGGCTATCCGGACTATCTGGAAGACATGGAGATGCGCGGCCTGGTCAACATCCAGGCGGTGAAGGAAGCGCCTTATCACCGCAACGAAGGCTACCGCTGCCAGATCTGCATTCTGGAGGTGCTCTGAGGCAAGAGGTCTGGCGCTCAGTCGCCGGTATCTTGCTCACCCTCAGGCCGGCCAGAGGCAACCACGCCGTCCTGCTCGAGGGCGGCGATTTCTGTTTCGCTGAAACCGCCTTCGCGCAGAACCGCTTCGGTGTCGGCGCCCAGTTCGGGTGCGGGCCGGCGCACCTGGCAGGGGGTGCGATTCAGCTTCACCGGGAAGCCCAGCATGCGGATAGGGCCATAGCCCGGCTGCTCCACATCGATGACCATTTTCTGGGCCTGCACCTGCGGGTCGGAGAAGGCTTCGGCCAGGTTCAGGACCCGCCCACAGGGCACGCCGGCCTTGTTGAGGCGCTCGATCCAGACGTCCTGGCGCTCCTTCGAGATCTCCGCGTCCAGCAGGGCCTGCAGTTCGTTGCGGCGGCCAAAGCGTTTCTCGTTGCTGTCGTAGTGTGGATCCTCCATCAGGTGGCCCACGCCGACGGCATCAAGGAAGCGCTTCAGGATGGTGTCGTTGGAAGGGGCAACCGCGATCTCGCCGTCCGACGTCTTGAACAGGCCGTAGGGAGCGACCAGCGGGTGGTTGTTGCCGGTGCGCTCCGGCAGGTTGCCGGTCGCCAGGAATTCCGAGGCCAGATAGGCCATCATGCTGATGGCGCCGTTCACCATCGAGGAGTCCACATGCTGGCCCTCGCCGTTCAGATCGCGGGCGCGCAGCGCGCTGACGATCCCGAAGGCGCAGTAGAGGCCGGCCACAAGGTCGGTGATCGGCTGGGCGGTGCGCATGGGATCCTCGCCTTCCGCGCCGTTCACGCTCATCAGGCCGCTCATGGCCTGGGCGATGAAGTCGAAGGCCGGGCGGTCCACATAGGGCCCCGTGCTGCCAAAGCCGTTGATGTTGGCGGTGACGAGCCGTGGGTTGAGGTCCTTCAGCCGGGCCTCGTCGAAACCCATGCGGGCAAGGACGCCGGGGCGGAAGTTGTCGACCATGACATCGGCCTCCCGGATCAGGCGGGCCAGCACTTCCTTGCCCGCGTCGCTGTAGAGATCGAGCACGATCGATTTCTTGTTGCGATTGAAGGCCGCGAAATACCAGGAGAAGCCGTTTGGCATGGCCCCCTGTTCGCGCACGGGATCGCCCTTGGGCGGCTCGACCTTGATAACTTCTGCCCCCATGTCGCCCAGCATCATGCTGCAAAAAGGCCCCGAGAGGACACGCGTCAGATCCAGCACACGAATGCCCTCGAGTGGTGCCTTCGCGGTGGGCGAAGCCTCTTCACCCATTGGCCCGTGCGTCGGCTGTCGCGACGCTGCCCATGTCATGCAGTTCAAGTCTTGGACCGGCCTTCATAACCTGGCCCGGCAGGCTGCGACCGATCATCTCCTCGGTTCGCCTGGAGACCGCAATCAGGCGTTCCAGGTCGATGCCGGTCTCAACACCGCTCTCGTGCAGCATGTAGACCAGGTCCTCGGTGCAGATGTTGCCCGTGGCCTTGGGCGCAAAGGGGCAGCCGCCCAGTCCGCCGATGCTGGCTTCGAAGCGGGTGATGCCTTCCAGAAGGCCTGTATAGACACAGGCAAGACCGACGCCGCGTGTATTGTGGAAGTGCAGGGCAACGTCCGCTTCCGGCACGTCGCGCTTCAGGGCCTGGCAGCGCTCGCGCACGATGGGTGGCGTCGCCATGCCGGTGGTGTCGCCCAAGGAGATCTTGGTGATGCCCATGTCGCGGTAGGCCCGGGCGACATCGGCCACATCCTCCACCGCAACGTTGCCCTCGAAGGGACAGCCGAAGGCGGTGGCAATGGCGCCGTAGACCTGGACGCCTGCCGGTTCGGCGATTCGGCAGATTTCCCGGAAGCCTTCCAGGGAGGTCTCGCGCGTCCGGTTGACGTTCTTGAGGTTGTGGCTTTCCGAGGCCGACATGAAGACCACCATGGCGTCGACACCGGCCTCGACGGCCCGTTCGGCTCCCTTGGCGTTGGGCACCAGGGCCGTCAGCACGGCGCCCTTGCTGCGGTCGATACCGGCCAGGACTTCGGCCGCGTCTTTCATTTGCGGCACGGCACGTGGTGAGACGAAGGAGGTGACTTCAAGGTGACGTATGCCGGCGTCGATCAGGCCGTTGACCAGCTCGATCTTCTGTTCGGTGCTGATCCAGGCCCCTTCCGACTGCAGGCCGTCACGTGGGCCCACATCGACGACAACGACCTTGTCGGGAAAACCGGGGATCGCAGCGCTGTCAGATGATACCACCATGAGCTTTTCGCAACTGTTGCCTTGGTCCACCAAAGCGGTATACCATTTGTTCTGGAGGGTCAATGAAGGAAGCCGTACAGCAGTTTGCGCAGCAGCCCGGGCAGGAGGATGAAACCTCGTCTGCGCCGAACCTTGGCCGGCTTGCGCATTCCCGCATTCGTGCTGACATCCTGTCGCTGGGACTGGCGCCCGGCGAGGTCGTGTCCGAGCGCGGACTGCAGGGTGTCTACGGCATCTCACGCACACCGATCCGTGAAGCACTGGCCGCCTTGATTCGCGAGGGACTGGTGGTGCGTACCGCGCGCGGCTATGCCGTGGCCCCTTTCGACCTGCGCGAGCTGCGCGAGATCTTCGAATATCGCGAGATCGTCGAGGACGCCGCTGTCAGGTTGGCTTGCCGGAATGCCATGGCGCAGGAACTGGATGAGCTGCAGAGAAGGGTCGATTGCGGCCTTGAGCCTTTCACCCCCGACGGCTGGTTCGAGGCCGGATTGGATGTGCATGTTCGGATCGCCGAGTTGTCGCGCAACCGTTTCCTGTGCCAGGCCGTGCGCGATAGCGTGAACCGCACGCTGCGTCCACGCTGGCTGCTCGCCTCATCCGAAGAAGCGCGCGCCGTGTCCCATCGCGAGCACAGCGAGATTGTCGCTTTGATTCGAAAACAAGACGAGGAAGGCGCCGCAAGAGCGATACGCCTGCACGGACGCGACGTCCGCGATCGCATACTGTCTGCAATCAGCGACTCGCGCCGGATATTCGGGGCTCGGGCCTTCACGGACCCGAGGCCTGCAGCAGACTGACCCCGCGGCATGGGGCAGGGGTCAAAGGCCGGGAAACCGGATATGGCCCGAAAGAACCCGGTCATCAGGCCGGGTGAATAACAGGAAGCTTGGGAGGATAATGATGACAGCTATATCAAGAGTGCTTGGTACCGCAGTGGTCTTTGCATCGCTGGGCGCTTTCCAGGCGCAGGCAGCGGAATGCATTGCACCTGCGGATCCCGGCGGCGGCTGGGACTTCACCTGCCGGACGGTCGGCAAGCTGCTGCACGATCTGGACCTGGTGGATGAGCCGGTTCAGGTCACCAACATGCCCGGCGGCGTCGGTGCCACGGCCTATGCCAACGTGATGTCGAAGCGGGCCGATGACGAGTCCCTGCTGGTGGCCACCTCGACCGTGGGCGTTACCCAGATCGCCCAGGACAAGTATCCCGCCGGCACGGATGTGATGCGCTGGATCGCCATGCTGGGAACCGACGTCGGTGTTCTGGTCGTGCCAGATGACTCCGAGTTTGAGGACCTGAACGATCTGGTCGAAGCCCTGAAGGAAGATCCCGGTTCGGTCCCGACCGCAGGGTCTTCGGGAGCCGGCGGCTGGGATCATATCCGCTTGCTGATGCTTGCCGATGAGGCCGGCATCTCGGCCGAGGATTACAAGCAGATCCGTTGGGTCCAGTTCGATGGTGGCAGCCCTGCCGTCACCCAGATGCTGGGGGGACAGGTGGACCTGGTTTCCACGGACCTTGGGGAGATCGCCGGTTTCGTGGAATCCGGGGACATCCGCATTCTGGCAGCACTGTCGGACGATCCGATCCCGGCCTTTCCCGATGCCCCGACGGCAATCGAGCAGGGCTATGACGTGACCGGGTACAATTGGCGCGGCTTCTATACCGGTGGCGAGGTTTCCGACGAAGCCTACAACAGTTGGGTGGAGCGGCTGTCGGACCTCTATGAAACAGACGAGTGGGAAGAGGCCGCGACAAGCAGCGGTCTGGTTCCCGTCTGGCGTGGCGGTGAAGAGTTCGAGGCCTATGTCAACGAACAGGCCGACCAGATGAACCAGATCTCGCGGGAGATCGGGGTTATCGAATGACAGACCGCATCGTTGGCCTGGTTATCCTGGCCTCTGCGATCTGGTACGGAGTGACCGCAGGCACCTATGAGGCAAGTTTCGGCGATCCTCTGGGGCCTGCGGCCTTTCCTGTCATGCTGTCCGTGCCCGTGGCGGTGCTGAGCCTGTTCCTGCTGATCCGGCCGGATGCCAATCCGGACTGGGCGCGCGGTGCCGCACTGCTGCGCCAGGTGGCCGCCATCTGCATCCTGGTGAGCTATGCCCTGTTGCTCGAGCGGCTGGGCTTCCTGTTCGTGACCTTTCTGGCGGTTGCCCTGCTGGGGCGCCTGCTTGGCAGTCAATGGGGCAAGTCCGCAGTTTCGGGTGCAGTGATCAGCCTGGTGCTCTTCGTGGCCTTTGACCAGGTGCTGGGCCTGCCACTTCCCGCCTTGCCTGAATTCATGAGCTGATACATGGAAACCCTGAACCTGTTGGCTGACGGTTTTGCCGTGGCGTTGACGCCGACCAACCTGATGCTGGCCGTGCTCGGCTGTTTCCTGGGCACTCTGATCGGCTCGCTGCCGGGTCTTGGGCCGGTAAATGGCGTGGCCATCCTGATTCCCGTCGCCTTTTCCCTGGAACTGGATCCCACCTCGGCCCTGATCCTGTTGTCCTGCATCTACTACGGCTGCATGTACGGCGGGCGCATCTCCAGCATTCTGCTGAACATTCCCGGAGACGAGCCGGCGATCATGACCACGCTGGACGGCTATCCCATGGCCAAGGCAGGCAAGGCGTCCGAAGCGCTTGCAATCTCCGCCGTTGCCTCCTTCATCGGGGCCACCTTCGCGACCATCGGCCTGACGCTCTTTGCGCCCATGCTGGCCAGTGTGGCCATCCATTTCGGTCCCAGCGATTATTTCGCCCTCTATGTCATGGCTTTTGCCACGATCGGAGGCATTACCGGCGCCAATCCCTTCAAGACTTTGATCGCCGCCTTCCTGGGGCTGATGATCGCCGCGGTGGGCCTGGATCCGGGCACGGGCGTGGCGCGCTTCACCTTCGACTCCTTCCATCTCTATGACGGTTTCGATCCCATCGTCGCCATCGTCGGGTTGTTCGCCATCAGTGAGGTGCTGATGTACCTGGAGAAGATGGACCAGCTGCAGGGCAAGATGGTGCCGCTGGGCCGTGCAATCCCGAAGCTGAAGGACATCCTCTCCGGCGGCTGGGCATATATCCGAGGCTCCGTGATCGGCTTTGTATCGGGCGTTCTGCCAGGGGCGGGGGCGTCGCTGGGCGCCTTCCTGTCCTATATCGCCGAGCAGCGCTGGAGCGACAAGGACGGCTCGTTCGGCAAGGGCAATCCCAAGGGTGTGGCAGCCCCCGAGGCGGGGAACAATTCGGCCTCGGGCGGTGCGCTCATTCCAATGCTGACACTTGGCGTGCCGGGCAGTGGGACGACGGCGGTGATGCTGGCGCTGCTGATCTCGCTCAACATCCAGCCAGGTCCCCTGCTGTTCGAGCGTCAGCCGGACATCGTCTGGGGCCTGATCGCGGCACTCTATATCGCCAACTTCGTGCTGCTGCTGCTGAATGTGCCGCTGATCAGCTTCTTCACGCGGGCACTCAGCATGCCGCAGTGGATCCTGATGCCTTTCGTGGTGATGGTCAGTTTCATGGGCGTCTATTCCATCAGCCACTCGACCTTCGACCTGCTGGTCATGGTGGGCTTCGGTTTGTTCGGCTATATCCTGCGCAAGGTTGGGGTATCGCTGGTGCCGATCATCCTGGGTTTGCTGCTGGGTGCGGAGATGGAGAACAACCTGAGGCGTGCCTTGTCCATATCCGACGGCAATTTCGGCATCCTCTTCCAGAGTCCCATTGCCCTGGCGCTTTATGCCATCACGGCGACCATGCTGTGCCTTTCGTTCTATCTAGCTTTCCGCAAGCGCCGGCGGGCCGGGGAAAAATCCGTCTAGATTCCCCAAACGAACAGCAGGGCCACCCCGATCGCCAGGGCAAAGGGGCGCAGCCAGGCCCGGCCTGGCACTCCGATCGCGCCATAACTGCAGAAGACCAAGGCGACACCCACCTTCATGGTGGCGGCAAGCGCCGTTAGGGGATCGGTTCCCAGTGCCAGGAGGCCGGGATTGAAAATGAATCCCAGGGGCACGAGGAAAAGGCCGAGCCCCAGCAGCATGGCCTTGCCGGCAACCGGCAGCCAGGGGGTCTCCGCGATGCCCGCTGCAATGAAAACGTTGCCGCAGACCGGGGGCGTGATGGTGCAGAGCAGGGCATACCAGAAGACGAAGAGATGGGCATAGAGCTCGGGCACGCCGGCCTCGACCAGCGCCGGCCCAGCCACCGCGACGCAGATGATATAGGCCGCCGTGGTCGGCAGTTCCATGCCCAGGATCAGGCTGGCCAGTGCGGTCAGCAGCAGGACCGCCCAGAGCTTGCCGTCGGAAACCGACAGGATCATCGAAGTCAGTTTCACGCCCAGGCCGGTCATGTTGAAGACGCCGACGATGATGCCTGCGCAGATGATAATGGCCGCAATGACGGCGACCTGCTTGGCCGCATTGACCAGGGCAATTTCCGTGCGTTTCAGCCAGCCCTTGATCGACAGGCTGCCATCTTCGTTGAAGAATAGAAGCACCCAGGCGGCGCAAGCGGCAAAGACGGCGGCGAACGAGATGGTGTAATCGGTGAAGGCCAGCGCCCCGATCAAAATGCCAAAGGGGACCAGGAAGAAGGGCACGGTCTGCGCCACGCGCAGCCAGCCGGGCATCATCTCGCGGGGCAGGGCCTTCAGGTCGTAACGCAGCGCGAAGATGTGAACACCGGCCCAGGCGGCGACGAAGAACAGGAAAGCCGGGAGGGTTGCCGCCACCATGATGTCCGTGTAGGGCGTGCGCAGCAGTTCGGCCATGACGAAGATGCCGGCTCCCATGACCGGCGGCATGATCTGTCCGCCCGTGGAGGCGACGGCTTCGACGGCACCGGCCAGTTGGGGCGGGTAACCGCGCTTCTTCATGGCGGGGATCGTCACCATGCCGGTGGAGGCGGTGTTCGCGGCCGCGACGCCGGAGATCGTGCCGTAAAGCGCCGAGGAGACGACCGCCACCTTGGCCGCGCCGGCGCGCAGGCGTCCGGCAATCTGGGTCGAGAAGGCCATGAAACCAGCTCCGGCCTGTCCGGCCGAGATGAAGGCGCCAAGAATGATGAAAAGGGAAATCGTGCTGACGGAAATGCCTGTCAGGGAGCCCCAGAGTCCCCCTTCCGTGATGGTCAGGGTGCCCAGGAAATAATCGGTCGGCATGCCGGCATGCCCGAACTTTCCGGGAATGTATTCGCCGAAATAGCCGTAGAGCAGGACAATGGTGGCTACGGCTGGCAGGACAGCCTTGATGGCGCGGCGTGCCATTTCCAGCACCGTGATCAGCAGGGCCAGGGCCATGGCAATCTGCCAGCCTCCTTCCAGTGCACCGTACTGCCGCACAAGTACCTCACGGTCCAGCATGATCCAGATGCAGCCTGCGAGGCCGACGGCGCCTATGACAAAACCGCTCCAGCGGGCGAAGGGGGTCTTGGCAACACCGGCGCCGAGGAAAAAGATCCAGGTTGCCGCCAGAGCCATGTGCATCGGGCGCGATATCAGGTTGGGCACCAGCCCGGAAAAGGCGATGTAGAGATGGAATCCAACGGTCAGGAAGGCAAAGCCCAAAAGGATCCAGCGCCAGTTGCCGCTGGCAAGCTGACCCTCCGGCGTCTTCTCTGCTTGTGACTCTTGATCCGGCACGGGCAATTCTCGGCTGAAGGACGTAACAGGGAGGAATAATCGAAACGGCAGAATGCCGAACGCGACCCGGCCCCGCAGCGCGGTGAAAGCTGCAGGGCCGGACGGTTCAACAGTTCCGGGAAAGGCTTAGCGCATGGACTCGGGAATCTCGATCCCGGCCTCTTCGTAATAGCGCAAGGCTCCCGGATGAATGGGGGTACCCATCTGGGCCACCAGGTCAGGCGTCACGCCTTCCCACCAGGGGTTTTCCCCGACCAGAGCGTCCCGCTGCTCCCAGAAGGACTTCACGATCTGATAGGCGGTGTCGTCGTCCATGTCCGTGGTGCCGAAGGCGCCGACCGGTACGGCAACGGTGTTCACCGGCTCGTCCTGGCCGTCATAGGTGCCGGCCGCAATGGTGATCGGTCCGGACAGCGGATCTTCGGCAAAGATCTTCTCGCGCTGTTCGTCCGTGAAACTGAGGATATTCACGTCGGTTGTCGTGGCCAGTTCCACAAGACCCGGAACCGGATGCGACGAGCAGGTGGCATAGCCGTCGACGCGGCCGTTGCGCAATGCGTCCGGGGCATTGTTCAGTTCGACATTGGAATACTCGACGTCCTCGCCCAGGCCCAACAGTCCGAGTACGGCCTTGGTCCGTCCTTCGCAGAAGGTTCCGGTGCCGCCCGGGATGAAGTTCGTTCCGGCCAGGTCCTCGACATTCTCGATGCCGCTGTCCTCGCTGACCACGAAGTGGATCGTGATGAAAGGGACGGCGAAGAGGGTGCGAATGCGGTCATAGCCTTCCTCGCCCTCGAAATCGCCCTCACCGGCGCGGGCCGTGTCCAGAAGGCTGGGTGGTGTGGTGAAGAGGAAGGCGCCGGGCCGCCGGGCGGCTTCCTTGACGTTCTGAACCGAACCCTGGCTTTCCTCGACGGTGGGCTGGATCTGGCCGTCCGTTGCGTTCTCGAGCATTTCAGCCAGTTGCACCATCATCACGTAATAGGATGAGGTCGAAGATGCCGACTTCAGGGTCAGACGTGTCTGGGCCTCTGCGCCGACGGAGGCGAGGCCGACGGAAGCCCCGAATGCCAGGGCAAGGGCCGTGGTCTTGAGTGCGGAAAGTCTCATTGGAACCGTTTCCTTGTTTTCTGTGTAGTTCGACCGCACCGTGAAATCCGTGCAGCCTGTCAATATTGGACCTTTTCCTTGCGGAAAAGTGCTTGGAGATTAACCTAGGCAGGGCTTGTTGAAAAAGGCGTTTCTGCCACCTGTCCAGCCATTCAGGAAGGCTTCGGCATGAAAGCGGAAAGCGGCTGTTTCTGGTGCCCTTCGCCATCGAAATTGCCCGCGTCCAACCAGCTTTCCAGGGCCTGGCGTATGGTGGGCCACTCCTGATCGGTGATGGCGTACCAGGCTGTGTCCCGGTTGCGCCCCTTGTAGACCACGGCCTGACGGAAGATGCCCTCGAATGTGAAACCCAAGCGCTCGGCCGCCTTGCGCGAGGCGGCATTCAGGCTGTCGCACTTCCACTCGTAACGCCGATACCCCAGTTCGTCGAAGGCCCGACGCATCATCAGGTACATGGCTTCGGTGGCGGCGGCCGTCTTCTGAAGGCGCGGGGCAAGGCTGATATTGCCCACCTCGATTACGCCCATATCGGGGACCATGCGCATGTAACTGGCCACCCCAAGCGCCTGGCCGGACGCAAGGTCGAGGATGGCTTGAAAGAAAGGATCCTCGGATTGCTGACAAATCGACAGCCAGCGATCGAACGCCTCGCGATCGGCAAAGGGGCCCGAGGCCATGTAGGTCCAGGTACGGCCATCGTCATCTTCCGCAAAGGCCGCGAAGAGGTCGTCGCCGTGGCGTGCAGCCTCCAGGGGCTCCACACGGCTGAAGCGGCCCTCCATGGCGCTTTGTGGCGGGCGCGGGCGGGGAGTCCAGTTTTCCACCGGTACGCCAACGGGCTGGCCCAGTTCGTTGTGTCGTGGGGGATCGCTTCTGTCGTTCATCTGACTTCCTGATGGTGCTTGTGATGCCGGGAATCTGCGACGGCAGTTCCGTTCAGGAAAGGGCCATTTTACCGGTAGAGGCAGGAGCAACTGCCGCGGCAGAAATCGACTCAGCTCCTATGCCATGCCGTACAGCATCCAGTATGGCCTCACTTGAGGGACGGACCTGTTTGGTCTGTGCCCGGCGTTTGGAGTGTGCCTGGCAGGAGCGCAAGAATGTTTCAAGCTTGACCGCCGCGGCTGGCTCTGCTTATCATCCCAGCATGACTTATACGGTTTTCACAGGGATTCAGCGAATTATTCGCCCGGCGCCGATACGGTAGCCGGGACATGCCCTGATCGCTGAAATTTCTGTAAACCGGAGTATCTCCAATGACATCCGCTGTTGCCGCTTCCCGTGGTATGGAAGCTTCCACCTCTGAAGGCCTCGTGGCGCATTCAGAGCCTCAGCCCGTATTCTGTTTTTCCGTTCTGGCGGAAGCCGATCCCGGGCTGATGCCGCGTGTGCTCGAACTCTTTGCCAAGCGCAGCCTCGTTCCCTTGCGCTGGCACAGCGACCGGATCGGTCCCGACAAGACTGAGCTTGCAATGGATTTTCAGGTGGGTGGGATGACACCGCATCTGGCCGACTATATCGCGCGATGCCTGCGTCAGGTGCATGGTGTGCGTACGGTCCTGACCTCGGAGAAGAACAGCTGAGGTGGTCCGCAGGCCGGCTCAAGACACAACGGGTGTCAGCTTGCGTACAATCAGGTCCTGTGGTTTCGCGTCAATCCGTTGCAAAATGCCGGCTGGCGGCGTTGAGTCCATGCGCTCATCGGTAAGCAGATCCACCATGGAGAAGGTCAGCGCAAAGTCTGCCTTTTCCTCATTGCTTCTAAGCGGCAGCACCAACCTGTGAAACGGCAGAAACTCGCGTCCGGGCATGGCCAGGCGTCCGGAATAGAAACTGGGCAGCTGTCGCTTGAGGCAGCGATCCAGGATCGTCGTTCTGCTTTTCAGGTGGTGCGCGGGCAGGATGTCGTCTAGGTACTGTCCTGTCGTTTCCATGGCAAGGGCTTCGACAATGGCTGTTCCCGACAGGCGGCAGAGATAGCGCCCATCCGCCTGACGCGCATGGATCTGGATGAAGGGCAGCAGGGCCGGAATATCCAGTGGGTCGATCTCGGCCTTTCGCGGAATGGACTCTCCACGCTTGCCGCACCAGTAATCCAGAAGCTGCGTGAAGTGCGGATGGGGCAGATGAGCCCGGAAGCTCCTGCTCTTGCCTTCGGAAAGGCTGTTTTCGTCATCCCCTATGCTGGCGGTATAGCACAGCATCCGGTCCCTGGCGGTTTGCCAGTGAAGGTTCCGGAAAGGCCACATCAGCGTCATTTGATCGCCCTCTGAAATCTCAAATGCGAGATAAATACTAATATGCCATATTCAGGATATCCAGTATTTAATTATATCAGGTCGCTATGACACTTTCTTGTCATGTCATATGCAAGATAGCCAATAGGATCAAGCTTGCCGACGCACGGGGTTTTCCGGGGGTCATGAGACTGCAAAGCCCAGGCGGCGGCGTAATTCCTCTGAAGTTTCGCCAGCCTGACGCAAGCTTTCCAAGGAAAGGCTGTCGTGCCGCTTGGCCAGGCGCTGGCCTTGCGAATCAGTCAAAAGCCTGTGGTGGAGCCATTCCGGTATGGGCAGGTCGAGCAATGCCTGCAGCAGTCTGTGCAGATGACTTGCCATGAACAGGTCCTCACCCCGGGTAACCAACGTGATCCCCTGGCGTGCATCGTCCACCACCACGGAGAGATGATAGCTGGTGGATATGTCCTTGCGCGCCAATACCACATCGCCCAGCAGTTCTGGACGCGCAATCTGTTTGCCGGCGTGCCGGTCCATCCAGGTCAGCCCGGCCATGCGTTTCAGCGCTTCGCTCATATCCAGGCGCCAGGCATAGGAGAAGCCTTCTTCCATGCGCTCGTGACGTTCCTGCCGAGTGAGGTGGCGGCAGGTTCCGGGATAGAGCGGACCTTCCGGCCCATGCGGGGCCCGCTCGCTGCGTGCCACCTCGTCAGAAATCTCGCGCCGTGTACAGAAACAGGGGTAGAGCAGGTCTGCCTCACGCAGCTTGTCCAGTGCCCATCGGTGATCGTCGATATGAGCGCTCTGTCGTTCCACAGGGCTGCTCCAGGACAATCCCAGCCAGGCCAGGTCCTCGAGTATGGCAGTTTCATACTCTAAGCGGCAGCGGCTGCGGTCGATATCCTCCATGCGTATCAGGAAGCGTCCATTGGGGCCGGCCTGTTCCGCAGCAAAAAGCGCTGCGTAGGCATGGCCAAGGTGCAAGCGGCCCGTTGGCGAGGGGGCGAAACGTGTAACTTCGGACATGAGGGCGGACATAGCCTCTGCAAGGGTATAGAGTCCAGCCGCATGACAGACTTGAAGATTGAGGATGATTCCTCGCTGGCCCTGGCCTTGCAGCGCCTGGCCGAGAGGGATGCGGACGTGGCCCGTGGCCTGGAGGAAGCGGGCTGCCCGCCCCTGCGCTATCGCCCGCCCGGGTTTGCCACCTTGCTGCGGATTATTGTGGCGCAACAGGTTTCCCTGGCCGCAGCCGCTTCCATATGGAGGCGCCTGGAAGAGGCGTGCCAACCGCTTGAGCCCACCCGGCTGCTGGCCATGGAGGATGACGAACTGCGTGCGGTTGGACTGTCCCGCCAGAAGCAGGGCTATGTCCGGTCCCTAGGGCTTTTGATGAACCAGGGCGAGCTTGACCTGGAGCGGCTGGACGAGCTTGGGGACGAGGAAGCCGTGGCGCACATAACGCGGGTCAAGGGACTTGGACGTTGGTCGGCCGAGGTCTACCTGCTGTTTTCCCATGGCAGGCCCGACGTTTGGCCGGCCGATGACGTCGGCCTCATGATCGGAATGGAACGCTTGAAACAACTGCCTGAAAGACCGACGGTGCAGCAGATGCGGACGCTGGCCGATGACTGGCGTCCCTATCGTGCCGCAGGGGCCCGGTTGTTATGGCATTACCGCCAGTTCGACGGCCAGGCAACGGGCCGTTCCGACGGCCTGCCCTGACAGGTCCGTGCGGCAGCACCCCTGTCGCGACAGCTTACACGAACCCCGGAGTACTCTCGATGTCTTCAGTTACCCCCCTTGATGGTCCGCGCAGTGATCCCGCCAATGGCGGCTCGGCCGAGAAACTCGTTATCCTGCTGCACGGGCTGGGGGCCGATGGAAACGATCTGATCGCGCTGGCACCGCTGTTCGGTCAGATCCTGCCCGAGGCAGCCTTCGTAGCGCCAAATGCCCCCGAGACCTGCGACATGGCGCCGAACGGTTACCAATGGTTCAGCCTGCAGGAACGCGAACCCCAATCCTTGCACCAGGGTGCAGAGGCCGCGCGCACCTCGCTCGATGCCTTCATCGATCAGGAGCTGGAAAAACACGGCCTGGAAGAGAAGGATCTGGTGGTTGTCGGCTTCAGCCAAGGAACGATGATGGCGCTCTATACCTGCTTGCGTCGCCCCAATGCCTGCGCCGGGATCATCGGTTTCTCGGGCCTGTTGATCGACAACGGACGCATGGAGGAAGAGACCAAGAGTCGTCCGCCCGTGATGCTGATTCACGGCGAAGAGGATCCTGTGGTGCCCTTCGAGTGCATGGCGGCTGCTGAAAAGACGCTGACTGCCTGCGGCGTCCCGGTGCAGACCCATGCGCGGCCGGAACTGGAGCATGGGATCGATCAGGACGGCCTGGTCATGGCGGCCGGTTTTCTGCAGGTTGTCTATGACAAGAATCCTGACGATATCGCCCAGGATCAGCAGGAGGGCTGACGCGCCCTACTGCGCGGCCCGATTCTAGATATGACAGATCTATGAAGTTTTGGACGAGAAAAGCCACAATATCTTGTGGCTTTTCTCAAATCCCGCTATGTAGGAACATGACATTCGGGACAAGGTCCCGGTCGACTGTGTCTGAACAGGCGGGAGTGGGAGCGTGGCTTCGGCCCAAGGTTACCCATCGTTGGTGTTGAATGCGGACTTTCGTCCGCTGAGTTACTTTCCGCTGTCAATCTGGTCCTGGCAGGACAGCATCAAGGCTGTGTTTCTGGACCGCGTGAATGTTCTCTCGGAGTACGAGCATCAGGTTTCCTCGCCCTCTTGCAGCATGCGCCTGCCCAGCGTCATTGCGCTGAAGGAATACGTGCATCTGGATCGGCGGCCGGCCTTCACGCGCTTCAATGTTTTCCTGCGCGATCGTTTCGAGTGCCAGTACTGTGGCGACCGTCTTCCCGCGGAAGACCTGACGTTCGATCATGTTACGCCACGTTCGCGCGGCGGGCGCACGACCTGGCACAACGTCGTGACGGCCTGCCAGAGCTGTAACCTGATCAAGGGCAATCGCATGCCGCTGGATTGCGGTATGGTGCCGCTGAACGAACCCGAGCCGCCGACCACGCGCACTTTACAGCAGCATGGCCGTGCCTTTCCCCCCAACTTCCTGCACGAAAGCTGGAACGACTTTCTCTACTGGGACAGCGAACTGGAAGCCTGAGCCTCGGGCCGCTCAGAAGCGCTTGCTGAGCCAGATCGCCAGGCGGGATCCGGTCTTGATGGCAGCGCTCAGGGCCTCATAGCCAGGTGTCTGCTCGGCCTCGTGTTCTAGCCCGATGTCCCGGTGCTCCAGTTCCTCGGCGCGGAACTTCTCTATGGTCTGGCGCAGGTCCTGTTCCTGCGGTTCATCGGCCAGATCCTCGGACTGCTCGGCATAGTGCTGGTCTATGACCTCTTCGACAGCCACTGTGCAGGCCATGGCAGCCTTTTCGCCCATCATGGCTGTGGCGGCGCCCAGGGCATAGCCGGCCATGTGCCAAACCGGCTGCAGAAGGGTTGGGCGCACGCGGCGTTCGGGAAGCATCCGTTCGAAGGTCTGCAGATGCTCGGCTTCCTGTTCCCACATGTGGCGGATCACCGGTGCACTGGGAGATTGCGACAGCACAGCCAGTTGGCCCTCGTAGATGCGGCGTGCCCCGTACTCCCCGGCGTGATTGACGCGCAGCATGCTTTCCAGTCGCTGCCGGCGCGTCGGGTCGCCGGGCAAGGGGGCGCGACGGCGTGGTTTGCTTCCGGATTCGCTCATGACGCTTTCCTCTTCAAAAGGCGCGGACCGATCAGGGCAACGCCGGCCAGTCCCAGCGACAGCAGGAAATTGTATCCTGCCATCGAGATGCCGAACAGGGACCAGGCCACTTCGTCACAGCGCACGACCGGGGTGGCCAGCAGGGCATCCCGGATTTCCTCCGTGCTCCTGGCCGAATCCAGGGCCGCGGTCGTGCAGCCGGTTGGACCCTGCCACCAATCCTGTTCGATACCGACATGATAACCGGCCAGGCCCGCACCCGCCAACAGAGCGAGACCGGCCAGCAGCAGCATGGGCCGTCCGACACGTTTCGGCACGGCCAGCGCTGCAACGGCCAGGACGAGTGCGGCCAGATGGGCATAGCGCTGGTCATGGCAGAGTGAGCAGGGCAGATAGCCGAAGCCGTACTGGAAGGTCAGGGCGGCGCCCAGGGCCAGCGCGCTGCCCAGCGCCACGATCAGGGCCGGCGGGCGTGCGTTTCTGAGGAGCGGGTGACTGGACATGGTTTAGAAAAGGGCCTTTGATGACTATTCAGAAGAGGTGGCGTACAGCCACGAAGCCGCCGAACAACAGGATGAAGAAAAGTGCGGCCAGCTGGGGCAGGTACTTCTCCACGAACCTGCGGATCGGAGGGCCAAAGTACCAGAGCAGGGCGGCCAGCAGGAAGAACCGCGCCCCGCGAGAAACGACCGAGGCTGCCATGAAGACCATTGGATCCAGGCCGGTGACACCGCTTGCAATGGTGATGACCTTGTAGGGGAAGGGCGTGAAGCCGGCACCCGCGACGATCCAGGCACCCCATTCGTTGTAGGCGGCTGCGAAATCCGCAAAGCTATCTAGATAGCCATAGAACGCCAGAATCGGTTCGCCCAGGCTTTCGAACAGCAGCGCGCCTATGGCATAGCCGGCAATCCCGCCCAGGACCGAGCCTATCGTTGCCACGGCGGCCACGGCCCAGGCGCGGCTGCGACAAGCCAGTATCATGGGCAGAATCAGGACGTCCGGCGGAATGGGAAAGACCGAGGCCTCGATGAAGGCGACGAAGAACAGGACGACCATTGCATCCCGGCGCGCGGATAGGCGCAAGGTCCAGTCGTAAAGTTGTCGCAGCGGCTTCAAGGGCAGGAATCCGGATGAGTGAGGCGGAGGTCATATGGCCCACTTCCTCTATCAGCCGCTTTGCCGGCCTGCAACAACACAGCCGGCAAGGGCAGCGAAAGGGCCTTGTCGGTTGAGTGCGCTGCCTGGTTGCGTGATAGTGCAGATCCTTCTGACCAGAAGTAACGGATTGCCTGATGCCGCATCGCCGAGAAGCCGTGCTCTTTGTCAACGAGGCCTTCTATCTGGCCTTCAACAATCGCGACCTGATGGCGATGGCAGACCTGTGGTCAAGCCAGTATCCGGTGACCTGTATTCACCCGGGTTGGGACCAGTTGCGCGGCCGGCATGACGTGCTGGCCAGTTGGGAAGCGATCCTGGAAGGCGGCAAGTCACCGGACGTGACTTGCTGCAAGGCGGATGTCCAGTTCTACGGCAACCTGGCGGTCGTGATCTGCTACGAGGTCATCGAAGACATGGTGCTGGTGGCCGCCAATATCTTCGTCGAGGAAGATGAGGGCTGGAAGATCGTCCAGCATCAGGCGAGTCCCTGCCAGAACCCACCGGATGATCTTCAGGAGTCGCATCGTGAAGAGGAGCCCACCCTGCAATAGCCGGTGATGGCTCCTGGTGCTTCGGTTCAGCGACGCGCCAAATCCTCCAAGGTGCGGTCCAGACTGACGCGCAAACCGTCCACGAGCTCGTCGATCTGGGAGGTCTCGATGGTCAGGGGCGGGCTGAAGACCATGGCATCGCGTACGGCCCTGAGGATGATATTGCGGGCAAAGCAATGGTCGCGGCAGATCTGGCCTGCGGTGCCCTTGTCATCCCAGCGGCTTCGTGCCTGCTTGTCTCGGACAAGCTCCACGGCCGCGATCAGGCCTTCGCTGCGCACTTCACCGACGAGCGGGTGATCCACCAGTTCGTTCAGGCGTCCCCTAAGGTGTGGTCCGGTTTCTTCTCGCGTACGCCGAACCAGGTCTTCGTTTTCCAGCAGGGCTAAATTGGTCAGGGCAACGGCGCAGGAAACAGGGTGACCCGAATAGGTATAACCATGGGCGAATTCTCCCCCTTCCTCTCGCAGTTTTGAGGCGATGCGTTCATTGACCATCACGGCCGATAGCGGCAGATAGCCCGAGGTGATGCCCTTGGCAAGCGTCATCATGTCGGGCGTAATGCCATAGCGCTGACTGCCGAACATCTCACCCGTGCGCCCGAAGCCGCAGATCACCTCGTCGGCGACCAGCAGTATGTCGTACTTGTTGCAGATGCGCTGGACTTCGGGCCAATAGCTGTCGGGCGGGATTAGGACGCCGCCGGCCCCCATGATCGGCTCGCCGATGAAGGCGGCCACGGTTTCGGGGCCCAGTTCCAGGATCTTCTCCTCTATGGCCTGAGCGGCCTGCAGGCCGAACTCTTCTGGGGAGAGTTCACCCCCGAAATCGTACCAGTAGGGCGGAACGACGTGATGAAAGCCTTCCAGGGGCAGGCCGTAGATCTGCTGCATCGGTTTCATGCCCCCCAGGGAGGCCGAGGCCATGGTGCTGCCGTGATAGGCATGGGTGCGACTGATGAAGTTGCGTTTGCCCGGCTTGCCGGCCTTGTTCCAGTAGAAGCGCACCATGCGCACCACAGTGTCATTGGATTCCGAGCCTGAGGACCCGTAGAAAGCATAATTGAGATCGCCGGGAGCCAGTTCGGCCAGCTTCTCGGCCAACTCCACTGTGGGCGGAGTCGTCGTCTTGAAGAAGCTGTTGTAGTAGGGCAGTTCCAGCATCTGTTCATAGGCGCTGCGGGCCAGTTCTTCGCGGCCATAGCCCAGGTTGACGCACCAGAGACCAGCCATGCCGTCCAGGATTTTCTGCCCTTCGGAATCGTACAGGTGCGCGCCTTCAGCGCGCACGATTATGCGGCTGCCGCCCTCCTCGGACTTCAAAGTCTTGTAGTCGGAAAAGGGATTCAGGTGATGCCTGATATCCAGGTCACGCCAGCGCGCGGTCGAGTTTCGGTTGATGTTTTCGTTCAAGAGTCCGGTCCTTCTGTGAATGGGCAGGAAAGGAAAACCGGAGGCTCAAGGATTGTAATCGATCCGGGCGCAGAGAATCAGCAGTTCCGAAAGACGGGTGGGCAGGCTGGTGCAGGCAATCATCCGGGTCATCCTGACAAGAAAGACTCGGCGAGTATGCCTCTGTCGTGGCTGGGACGTAAAGGGTGCCTGCCTCAGTGGGACGTCCCGGTGTTACGCCGCGCGGGCCTGGGGTTCTTCGGACAGCAGGCGGACCATCAGGTCTCGTGAGATGTTGCCGCCAGACAGAACGACCCCCACTTTCTTGCCCGCAAGCTGGTCGCGTTCCTGCAGGGCGGCCGCCAGGGCAGCGGCGCCGGCACCCTCCGCCAGGTTGTGTGTATCGGTATAATAGGCGCGGATGGCGTCGGCGATTTCGTCTTCTGCAAGACTGACCATGTGATCGGCCCCGGCAAGGACGATATCCAGCGCCTCCTGCATTGGCTGGCGACAGGCCATGCCATCGGCGATGGTCTCGGCCTCATCCGTGGATACGACCTCGCCGGCCTCATAGGACAGTGCGTAGGCCGGCGCGCCCTTGGTCACGACACCGACTATCTTCGTTGAAAGTCCGAGCAGGTCGCGTGCGCGGATCATGCCGCAAAGTCCGGACCCCATGCCGATGGGGGCATAGACCACATCCAGGTTCGGATGGGCCGTGAAGAATTCCTTCGCATAGGTGGCGACACCCGCGACCAGATGCGGATGGAAGGCCGGTACACTTTCCAGGCCTTCCCTCCTGGACAAATCGGCAGCTGCGGCGCGCGCTTCGTCGAAGTCCTTGCCGGCTTCAATCAATTTCGCGCCGAGCGCACGCATGGCGGAGTTCTTTTCCGAACAATTGCCCTCCGGCACGACAATGGTGACGGGCACGCCGTGTTGCTTGCCGGCAAAGGCCAGGCTCTGCCCGTGGTTGCCACGGGTGGCACTGACAATGCCCTTCAGTGGCTCGCCGGACTCGCAGCGGTTCTTCATGTAGACAAGGCCACCGCGAATCTTGAAGGCGCCGACAGGCGTGTGATTCTCGTGCTTGACCCAGAGTTCCGTGCCCAGGCGCGCGGAAAGCTGCGGCCAGGTGATTTGCGGGGTGGGCTGCATGGCGTCCTGGACGATTGCATGGGCTTTGTCGAGGTCGGCCGCGGAAAACATCTGGGGTTCCCTTTATGTGGCTGTTGATCTTGACCGACAGGGTGCGGGGGTTAATTGTATGGGTCAACATTTATATTGTATGGGTAACAATGTGGACGCCATCGCTTGAGGGGCGCAACAGCGTCAAATACCTGGCCATTGTCGAGGCGTTGGGAGATGCCGTGAGCCAGGGTGATCTGCGCCCTGGAGACCGACTTCCGCCCCAGCGCGAGCTGGCCTGGAAGCTGGGAGTCAATCTCAGCACGGTCACCCAGGCCTATCGCGAGGCCGCGCGAAGACACCTGGTCGGCGGAGAGGTCGGTCGCGGAACCTATGTCCTGCCGGAAAGCCGCGAGGCAACGCTGTTCAGTCTGAAGGAACCGCGTAGCCAGGACAGCCTGGACCTCTCAACCAATGTTCCAGCCCACCAACCTGGCAATCGTGACTTGGAGGATACGCTGCAGGCCTTGATTGCCGAGGGTAAGTTGGAAGCCGCCCAAGGCTATCACGAGCCACGCCTGCTGGAACGTGCAGGAGTGGCGGGATCCCAGTGGCTGGCGCAGCGCGGATTACAGGTTTCGCCGGCTTCGGTGGTCCCCTGTGCCGGCGCCCAGCAGGCTTTGGCCGCAGCCCTGCAATCCATCTGCAGGCCGGGGGATTCCGTCCTGGTCGAGGAATTGACCTTTCCCGGCATGAAGGCTGTGGCCAAGCAGCTTCATCTGAGGCTGGTGCCCGTGCCCATGGATGCGGAGGGCTGTCAGCCCGAGGCGTTGGCCCGTGCGGCAGAGACCAGTGATGCGCGTGTCGTGGTTCTGGTGCCTCTACTGCAGAACCCCACTGGGGCCCTGGCCGGTCCCGAGCGCTGTCGCAAGCTGGCCGAAGTGATACGCCAGCATGGCCTGACGCTGGTCGAGGACGATGTCTATGGTGCCCTGACGGACCTGCCGCCACTGTCGTGCCACCTGCCGGAGCAGGCCCTGCTGGTCAGCAGCCTGTCCAAGGCGGCCGTCCCGGGTGTGCGCTTCGGGATGATCGCGGGACCGTCGAACCTGATCGCGCCGCTCAGGGAGGAAACGCACGCGACCACCTGGCTGTTGTCACCCCTGGCCCTGGAGCTGGCGTGCCTGTGGATCGAGGATGGGACCGTTTATCGGCGCCTGGATTGGCAAAAGGGGGAAATGCTGGCGCGCTGGAAGCTGGCGCGGCGGATCCTGCCCGTTCCGCCAGATGCACCCCCGGCACCGCATCTTTGGGTGCCGGTGACGGAGGATGCCGAAGCGGTGGCGGAACGTTGCCGACGGCAGCGCGTCGAGGTGGTGGCTTCGCGCACCTTTGCCGTGCGCCGCGACGTTCCCCAAGGATTGCGGCTCAGCCTGACCACGCCGGCCACAAGGGCCGACCTGCAGCAGGCACTGGCGCGGGTGGCAGAAGTCTTGTCGTCCTTGTCTGTGATCGGTCAGACGTTCTGAAGCAGGTGTTCACGCTCCCAGGAGGAAATCACCTGCTGGTAGGCGTCCAGTTCGGCGTCCTTGACCGCTGAAACCGCGGCGACGAATTGATCGCCCAGCACGTTCTTCAGCCCACGGTGCGAGGAGAAGCGACTGAGTGCATCGTAGAGGGTGCGCGGCAGGGTATGTGCCAGGCGGTAGGCGCTGCCCTCGATCGGTGCACGAGGCATCAGCTTTTCCTCGATGCCCAGATAGCCGCAGGCCAGAGAACCGGCCAGCGCCAGGTAAGGGTTGGCATCCGCCCCGGGTACACGGTTTTCGACACGGCGATCCTGGACACCGGAGTGGGGCACGCGCAGGCCGACCGTGCGGTTGTCATAGCCCCAGTGCGTGTTGATGGGGGCGTCCGTGTCCGGCATCAGCCGGCGGTAGGAGTTCACATAGGGCGCGAAGATCGGCATTGTCGCCGGCAGATAGCGCTGCAGGCCGGCGATGTACTGATGGAAGAGGCGGCTGTCCTGACCGTTCTGGTTGGCGAAGGCGTTACGCCCGGTCTTCTTGCTGACCAGGCTTTGATGGACATGCATCGAGCTGCCGGGCTCGCCTTGCATCGGCTTGGACATGAAAGTGGCATACACCTTGTGACGCAGACCGGCCTCGCGCACCGTGCGCTTGAACAGGAAGGCCTGGTCGGCCTGCAGCAGCGCTTCCCCGTGGTTGAAGTTCATCTCCATCTGGGCGGCCCCGGCCTCGTGGGTCAGGGTATCGATATCGATTCGCTGGGCGTCGCAGAAGTCGTAGACCTCCTCGAACATGGGGTCGAACTCGTTGACGGCATCGACGCCATAGGACTGCCGCGAGGTTTCGCGGCGGCCCGAGCGCCCGATCGGTGGTTGCAGCGGGTAGTCGGGGTCGTCATTGCGGTCGACCAGGTAGAATTCCAGTTCCACCGCCACCTGGGGCAGGTATTTTTTCGCCTCGAACAGCTTCAGGACCCGTTTCAGGACATGTCGGGCGGCAAAGGGGACCGGCGTGTGATCGAAGTAGTAAGGGTCGCAGATGATCTGGGCTGTCGGCTCTTCGTACCAGGGGACCAGCCGCATGGTCTCCTCGTCCGGCACCAGATAGACATCCGAAGTGGCCGGGTTGGTGACGCCGTCGTTGTCTGGGTAGCTGCCCGTCACGGTCTGGACGAAGATCGACTCCGGTACGCGCAGCCCGTTGCTGCGCATGCCCTTGATGAACTTGCTGGCGGGCAGAATCTTGCCGCGGGCGATGCCGGCCATGTCGGGCACGAGGCATTCGACTTCCTCGATGTTATGCTCCTGCAGGAAGTCTTCTATGAAGGACATGATGGAATCTCTGTTGGTTCGGGTGAAGAGGCGGGCCTGATCCAGCGGAGGGCTGAGGATACAGGTTTCGAATAAATCGCCATGATTGTCTTTTTGTTCGTTTGAGCCCAAAAAGTACCTTATGAAACACGAGGATGCCATCGATTCCTATTATCGTGCCAGCGTGAGCGACGGCCCCGTGCGGCCTGCGCTGGCTGAGTCCCTTCAGGCCGATGTCTGCGTCATTGGTGCCGGCTACAGCGGCCTGAGCACGGCCATTGAACTGGCCGAGCGCGGCCTGGATGTCGTGGTGCTGGAGGCACAGACCGTCGGATGGGGCGCCAGTGGCCGCAATGGGGGACAGGTCTGTTCCGGCTTTTCCTCGGGCACCGGCAAGATCGAGCGCGCGCTGGGGCGCGAGGATGCGCGCCTGCTGTTCGACATGGCCGAGGAATCCAAGGAAATCATTCGCCACCGTGTCGAGACACACCAGATCGCCTGCGACCTGAAATGGGGGTATTACCTGGCGGCAGAACGGCCCCGCGAACTGCGCGAGGTCGAGGCCTGGCAGGAGGACTGGGCCCGGAATTATGATTACGACAAGCTTCAGGTGGTACGTGGGGCGGAGGCGTCACGCCAACACGTGGACAGCCCACGCTATATTGGCGGCTTGCAGGATGACGGGGCCGGGCACCTGCACCCCCTGGCCTATTGCCAGGGCCTGGCCCGGGCGGCCGAGCAGGCAGGGGTGCGAATTTTCGAGCACTCACGGGTCAGCGCGATCGAGCGTGGCGCCAAGCCCGTCACCAAGACAGAGGCCGGAGCGCAGGTGCAGGCCAGCTTCCTGGTGGTGGCCTGTAACGCGCATCTTGGAAAGCTGGTGCCCGAATTGGCGCGAACCATCATGCCGGTCGGCACCTACATGGCGGCGACTCATCCCCTGGGAGAACGCGCGGCAGCGCTGATCCCCCAGGATGAGGCCATTGCTGACCTGAAGTTCGTGCTCAACTATTTTCGCCTGTCCTCGGACCGCAGGCTTCTGTTCGGAGGACGGGTCAGCTATTCCACACTGATGCCGCCCAACCTGTCGCGGGCGATGCGCCGTTCGATGCTGAGTGTTTTCCCCCAGCTAGAGGACGTATCATTCGAGTATGTCTGGGGGGGATATGTTGCGATCACCATGGACCGCGCTCCGCATCTCGGCCGCCTGGACGAAACCCTCTACTTCACGCAGGGCTATTCCGGCCAGGGTGTCAGTCTGAGTGCCATTGCCGGGCGGGTTCTGGCCGAGGCAATTGCTGGACAGGCCGGCCGTTTCGACGTCTTCGCGCGCCTGCCGCACCAGCCTTTCCCGGGCGGGACCTACCTGCGCACGCCAACCCTGGCCCTGGCCATGATGTGGTATCGCCTGCGCGATCTGATGCCATAGACAACAGGGCATGAATGAAAAGGGCCCGATCCGTTATTCCTGTCGGGCCCTTTTCTCAAAGTACGAAAAGCAGCTCAGATACCGATGGCTTCCTGAGGGCGGACGGAATCCTTGCCGTGCGCTTCGGCAACGGCGGCATAGGTGATCTTGCCGTGCGCCACGTTCAGCCCCTCCATGAGGTGCTCGTTCTCGGCCAGGGCCCGCTTCCAGCCCTTGTTGGCCAAGGCCAGCGTGAAGGGCAGGGTGGCGTTGTTCAGGGCCTGGGTCGATGTGCGTGCCACGGCGCCTGGCATGTTGGCCACGCAGTAGTGCACCACGTCGTCCACGATGAAGGTGGGATTGTCATGGGTCGTGGCCTTCGAGGTCTCGAAACAACCGCCCTGGTCAATGGCGACATCAACCAGGACAGTCCCGGCCTCCATCCGCGAGATCATGTCGCGCGTAACCAGCTTGGGTGCAGCCGCTCCGGGTATCAGGACACAGCCGATCACCAGGTCGGCCTCAAGGCAATGCGCCTCGATGGAGTCGACGGTGGAATAGAGTGTGTTGAGCTTGGAATCGAAAATGGTGTCCAGCTCGTTCAGGCGTTCCAGGGACTTGTCGATCACGGTGACATCCGCGCTCATGCCCATGGCCATGCGGGCTGCGTTCATGCCGGAGACACCGCCGCCCAGGATGACCACCTTGGCGGGATTGACGCCCGGAACGCCGCCAAGCAGGACGCCCTTGCCCTGCTGTTCCTTCTCTAGACAGTGGGCGCCGACCTGAACGGACATGCGCCCGGCCACCTCGCTCATCGGGGCAAGCAGGGGCAGGCGGCCATGGCGATCGGTGACGGTTTCATAGGCAATGGCGATACAGCCGGAATCGATCAGGCCCTGGGTCTGGGTCAAGTCGGGTGCGAGATGAAGGAAGGTGAAAAGGATCTGGTCTTCGCGCAGCATCTTGCATTCCTGCGGTTGCGGCTCCTTCACCTTCACGATCATCTCGGATTTTTCGAAGACTTCGGCGGCCGAGCCGGCAATTCCGGCCCCGGCATCGCTGTAGATCTTGTCGGAAAAGCCGATGCCGTCACCGGCACCTGTCTCGACCAGGACCTGATGGCCGTTGTGAACCAGTTCGCGGACAGAGGTCGGTGTCAGACCGACACGGAATTCCTTGGTTTTGATCTCCTTGGGGACACCAACCAGCATTGCCATTTACTCCCTTGTTCTTGACTGTCCAGTTGCTTGAAAAAGAATGTCCCGGCCAAACGGCCGGGACAAAACTGCATGAGGGTCTGCCTCAGTCCAGGTTTTCCAGGACCTCCTGCAGGATCGTGTACATCTGATCGATCTGCGGCTTATCGACGATCAGCGGAGGTGACAGGGCAATGATATCGCCGGTCACGCGGATCAGCAGGCCCTTGTCAAAGCAGCGCTTGAAGGCCTCGTAGCCACGCGCACCGGGCGCACCGGGACGTGCTTCAAGTTCAATGCCGGCAATGAGGCCCAAGTTTCGCAAGTCGATGACATGGCGCGTGTCCTTCAGGGAGTGCACCGCCTCTTCCCAGTAGGGGGCGAGTTCGGCGGCCCTGTCGAAAAGGCCTTCCTCGTTATAGACGTCCAGCGTCGCCAGGCCGGCTGCGGCGGCAACCGGGTGGCCGGAATAGGTGTAGCCATGGAAGAGCTCGATCGTGTTTCCGCTTTCGTCGGCCCAGTCCATGAAGGCGTCGTAGATGCCCTTGCGGCAAATCACGCCCCCCATGGGAATGACACCGTTGGTCAGCCCCTTGGCGCAGGTGATGATGTCGGGCTGGACACCGAAGTATTCCGTGGCAAACGGCTTGCCAAGGCGGCCGAAGCCGGTGATCACCTCGTCGAAGATCAACAGGATGCCGTGCTTGTCGCAAATCTTGCGCAGTCGCTGCAGGTAGTCCTGCGGCGGGATCAGCACACCGGTCGAACCAGCGACCGGCTCGACGATCACCGCTGCAATGGTGCTGGCGTCGTGAAGCTGGACCATGCGCTCCAGCTCGTCGGCCAGATGCGCGCCCCAGGCCGGCTGGCCGCGTGAAAAGGCGTTGTGCTCCAGGTTGTGCGTATGCGGCAGGTGGTCGACACCATTCATGAGCGGGCCGAAGAACATGCGGTTCTTCACGATGCCACCCACGGAGATGCCGCCGAAGCCGGTGCCGTGATAACCACGCTCGCGCCCGATCAAGCGGGTGCGGGCCGCATCACCGCGCACGCGGTGATAGGCCAGTGCAATCTTCAGAGCGGAGTCTACGGCCTCGGAGCCGGAATTGCAGAAGAAGACATGCTCGTAATCGCCCGGCAGCATCGCACGTATGCGTGATGCCAGCTCGAATGGAAGCGGATGACTGACCTGGAAGGAGGGGGCATAATCCAGATGAGCCACGGTCTGCTGGACCGCCTCGACGATCTTCTCGCGCCCATGTCCGGCATTGCAGCACCATAAGCCAGCCGTGCCGTCCAGGATCTGGCGTCCATCCACGCTGGTATAATGCATGTCCTTGGCCGAGGTCACCAGCATGGGGTCCTTCTTGAACTGCCGGTTCCAGGTGAACGGCATCCAGTAGGATTCCAGACTGTTCGGTGTGGCGTCCGCATTGACGCTCAGGGCTGTGCCGTCCATGACGATCCTCCATGTTCGCAAACTGAATTGCCGGCACGATAGCATGATAAGGAAAATTGACAAAATATCTTTCGTGCTTGGTTTATCTCGTCAATAATCACGAGAACGTTAAATATACTTGACACAATAAAGTGAGATCCACCATGGACGGCCTGGAAGACGATGATCCCGGTGTGGGGCAACGCCTCAGGAATCTCAGGCAGATGCATGATCTCTCTCAGCGAGAACTGGCCAAGCGGGCCGGTGTATCGAATGCGGTCATCTCGCTGATCGAACAGAACAAGAGCAGCCCTTCGGTCGGCATGCTGAAAAGGGTGCTGGCCGGTTTTCCCATAAGTCTGGCTGATTTCTTCAGCCTGGGACAAACCCCGCGCAGCCGCATTTTCTATCGGGCCGAGGAACTCTTTGAGATTGCCGGGGGCGACATAAGCTATCGTCAGGTGGGCCGGGACCTGCGCGGGCGTGCCATGCAGGTGCTGCACGAACGCTACGCACCCGGTGCCGATACCGGAGAGGCCCTGTTGCGTCATGACGCCGAGGAGGCCGGCGTCGTCATACGCGGTGCGCTCGATGTTACGGTCGGTGACCAGAGACAGCTATTGAAGGAAGGGGAGGCCTTCTATTTCGACAGCCGCGTTCCGCACCGTTTCCGCAACCTGGGTGACGAGACCTGCGAGGTGATCACGGCCTGCACGCCCCCCAGCTTCTGACCCTTGCAAGGGGCCAGGTTCTCCTTGGCCTTACACAGGCGATGTGCGCGCAAGCAGCTCGTAGAGCGCGACGGCGGCGGCATTCGACACGTTCAGATCCTGCAGGGCGCCCGGTGCGGGCAGGCGGACCAGCAAGTCGCAGCGTTCCCGCGTCAGGCGGCGCAGGCCAGGTCCCTCCGCGCCCAGGCAGAGCACCAGCTTCTCTGGCAACTCCGCCTCGGGCAGGGTGGCGGGGGCTTCCGATGCCAGGCCGAAGACCCAGAACCCGGCTTCCTTCAAGCGGTCCAGACTGCGTGCCAGATTGATCACCTGGATATAGGGAACGCTCTCGAGCCCTCCACTGGCTGACTTGGCCAGTGTTCCTGTTTCGGCTGGCGCATGGCGTTCCGTATTCAGGACGGCCGCTCCACCGAACACGGCTGCCGAACGCAGGATGGCACCCACATTGTGGGGATCGCTGACCTGGTCCAGGGCCACAATGACCTGCCGGCCCGGTGGCAGCGGCTCGAGTATGTCCTCAAGATCCTTTGCTGGAAGCGGGTCGGCATGCACTGCAATACCCTGGTGTACGGCGCCGGGAGGCAGCCGCTCACTCATCTCGTCTCGGTCCACGCTGCGCGACTCGGGCAGGGACAGGTCATGCCGATCATACAGTGCATTGAGTGCAGTCTGCTGGCCGGCATCGGGCGTCCCCGCCAGCAGCAACTGCCGGCAACGCCTCTTCGGATTGCCCAGAGCGGCCAGGCAGGCATGCCAACCATACAGCCACAGACCGCTTTCCCGCTGCGGTTTGCGCTGGCTGCGAGGGGTTTTGTCACGTCCTGCCGGGGACTGGGCGGCGTTGGCATTCCGCCTGTTCCCGTCCGCGGCAGGACCTGTCGAGAGTTTCTTGCGTTTGCGGCTCATGGTGCTTACTATCAGCCTCAACATAAGGCATGACGCAAGGTTCTTCATCCATCCTGCTTTTCGGCGGGGCGGACAGGGATTTTTCGTCATGTTTACGGTTGACAGGCGGTCTATAAATCAACATAGATCACGGCTCTATCGTGTGCCCGGTGATCCTTTGGAGGAGTGCCCGAGTGGTTAAAGGGGACGGACTGTAAATCCGTTGGCTTCGCCTACGTTGGTTCAAATCCAACCTCCTCCACCATTTCTGGGCCGGAGCACTCGAATAGGAAAGTGGCGGTCGTTCAGTGTGCGGGTGTAGCTCAATGGTAGAGCCCCAGCCTTCCAAGCTGGTGGTGTGGGTTCGATTCCCATCACCCGCTCCAGTTCGCTCCGCGTTGTTCCCGGGTCAGGCGCTGCCTGCCGAATCAGTCGTTGGGCCCTTTGCGGCCTGTACAGGAAGCAAGAAAGTCGGATAGCAGAAAGTCTGGATTAAGATGGCGAAGGCGAAATACGAGCGGACGAAGCCGCACTGCAACATTGGGACGGTTGGTCACGTTGACCATGGTAAGACGACGCTGACGGCGGCGATCACGAAGGTGATGGCGGAGTCTGGCACGGGTCAGGTTATGGCGTATGACGCCATTGACAAGGCGCCTGAGGAGAAGGCGCGCGGGATCACGATTTCGACGGCGCACGTTGAGTACGAGACGGCGAACCGTCACTATGCGCACGTGGATTGCCCGGGTCACGCGGACTATGTGAAGAACATGATCACGGGTGCGGCGCAGATGGACGGGGCCATATTGGTTGTGTCCGCCGCGGACGGGCCGATGCCGCAGACACGCGAGCACATTCTTCTGGCGCGCCAGGTTGGTGTTCCGGCCTTGGTGGTTTACCTGAACAAGTGTGACCAGGTTGACGACGAGGAGCTTCTTGAGCTTGTTGAGCTTGAGGTACGCGAGCTTCTGTCGAGCTACGACTTCCCGGGTGACGACATTCCGATCATCAAGGGGTCTGCGCTGGCGGCGATCGAGGACACGGACCAGAAGCTGGGCCATGATTCGATCATCGAGCTGATGCAGGCGATTGACGACTACATTCCGACACCGGAGCGTCCGAAGGACCAGCCGTTCCTGATGCCGATCGAGGACGTGTTCTCGATTTCGGGTCGCGGGACTGTTGTGACGGGGCGTGTTGAGCGCGGTGTCGTGAAGGTTGGCGAGGAAGTCGAGATTGTCGGTCTGCATGACACGCGGAAGACGACGGTGACCGGTGTCGAGATGTTCCGCAAGCTTCTGGACCAGGGCGAGGCCGGTGACAACATCGGTGCGTTGCTGCGCGGTGTTGGTCGTGATGATGTTGAGCGCGGTCAGGTTCTGGCGAAGCCGGGCACGATCACGCCGCACAGGAAGTTCAAGGCGGAGGCGTACATTCTGAACAAGGACGAGGGTGGCCGTCACACGCCGTTCTTCACGAACTATCGTCCGCAGTTCTATTTCCGTACGACGGACGTGACGGGTGTTGTCACGCTTCCGGAGGGCACGGAGATGGTGATGCCGGGCGACAACGTCTCGATGGACGTGGAGCTGATTGCACCGATTGCCATGGACGAGGGCCTGCGCTTCGCCATTCGCGAAGGCGGGCGTACCGTCGGCGCCGGCGTCGTCGCTTCCATCGTCGATTGAATCAGGTTTTTTGTGTGTACCGGCCGGCCCGTTGCCTAGACATCGGGCCGGCCTCTTTGGACGAGCGCTAAACAATGGATCATCAAAATATCCGTATTCGCCTGAAGGCGTTCGATCACCGGGTCCTGGACCAGTCGACCGGGGAGATCGTGAACACGGCCAAGAGGACGGGCGCGCAGGTGCGCGGACCGATTCCGCTGCCGACCCGAATAGAGCGTTTCACGGTGTTGCGCTCGCCGCACATCGACAAGAAGAGCCGCGAGCAGTTCGAAATGCGGACGCACAAGCGGCTATTGGACATTGTTGACCCGACCCCGCAGACAGTCGATGCGCTGATGAAGCTCGATCTGGCCGCTGGTGTCGACGTCGAGATCAAACTGAAGGGATGATCCGATGCGCACGGGTATTATTGCGCAGAAACTGGGCATGACCCGGATTTTCCGGGAAGACGGAACGCATGTTCCGGTGACCGTTCTGCAGATGGAAGATTGCCAGGTTGTGGCCGTCCGTACCAAGGACAAGGATGGATATACGGCCCTCCAGCTGGGTGCTGGGAAGGCAAAACCGAATCGTGTGTCCAAGCCTGAGCGCGAGCGTTTCGCCAAGGCCAAGGTAACACCGAAGAAGAAGTTGGCCGAATTCCACGTGTCCGAGGATGCTGTCCTGGATGTGGGAACCGAGTTGTCTGCCGGGCATTTCGTGGCCGGCCAGAAGGTCGATGTTGTCGGTACCAGCATCGGCAAGGGCTTTGCCGGTGCGATGAAGCGGCATGGATTTGCCGGGCTGCGTGCCAGCCACGGTGTCTCCGCGGCGCACCGCAGTCACGGTTCCACCGGCCAGATGCAGGATCCGGGCAAGGTCTTCAAGGGCAAGAAGATGGCCGGACAGATGGGAAATCGCCGCGTGACGACCCAGAATCTGGAAGTGGTGGCAACCGACGAGGCCCGCGGCCTGGTCATGGTTCGCGGCGCGGTTCCGGGCGCAGATGGCGGCTGGCTTTTGGTCTCGGATGCGACCAAGGCGACCCTGCCTGAAGGCATTCCCTTCCCGGCCGGCCTTAAGCAGGCTGCCGATGCAAAGGCGAATGGAGGAGCAGAAGCAGCACCCGCCGAGGAGGCACCGGCCACTGAAACGGAAGCGCCTGTTGAGGCAGACATTGCCTCTGAAGGCAATGCAGAGCAGAAGGAGCAGTGACCATGAAGATGAAGGTCACGACTCTCGACAACAAAGAGAACGGCGAAATCGAGCTGAGCGATAGCGTCTTCGGGGTTCCTGTACGCCGTGACGTGCTCGCACGTGCCGTGAATTGGCAGTTGGCCCAACGTCGTGCCGGAACGCACAAGACGCTGACACGCGGTGAAGTCGCCGGTCGCGCCCAGAAGGCCTATCGCCAGAAGGGCACGGGGCGTGCCCGTCGCGGTGACATGAAGACCAATATTATGCGGGGTGGTGGAACCGTTCATGGTCCTTCTCCGCGTGACCATGGTCATGATCTCTCGCGAAAGTTCCGCCAATTGGCCCTGAAGACAGCTCTTTCTGCAAAAGCTGCCGATGGAAAGCTTTCTGTGCTGGACAGCGCCAAGCTGGACAGTCATAAGACTGCTGAGCTAGCCAAGCGCTTTGAAGGCCTTGGCTGGTCCAACACTCTCATCATCGACGGTGCGGAAATCGACGAGATGTTCGCGCGCGCTTCGCGCAACATCCCGATGATCGACGTTCTGCCACAGCAGGGCGCCAATGTTCACGATATCCTGCGCCGCGACAGGCTGGTTCTGACCCGCACAGCGGTTGAAGCGCTGGAGGCGCGACTGAAATGAGCAAGGGACGTGCCCGCACGACAGCAGCTGTGAAGCTGTCCGGCGAACGGATGCACGAAGTCATCCGCAAGCCGGTGATCACCGAGAAGGCCACCCTGGCCGGGGAATACAACCAGGTCACCTTTCAGGTGGCGCTCGATGCCACGAAACCGGAAATCCGGACGGCGGTCGAGACCCTGTTCAAGGTGAAGGTCAAGGCGGTCAATACTCTGCGTCAGCAGGGAAAGACCAAGCGTTTCCGGGGGCGTCCCGGACAGCGTTCCGATTACAAGAAAGCGATGGTCACGCTTGAGGAAGGTCATTCCATCGACGTGACCACGGGGATCTGATCCATGGCGTTGAAGACATATAATCCCGTCACGCCGGGGCGCCGCCAGCTGGTGCAGGTCAACCGGTCCGGCCTCTGGAAGGGTGAGCCCGTCAAGAAGCTGACCGAAGGACTTAGCAAGTCCGGTGGACGCAACAACCTGGGGCGCATCACCTCTCGTCGCATCGGTGGTGGACACAAGCGTACCTATCGCGTGATCGACTTCAAGCGGCGCAAGTTCGATGTGCCGGCGAAGGTCGAGCGTTTGGAGTATGACCCCAATCGCACCGCGTTCATTGCGTTGTTGACCTACGAAGATGGTGAGCAGGCCTATATCATTGCGCCTCAGCGCCTGAGTGAGGGCGATCAGGTCATCGCATCCGACAAGGCAGACGTGAAGCCTGGCAATGCTATGCCGCTGCGCTCCGTGCCGATCGGTACGATCATTCACAACGTCGAGCTGAAACCCGGTAAGGGTGCTCAGCTTGCGCGTTCTGCCGGAACCTATGTCCAGTTGGTTGGGCGCGATGCGGGCTATGCTCTGTTGCGCCTGGCATCCGGAGAGGTTCGCATGGTCCGATCGGACTGTATGGCAAGTGTCGGTGCGGTTTCGAACCCGGACCAGACTAACACCAACCTGGGCAAGGCCGGGCGTAAGCGCTGGATCGGCAAGCGTCCGTCGGTTCGCGGTGTTGCCATGAACCCCATCGACCACCCGCATGGTGGCGGTGAGGGCCGGACCTCCGGGGGGCGCCATCCAGTGACGCCCTGGGGTAAGCCCACAAAGGGTCACAAGACCCGGCACAACAAGACGACCGACGGCCTGATCGTGCGCCGCCGGAAAACGCGGAAGAAGAAGTAAGGAGCCGATAGAATGGCGCGTTCAGTCTGGAAAGGCCCCTTCGTTGACGGCTACCTGCTCAAGAAAGCCGAGACGGTACGTAATTCGGGCCGCAATGAAATTATCAAGACCTGGTCGCGACGCTCGACCATCATGCCGCAATTCGTTGGCCTGACCTTCGGCGTCCACAACGGTCACAAGTTCCTGCCGGTTCTAGTGAACGAGAATATGATCGGTCACAAGTTCGGTGAGTTTGCTCCGACCCGCACCTTCTATGGGCATGCGGCGGACAAGAAGGCGAAGAGAGGTTAAGGGCGATGGGTAAGCTCAAGAGCGAACGCAGCCTGTCCGATAACGAGGCCCTGGCCAGCGCCAGCCTGCTGCGGACCAGTCCGCGCAAGTTAAATCTGGTGGCCGGGATGATCCGCGGGAAATCGGCGGAGCGTGCGCTGTCGGACCTGACTTTTAGCAAGCGTCGCATTTCCCAGGAGGTCAAGAAGGTCCTTCAGGCTGCGATCGCCAATGCGGAAAACAACCATCATCTGGATGTTGACCGCCTGTATGTGGCGGAGGCCTCGGTTGGCAAGGCCTTCATGATGAAACGATTCCGTCCGCGCGCACGTGGTCGTGCGGGCAAACTCTTGAAGCCCTGGAGCCGCTTGCGCGTTGTTGTGCGTGAGCGCGAGGAGAGCGCCTGATATGGGTCAGAAAGTAAATCCGATCGGCCTTCGGGTCGGCATCAACCGTACTTGGGATTCCCGTTGGTTCGCCGGGAAGGAATACGGCAGTTACCTCCACGAGGATTTGAAGCTGCGCGAATTTCTCTACAATCGCCTGCGTCAGGCGGGTGTGGCCCGCGTGATCATCGAGCGTCCGGCCAAGCGTGCACGCATCACGATTCATACGGCCCGCCCCGGCGTCGTTATCGGTAAGAAGGGTGCGGATATCGAGAAGCTGCGCCAGGAATTGCAGAAGATGACGGGTGGCGAGGTCAGCCTGAACATCGTCGAGATCCGCAAGCCGGAGCTGGATGCCAAGCTGGTGGCCGACAATATCGCGCAGCAGCTCGAGCGCCGTGTCGCGTTCCGCCGTGCGATGAAGCGGGCAGTGCAGAACGCCATGCGTCTTGGCGCCCAGGGCATTCGGATCAATTGCGCAGGCCGTTTGGGCGGGGCCGAAATCGCACGTACCGAGTGGTACCGCGAAGGCCGTGTGCCATTGCACACCCTGCGTGCCGACATTGACTACGGCGAAGGCCGCGCAAACACGACCTATGGCACCTGCGGTGTAAAGGTCTGGATTTTCAAGGGTGAAATTCTGGCTCACGACCCCATGGCGCAGGAAAAGCGCCTGAGTGAGAGCCAGAGTGCAGCCCCCGCCCGCCAGTAAGGCGGCCGGTCAAGAGTTAGGGAACGGGAAAGATGCTGTCTCCAAAGCGGACGAAGTATCGCAAGCAGTTCAAAGGGCGCATCCACGGGATGGCCAAGGGTGGAACCGAGTTGAACTTCGGGACGTATGGCCTGAAGGCGACGACTCCGGGACGCGTGTCGGCCCGTCAGATCGAGGCTGCGCGCCGCGCCATCACCCGCCACATGCGTCGTGTCGGTAAGCTCTGGATCCGTGTTTTCCCGGATGTCCCGGTGTCGTCCAAGCCAGCCGAAGTGCGCATGGGGTCCGGCAAGGGGTCACCCGAATGGTGGGCGGCACGCGTGAAGCCCGGCCGTGTGATGTTCGAACTCGAAGGGGTCAACAAGGAAATGGCGCGTGAAGCTTTCCGCTTGGCCTCGACGAAACTGCCGGTGCAGACGCGTTTCGTGACGCGCATCGGTGAGGAGGATTAAGCGATGAAAGCGGAAGATATTCGGGCCAAGAGCCAGGATGAGCTGAAGGAGCAGCTGGTTACGCTGCGCAAGGAAGCTTTCAACCTGCGCTTCCAGCAGGCCAGCGGCCAGCTCGAGAACACCGCGCGGGTGCGGCAGGTGCGCCGTGACATCGCTCGAATCAAGACCGTCTTGCGCGACCGCCAGGCCGCGCAGGCCGCTCAGTAGGAGTTTGTGATCCATGCCGCGTCGTGTGCTGCAAGGCGTCGTCGTCAGTACCAAAACGGACAAGACGGTGACGGTCCTGGTTGAAAGGCGGGTGATGCACCCGCTGTACAAGAAGTTTATCAAGTCGTCCAAGCGGTACCGTGCTCACGACGAGCAGAACCGCTGTCAGGAAGGCGAGCGCGTTCGTATTGTCGAATGCCGACCGATGTCGAAGTCAAAACGCTGGGCCGTCGTAGATGACGGCGCAGGCGCAACCCAGAGCTAGGAGTTGACGTCATGATTCAGATGCAGAGCAATCTCGATGTGGCCGACAACTCCGGTGCGCGCCGCGTCATGTGTGTCAAGGTGCTGGGCGGTTCAAAGCGCAAGTCCGCGGGTGTTGGCGATGTCATCGTGGTGTCCGTCAAGGAGGCCATTCCCCGCGGTCGCGTCAAGAAGGGCGACGTCGTTCGTGCCGTGATTGTGCGGACTGCGAACGATATCCGCCGTCCCGATGGTTCGGTGATCCGTTTCGACAACAATGCGGCGGTCCTGCTCAACAAGCAGAATGAGCCCATCGGAACGCGCATCTTCGGCCCGGTCACACGTGAACTTCGTGCCAAGAAGTTCATGAAGATCGTATCTCTTGCGCCAGAGGTGTTGTGATGGCGAACAAGATGAAAATCCGCAAGGGCGACAAGGTCGTTGTCACCACGGGCAAGAGCAAGAAGCACGTTGGCGAAGTCCTGCGTGTCATGCCCAAGGAAGAGCGCCTGATCGTCCAGGGTGCCAATGTCGTGAAACGGCATGAACGTCAGTCGGCGCAGAGCCAGGGCGGGATCGTCGAGAAAGAGGCACCCATTCACATTTCCAACGTGGCGTTGCTGGATCCGCGCGATGATCGCGCGACCCGCGTCGGATGGAAAACGGTCGAAGGGGGGCGCAAACTCCGTGTTGCGCGCCGCTCCGGCGAAACAATCGATAGCTAAGTAAAGGCGAGTGCGATGACAGCCCGCTTGAAAGAGCACTACTCGAAAGTCGTCAAGCCGCAGCTCAAGGAAGAGTTCGGCTACAAGAACGACATGGAAATTCCACGCCTGGATAAGATCGTGATCAACATGGGCGTTGGCGAAGCCGTGGCGGACAGCAAGAAACTGAAGACCGCGATGGAGGAGCTTGCCCGGATCTCCGGTCAAAGGCCGGTCAGTACCAAGGCGAAGAAGTCGGTTGCCGGCTTCAAGGTTCGCGAGGGAATGGACATCGGCTGCAAGGTCACGCTGCGTGCGGATCGTATGTACGAATTCCTGGATCGCCTGGTGACCATTGCCCTGCCGCGTGTGCGTGATTTCCGCGGGCTGAACGGCAAGAGCTTTGATGGCCATGGAAACTATGCCATGGGCCTGAAGGAACAGATCGTTTTTCCGGAGATCGACTATGATGCTGTCGATGAAATTCGGGGAATGGACATCATCATTTGCACCACGGCCAAGACGAATGCCGAAGCGCATGCTCTGCTGAAGCACTTCGACATGCCGTTCCGAAACTGAACGGCGGAAGGATAAGGACCTATGGCAAAGAAAAGTGCTGTTGAACGTAACAAGAACCGTGCTCGTCAGGCACGCCGCTATGCCGCCAAGCGCGCTGCGCTCAAGGCTATCGTGCATGACAGCAAAAGCGCACCCGAGGAACGCTTCCAGGCGTCCCTGAAGCTGGCGGAGTTGCCCCGCAATTCCGCCAAGGTGCGCATCCGCAACCGCTGCGAGGTTAGCGGGCGTCCGCGCGCGTATTACCGCAAGCTGCGTGTTTCGCGTATCGCGCTGCGTGATCTGGCCAATAATGGACAGATCCCGGGCATGGTGAAGTCGAGCTGGTAGGAGGAACGACGCTATGGCGATGAGCGATCCCTTAGGGGATTTGCTGTCCCGCATTCGCAACGGGCAGCGCTCCAACAAGTCTGTAATCTCGGCGCCGGCCTCCAAGCTGCGAGCCAATGTCCTTGAGGTTCTCAAGCGCGAGGGTTACATCCGTGAGTACCGCAGTTCGGTGGACGATGAAGGTTTCAACGTCCTTGAGATCGAGCTGAAGTATTTTGAAGGTGAGCCGGTTATCCGCGAGATATCGCGTATTTCCAGGCCGGGCCGCCGGGTCTATTCGAAGATCCGTGAACTGCCCCGCTACTACAACGGTCTGGGTATCGCGATTCTCTCGACCCCGCGTGGGGTGATGTCGGATCACGAAGCTCGTGCCGCGAATGTTGGCGGCGAGCTGCTTTGCCGCGTGTTCTAAGGAGTCCTGTTTCATGTCGCGTGTAGGCAAGAATGCGGTGAGCGTACCGAGCGGTGTCGATCTGAAGATCGAAGGCCGGACCGTCACTGCGAAGGGCAAACTGGGTGAGCTGTCTTACGAAACCACCGAGGAAGTCGAGCTGGTTCACGAAGACGATAAGGTCACGGTGAAGCCCGCCAACGACACCAAAAAGGCGCGCGCGCTTTGGGGCACGACACGCGCCCGGATCCAGAACCTGGTCCAGGGTGTTTCGGAAGGCTTCACCAAGTCGCTCGAGATCACCGGCGTCGGTTACCGTGCTGCGGTGCAGGGAAGCAATCTCAACCTGCAGCTCGGTTACAGCCACGACATCAACTTTCCGATTCCGGAAGGGCTGAAGGTGGTATGTGAGCGTCCGACGGCCGTCGCCGTCAGTGGAGCCGACAAGCAGTTGGTCGGTCAGTTTGCTTCGGAGATACGCAGGGCGCGTGGTCCTGAGCCCTACAAGGGCAAGGGTGTGCGCTATGCGGATGAAACGATCCTGCGCAAGGAAGGCAAGAAGAAGTAATGGTGAACGCGAAGCAAAAGCTGGTTAAGCGCTCGCAGCGTGTGCGTGCGAGCCTGCGGCGCAAGTCGAGCGACCGCCCGCGTCTGTCGGTGTTTCGCTCGAGCAAGCATATCTATGCCCAGGTGATCGATGACAAGGCCGGCCGCACTCTGGCTGCTGCCTCGACCATCGACAAGGACCTGCAAGGCAAGCTCAAGACCGGTTCCGATACCTCTGCTGCAAGCGAGGTTGGCAAGCTGGTGGCCGAGCGCGCAAAGAAGGCCGGCGTCGAAAACGTGGTTTTCGATCGCAGTGGGTATCTCTATCACGGCCGCGTCAAGGCGCTGGCCGATGCCGCCCGTGAGGGCGGTCTGTCGTTCTAAGTCAGGGAATAGTGTAGCAATGGCACGTCCGCAGAAAGATGACCGCAGCGCCCGTGGAGAGCGCGAGGATACGGAGATTGTCGACAAGTTGGTCGGCATCAACCGCGTCGCCAAGGTGGTGAAGGGCGGTCGGCGCTTCGGCTTTGCCGCGCTTGTCGTGGTGGGGGACCAGCGTGGTCGCGTCGGTTTTGGCCACGGCAAGGCGCGTGAAGTTCCCGAGGCAATCCGCAAGGCGACAGAATCGGCCAAGCGTGGGATGAAGCGCATACCGCTGCGCGAGGGTCGTACACTGCACCATGACATCGAGGGGAACTTCGGTGCTGGCCACGTGATCCTTCGCGCCGCGCCGGCGGGTACCGGCATCATTGCCGGTGGTCCGATGCGTGCCGTTTTCGAATGCCTGGGTATCCAGGATATCGTGGCGAAATCGGCAGGTACGCAGAACCCCTACAACATGATCCGTGCGACCTTCGATGGACTGCAGCGCATCAATAGCCCCCGCATGGTGGCCCAGCGTCGCGGCAAGAAGGTTAGTGAGGTTATTGGCAAGCGCGAAGACACAGCCGCTTCAGCGCCCGCTCAGGAGTAACCCCTTATGGCAGCCAAGACGACAACCAAGAAGACGGCGAAGAAAGCCACAGGGCGCGTTGTGGTCCAGCAGACGCGCAGTGCTATCGGCCGCACAGAGGACCAGCACGCAACCTTGCGTGGGCTGGGACTTGGCCGGGTCAACCGTAAGCGCGAGCTGGAGGATACTCCGGCAGTGCGTGGGATGATCGGCAAGGTGCGCCACCTGGTGCGCGTGGTCGAGTAACAGACAATCTGGGTGCGACCGTGCCCAGTAGCAGTTTCCGTCAAGAGGTCGGCGCCACTGCGCCGGGAAGTTAAGGAACGTAGAGATGAAGCTGAACGAACTGAGCGACAATCCGGGCGCGCGCCACGCACGCAAGCGCGTCGGTCGTGGAATGGGCTCGGGTCTGGGCAAGACATCCGGCAAGGGCCATAAGGGTCAAAAGGCGCGCAGTGGCGTTTCCATCAAGGGCTTCGAGGGTGGCCAGATGCCGCTCTATCGCCGCTTGCCGAAGCGCGGTTTCAAGAACCTTTTTGCACGTGATTACGTGGAGGTGACCCTTGGGCGCCTGCAGGCCGCCGTCGACGCCAAGCGTCTTGATCCCAAGAAGACGGTGGATGTCGAAGCCATGCGCGCAGCCGGTCTGTTCAAGAAGCCGGGCCGGGACGGCGTCCGCTTGCTGGGCAATGGTGAATTGACAGCGAAGCTGGACCTCAAGGTCGCGGGCGCAACCAAGTCAGCTGCCGCCGCCGTCGAAAAGGCGGGTGGCACCTTGACGGTTGATGCACCCGCTGAGAAGACCGAAAAGCAGGATCAGGACTGAGATCGGATCCGCGCAGACAGGATAGAAGGCACTCATGGCTTCAGCTGCCGAACAACTTGCCGCAAACGTCAATTTCGGCGCCTTTGCAAAGGCAACAGAGCTCAAGAAGCGCATCTGGTTCACGCTGGGTGCGCTGATTGTCTATCGACTGGGTACCTATATTCCTGTTCCGGGTATCGATCCGGCCATTCTGGCAGACATCTTCGAGCAGCAGGCCGGTGGGATCATCGGTGTCTTCGACATGTTCTCCGGTGGGTCCCTGGGGCGCATGACCATCTTTGCGCTCAGCATCATGCCGTACATCTCGGCCTCGATTATCGTGCAGTTGATGACAGCTGTTTCCCCGACGCTTTCCCAGTTGAAGAAGGAAGGTGAGTCCGGACGCAAGAAGATCAACCAGTATACGCGCTATTTCACCGTCGTCCTGGCGGCCTTCCAGGCCTATGGTATGGCGGTAGGTCTGGAGACGATGAACGTCGGTTCCGGATCCGCGGTTATCGATCCTGGCATGGTCTTCCGCATCAGCACCGTGATTACCCTGACCGGGGGCACCATCTTCCTGATGTGGTTGGGTGAGCAGATCACGCAGCGCGGCGTCGGGAACGGAATTTCGCTGATAATTTTCTCGGGCATTGTCGCAAATCTGCCCGGGGCGATCGCGCAATTGCTGGAACTGGGCCGCACCGGGGCAATGTCCACGGCCTTTATCCTGTTCCTGATCGTCATGGCCGTTGCGGTCATCACCTTCATCGTCTTCATGGAGCGTGCCCAGCGCCGCCTGCTGGTCCAGTATCCGAAGCGCCAGGTCGGCAACCGCATGTTTGGCGGTGAGACTTCGCATCTGCCGCTGAAGCTGAATCCCTCGGGTGTCATTCCGGCGATCTTCGCGTCATCACTGCTGCTGATGCCGATGACTGTGGCCGGTTTCTCTGGTGGTGGCGGTGCGGCTGGTCCGGCCTGGCTGGACTGGATCACGACGAACATTTCTCACGGTCAGCCGCTCTATATGGTCCTCTATGCCGGACTGATCATTTTCTTTGCCTTCTTCTACACCGCTATTGTCTTCAATCCGGAGGACACGGCAGATAACCTGAAGAAGAACGGCGGCTTCATTCCGGGCATCCGTCCGGGCAAGAACACCGCACGCTACATCGACTATGTGACGACCAGGCTGGTGACCGTTGGCTCGATCTATGTGGCCCTGGTCTGCCTGTTGCCCGAAGTCCTGATTTCCCAGTATGCCGTGCCGTTCTATTTCGGTGGCACCAGTCTGCTGATCGTGGTTTCGGTCACCATGGATACAGTGGCCCAGATCCATGCTCACTTGTTGGCGCACCAGTATGAGGGACTCATCAAGAAATCGAAATTAAAGGGCAGGCGGGGATGAACATTATTCTTCTCGGTCCTCCGGGGGCTGGAAAGGGAACACAGGCGCAATTGCTGACGGAGCGTCACGGAATTGCACACCTTTCGACAGGGGACATGCTGCGCAGTGCGGTCGCTTCAGGTAGCGATCTGGGACAGCGCGCAAAGAAGATCATGGATGATGGGCAGCTGATGCCCGACGAGTTGATGATCAAGATGATCTCCGAGCGCATCGAGCAACCGGATTGTGCCAAGGGGTTCATCCTGGATGGTTTCCCGCGCACCGTTCCGCAGGCCGAGGCATTGGACACCCTCCTGGAAGGCAAGGGCTTGCCGCTGGGTGCGGTCATCGAGATCAAGGTGAACGAAGAGGAACTGGTCAGTCGGATCGAAACCCGGATCAATGAATCCGAGCAGGCTCGTTCCGATGACACGGTAGATACCCTTAGGCGCCGGCTGGAAGTCTATCGCGAGCAGACAGCTCCGATACTTCCCTACTACCGGGACAAGGGCATACTGAAGACGGTCGACGGCATGAAGCCGATCGATGAAGTGACGGAGCAGATCGAGGGTATCCTGAAGGCTGCATAAAAGGGTCTGCAGGAGTAAAGGCAAGACTTGACCCGGCGGAGGCCGTTCCTATAATCGCGGCTTCCTGGCGCGGGTGCGACCGGGCTGTTTTAGCCTGTTCGATTTGTCCTGTTGTTGGTTTGAACTTGATACAGGTTTTAAGGAGACTGCGGCGTGGCACGTATCGCTGGCGTCAATATTCCTACAGGCAAGCGCGTCCCCATTGCGCTTACCTACATTCACGGGATCGGCCCTGCCAAGGCTAAGGAGATCTGTGAGAAGGTGTCCGTGCCCGAGAGCCGGCGCGTTCATGAAATGACCGACGACGAAGTCGTGCGGGTGCGTGAGACCATTGACCGGGAATACCTGGTCGAAGGTGATCTGCGCCGTGAGGTCGCGATGAACATCAAGCGTTTGATGGACCTGGGCTGCTATCGCGGTCTGCGTCATCGCAAGAACCTGCCGCTCCGCGGTCAGCGTACGCATACAAACGCGCGGACCCGCAAGGGTCCTGCGAAGCCGATTGCCGGCAAAAAGAAAGCGACGAGATAAGGGCGCACAGATATTATGGCCAAACAGCAAACTTCCCGCCTGCGCCGCCGCGAAAAGAAGAACATCACTTCCGGCATTGCGCATGTGAACGCTTCCTTCAACAACACCGTGATCAGCATCACGGATGTCCAGGGCAATGCAATTGCCTGGTCCACGGCCGGCGCACAGGGGTTCAAGGGCTCTCGCAAGTCCACGCCCTATGCCGCCCAGATTGCCGCAGAGAATGCAGGGCGCAAGGCTCAGGAGCACGGTATGCGCACCCTGGAGGTGAACGTAAAGGGACCGGGCTCGGGTCGCGAATCAGCACTGCGGGCGCTGCAGTCCGTGGGCTTCCAGATCACGGCCATTCGCGACGTCACGCCGATCCCGCACAACGGCTGCCGTCCGCGCAAGCGCCGCCGCGTCTGACACTGCTATCTGCGCTTCCTTCAACGGATGGCCGTCGACGGTGTATCGAGCCGCTGTCGACTGCGAGATAGAGGGAAAGCGTTTGAGACACCGCCAGTTCGCGAGAGCTGGTGGGTGTGTTTCAAGAACCCTGCTCGACTCAAGAGGCATATAGATGCTGGAAAAGAATTGGACCGACCTGATCAAGCCGAACAAGCTGGATGTCCAGCCCGGGAGTTCGGCTGAACGTACTGCCAAGATCGTTGCGGAGCCGTTGGAACGTGGCTTTGGGCTGACGTTGGGCAACGCCTTGCGGCGTGTCCTTCTGTCCTCCCTTCAGGGAGCTGCTGTCACCGCGATTCAGATCGATGGCGTTCTGCACGAATTCTCGTCCATTCCGGGCGTTCGCGAAGACGTGACGGACATCGTCCTCAACGTTAAGGCCATGGCACTGCGGATGCATGCCGAGGGCCCGAAGCGCATGCGTCTGCGTGCGGAAGGCCCAGGGGAAGTGACCGCCGGACAGATTGAAGCCGGCGCAGATATCGAGATCATGAATCCCGACCTGGTCATCTGCACCCTGGATGACGGCGCACGTTTCGACATGGAGCTGACCGTCGAGCAGGGTAAGGGCTATGTTCCCGGATCCCAGAACCGTCCTGAGGATGCCCCGATCGGACTGATCCCGGTGGATTCCATCTTCTCCCCCGTGCGCCGGGCGGCCTACAAGGTCGAGAACACGCGTGTTGGTCAGGTCACGGACTATGACAAGCTGACCATGGAAGTTGATACGAATGGCGCGCTGTCGCCTGAAGATTCCGTGGCTTATGCCGCGCGTATTCTCCAGGATCAGTTGCAGCTCTTCATCAACTTCGATGAGCCGCAGGCTCATGACGCGAAAGAAGATGAGGGCGAGCCGCCGTTCAATCGGAACCTGCTCCGCAAGGTGGATGAGCTGGAGCTCTCTGTCCGTTCAGCCAATTGCCTGAAGAATGACAACATCGTCTACATCGGTGATCTGGTTCAGAAATCTGAAGGCGAGATGTTGCGCACACCCAACTTTGGTCGCAAGTCGCTGAACGAGATCAAGGAAGTGCTCGCCCAGATGGGTCTGCATCTCGGGATGGAGATTCCGAACTGGCCGCCAGAGAACATCGAGGAGCTTTCCAAGCGCCTTGAAGAGCCGTACTGACTCGGCTGAGTAATTTTTACAGGGCCGTTCGGGCCCGCCCCATTGTTCCGGATACAGGGCAGTGGGCAGTGCTATCGATCTCGTGCGCGAGATCCGGATGATCAGGAGGAATGGCAATGCGTCACGGTATGGCCCAGCGCAAGCTGAACAGGAAAACACAGCATCGCAAGGCGATGTTCTCCAACATGGCGACCTCGCTCATCAAGCATGAGCAGATCGTTACCACGCTTCCCAAGGCGAAGGAGCTCCGTCGTATTGCGGATCGCCTGATCACTCTGGGCAAGCGCAACAATCTGCATGCGCGTCGCCAGGCAGCGATCACCGTGCGTGACAACAAGCAGCTTCAGAAGCTGTTCGGAGAGCTGGCCGAGCGCTACCAGAGCCGCAATGGCGGCTACACACGCGTGCTCAAGGCGGGTTTCCGTTATGGCGACATGGCACCGCTTGCGGTCATCGAGCTGGTTGATCGGAATCCCGATGCCAAGGGCCAGGATTCAGGCCCGACGCAGTTTGCCGACGAGGATGAGGACGAAGAAGACAGCTGAGCTGTCCCAGTTATCTGATGAAAATCCCCGCTGGAATGCTTTCCTGCGGGGATTTTTTTGCCTGGATTTTACTGTGAACGAAATCAAGGGAGTGGAAGATGGCAGATACTTCTAGGATCGCACCAACACTGGCACAGACGATCTGGCCTGCATCAGGCGGGGGGGTTTCCCTGCCGCGCGCGTTGGTGCTCATGTTGGCCGGTACTCTGGTCCTGGCTATTTCCGCCAAGGTTCAGGTGCCTTTCTGGCCGGTCCCGGTCACGATGCAGAGTCTTGCTGTCCTTGTAATAGGCATGAGTTTTGGACTGCGCCTGGGAGCCGCGACACTGGCGCTCTATCTGGCCGAGGGTGCTGTCGGGCTCCCGGTCTTCGCATCAGGCGCAGGACTGGCCTATCTCGCGGGTCCCACGGCCGGGTATCTCATCGGTTTCGTGGCGGCGGCCGCTGTCGTTGGCTGGCTGGCCGAACGGGGCTGGGACCGGAATATCTGGCTCAGCATGATGGCCATGACTCTGGGCACAGTTATCCTGATGGGCAGCGGTGTTGCCTGGCTTGCCACGCTTATCGGATTTCATCAGGCACTTGCCAGTGGGTTCACGCCCTTCATCGCAGGCGGCATCCTGAAGATCGTCCTGGGTGCACTGATGCTGCCGTCCGTCTGGAAGCTGATCGAACGTCGCTGAGTACAGCTTCTGAAAAGTGAAGAGGCGGCTCGAAAACTTTGGAGCCGCCCCTTTACCTAATCCTTCATCAAGCGCGAAACCCTTGGGGGCAGGGCAAAGGCGCCCTTGTGAATGTCAGGCGTATAGTAACTGGTTTGCAGAGCCTGATCGGAATAGCGTTCCCGCAGGATCTCCACGGGCGTATTTCGATGCTCCGGAGCATTGCTGGCCCAGCCGAAGGCCATGGGACCGCCGCTGTAGGTTGGCACGGTGGCCAGATAGAAGGTCATATCCTCGAACAGCTTAGAGAGGATGCGGTGGCCATTCGTCAATTCGTCACTTTGAAGATAGGGCACGCCATTCTGCGTGATCAGGATGCCGCCCGGATTCAGGCAACGCCGGCAGTTGCGATAGAACGCTTCCGAGAAGAGCACCGCGCTCGGCCCGACAGGGTCGCTTGAATCCACGATGATCACGTCGAATCGCCTGTCCGTCTGTTCCACGAAGGCATAGCCGTCTCCGACGATGACTTCTGCCCTGGGATGATCGAAGGCCCCGTCGGATAGCTCTGGCAGGTATTCCTTCGACAGCTCGATGACATGGCTGTCGATCTCGACCATCGTGGCCTTGTCCAGGGGGTGTTTCACGGCTTCACGCAGTGTTCCGCCGTCACCGCCGCCTATGATCAGGATATTGCGCGCATTGCCATGGGCGAGCAGGGGGACATGTACCAGCATCTCGTGATAGATGTGGTTGTCCCCCGTGGTCGTCTGAATAATGCCGTCGAGGGCCAGAACCTTGCCAAAAGCCGCATTCTCGAAGATCACCAGGTCCTGGTGCTCCGTTTTCTCTCTGTAGAGTTCATGCGCTATGGTGAAGAACTGGCCGTAATCCTGGTGCAGGGCCTCTTGATAGACCTGCTTCATGGGATCACTCCTCCCTCATCCGATCACGCCGCGACGGTGCTCGCCAACCTCGATGGATCCCGGCTTGAAAGAGCTTTCCAGCACGCTGATTGCCTTGCTTGGCTCGGCATCTCCGCACATGAAGATGTCGATGGCGGCATAGCCGCACTCTGGCCAAGTGTGAATCGAGATGTGGCTTTCCGCCAGCACCGCAACGCCTGAGACGCCTCCATTGGGAGTGAAGTAATGGAGGTCGATGTTCAGCAGCGTTGCACCGGCCGCTTCCGTGGCCTGACGCAGGCTTTCCTCCACATGACCCAGCTCGTCCAGGCGGCTGGCATCCCACAGGTCAATGATCAGATGGGTCCCCGCAAAGCGTTGGCCATCCTTTTCGATGAAATGGTCCAATCGGTTCGCATCAAACAGCGAATCAATGCGCGAGCCGTCGGCATGGTAATCGTTTGCCACGCCGGTATGCGGAATTTCCTGTTCGGTTTCGGGGTCTGGGGTCCGCAGATCCAAGTCCATCACCGATTCGGAAAGGGCAGTCAGTGTCTTCAAGGCAAGTCCCCTTCGTAACAGCAGATGAACCCAGCCAGCGCTTGCGCTTTCGGGTGAGAGGCAGGGACATGGGCTATTATGACTTTGAGTTCAAGAGTTTTTTGAAGCTTGCGCCTGATGAATGCGTTTTTGTCTGTGCAACTCGTGAATCAGGCGGATGAAGGGCTTGGCAGCAAAGAGAATGCTGCCGATCAGGAACAGCCAAGTGCCGTCATAAAGCAGGCTTTGATAGAAGAAGAATATGCTGCCGACGACAAAACAGATCCCGCAGCCCATGTCGGCCGTCAGATGGATCCAGAAATAGTACTGACGCAGTTCTTCCAACTGGGCGTCCAGCTCGCGCTGAAACCCGTTCAGCCGTTCGGTCATGGCGTGCCCCCTTTCTTACAGTGTGGTGCTTTTCTCAGTCTGTCACGCCCCTTGCACGGCTTGCAGGATGGTCGCGGATTCGGTCACCACGACGCCCTTGTCCTCCATCTCCCAAAGGGCGGCTTCCTTGGAGCCGTTGAGGTCGATGGCAGCCGTGGCGTCCTTGACCAGGACAACCTCGAAACCTTCGCGGCGTGCGTCCAGGGCGGAGTAGTAAACACAGAAATCAAGCGCCAGACCGGCCAGGAACAGCCGGGTGATACCGCGCTCGTTCAGGTAACCGGTCAATCCCGTGGCCGTTTCCCCGTCGTTCTCGTAGAAGGCGGAATAGGAATCGATCGCCTTTCGGAAGCCTTTGCGGATGATGAACTGGCAGGCGTCCAGTTGGAAGTCTTCATGAAAGGCTGCGCCGCGGCTTCCCTGCACACAGTGATCGGGCCAAAGGATCTGGGTGCCATAAGGCATCTCGGTCGTCTCGAAGGGGGCCTTCCCCTCGTGCTGGCTGGCGAAGGAACCATGTCCGGCCGGGTGCCAGTCCTGGGTCGTCCCCACGTTGGCAAAGGCCGGGATCAGGCGATTGATGACGGGGACCACACGATCGCCCTCAGAGACTTCGAGGGCCCCGCCCGGGCAGAAGTCATACTGCAAATCAACGGCCAGAAGCAGGTCCCTGTTCGGATCCGGTGTGATGTCGTTCATGGGCACTCCCGCTTTTCCATCCGTGCGTGACTTGTCAGCCATCGTTGCGCATGATCCGGGCAAACAACAGCTATCAGTACAGAGATAACCATGAAATCCAACGAACTGAAGACCGGTGGTGAAATCCTTGTCAATTGCTTGCGCCTGCATGGCGGCAAGCATGTCTTCTGTGTCCCTGGCGAAAGCTATCTGGCGGTACTGGACGCCCTGCATGACGCGCCGGACATGAAGGTGACGGTTTGCCGTCAGGAAGGCGGGGCTGCCATGATGGCGGACGCCTATGGCAAGCTGACCGGTGAGCCGGGCCTCTGTTTCGTGACACGCGGACCTGGTGCGGCCAATGCGACGGCCGGCCTGCACATCGCCCAGCAGGATTCCACGCCAATGATCCTGTTCATCGGACAGGTTGCCCGCGGCGACATGGAACGCGAAGCCTTCCAGGAAATCGATTATCGCCGCATGTATGGCGAGATGGCCAAGTGGGTCGCGCAGATCGATGACGCAGCGCGCATCCCCGAGTTCATCAGCCGGGCCTATTACACGGCCACCAGTGGACGTCCAGGCCCTGTAGTCCTGGCCCTTCCAGAGGATATGCTTTGTGACACGGTGCGGCAACTCGACAGCGCCCCCTACCAGAAGGTCGAGGCGCACCCGGGTGACTGCGAGATGCAACGCTTGCAGGGCTTGTTGAATGAGGCCGAGCGCCCACTGGTTCTCGTGGGCGATGGCAAGGACCCGCAGACACGAGCCGATCTGGAAAGCTTTGTCGAAACCTGGGATCTGCCCGTGGGCGCGGTCTTCCGGCGTCAGGACTGTTTTGACAACATGCACGACAATTATGTCGGTGACGTCGGCATCGGGATCAATCCGGCCCTGGCGGCGCGGGTACGTGAAGCGGACCTTCTGCTAGTAATGGGTGCGCGCCTTGGCGAAATGACCACCAGTGGGTACAGCCTGGTGGGCATTCCGCAGCCTCAGCAGAAGCTGGTCCACATCTATCCCGGGGCCGAGGAACTGGGACGTGTCTACCAGCCGGAACTGGCCATACTTTCGTCGATACAGTCGGCTGCACGGGCTTTGGCCGCGTTGAAGCCAGCCAGCACGCCAAAATGGCGGGAGCAGACCCGGCAGGCGCGGCAGGAATACCTGGCCTGGTCCGAGCCGCCACAGGTGCAGGGATCGCTCCAGATGGGCGAGATCATGGACTGGCTGCGCACACGTCTGCCAAGAGAAACTGTGGTCTGCAATGGTGCGGGGAACTATGCCGGCTGGGTTCATCGTTTCCACCGCTACAGCGGCTGCTATACGCAACTTGCCCCGACATCGGGCTCCATGGGCTATGGAACGCCGGCGGCAGTGGCTGCCAAGCGGGCCTTCCCGGAACGTCCCGTGGTCGCCTTTGCGGGGGATGGCTGTTTCATGATGCATGGGCAGGAGCTGGCCACGGCCATGCAGTACGACCTGCCGATCATCGTGATCGTGGTGAACAACGGCATGTACGGAACCATCCGGATGCATCAGGAGCGCGAGTATCCGGGGCGCGTCAGTGCAACGGACTTGAAGAATCCCGCGTTTGCCGAACTGGCCAGGGCTTACGGCGCGCATGGTGAGTTGGTGGAACAGACCGAAGCCTTCGCGCCTGCATTCGAGCGTGCATGGACAGCAGGTCGACCGGCTCTGATAGAGTTGCGCCTGGATCCGGAGGTCATCAATCCCGCAAAGACCTTGAGTGAAATACGTACGGAAGCCCTGGAACGCATGAAAGCCGGCGCCTGAGCGTGAACCTGAAGGAGGTGGGTATGTTGCATTTTCCCGAATTTTCCGCGGCAGGCGATTCCGCGCCTTCACGACGCAGATTCCTGGGTGGCGTGGTCCGCCATCTGCCTGTTGCCCTGGGCGGCGTTTTCCTGGCCGGTTGTACGCGTACGATCGGAACGGCAGGGTCCATCGAAGAAGACGCAGGCGCTCCTTCCGAGGCCTGCGTTTCCGGGCTTGAGGGCTTGCAGCTTCGGGCCGTAGAGGAGGGACAGCCTGTGACCCAGGACTATCGCAAGGATCGTCTTACCCTTGTCCTGGACGAACAGGGACGTATCAGCCGCTCCTATATAGGGTGAACGGTTCTCGTATCAGCGACCAACCGCCCGTGTCAGTTGGCTTTGGCGAAAGCCTTGACCAGCTTCACGATCTGAGAGCGTACGTTCTCGTCTTCGATGGAGCTGACGGCACGTGCCAGTTCCAGGGTCTGACGGTCCAGGGGAGGCTCGTTTGAGCTCACACCCTCGTCCTCAAGGCCCTCGAAGAAGTAACTGACCGGCGTTTCGAGCGCGCTGCTGATGTCCCAGAGGCGGCTGCCGCTGATGCGGTTTGCGCCACTTTCATACTTCTGGACCTGCTGAAAGCTGACTCCCAGCTTTTCCGCGAGCTCGCTCTGGCTGAGCCCCAGAGCAACGCGACGTTCGCGTAGGCGATGGCCGATGTGAATGTCGGTTTTGTGATACATCTTCCTGTGAGCCTTTCCTGTTATGCGAAGGTGACCCTTCCGGTCCCTCCGTTCTGCTTGATAGCCTTGTCGATACTACGCGCCCGCGGCGCGCGGCGTCTAGATTGACAATGCAACCATCGGGCCAAAAACCCCTGTGCACTCCTTTTTTCCCGTAAACCCGTCTCGCTATGCAGCTTCACGCCTTTTCTCTCGCTTAAGGCGATTGTTCAGAAGGGCGCACAGCAACCGACCCCAAGCACCTTCGTGGAGCCTTTGCAAAGAACGTCCTATATTGCATTGCAAAATGCAATATAGGTGATGGGTTCCCCTGTTCATGAGGTTACAATCCCTGAGCTTTGCTCTATGGTTGGCACCAGTTGGTCATGACCGACATGACCGCAAGCGCGATGATGTTTCATGAGCAGGCAGGGGAGCGACAGGTGTCTCAGAGGCTGATTTCCTTGCAAGGGCTTCGCAAGACCTTTGGCAAGAAGACGGTGCTGGATCATATCGACCTGGATATTGCGGCGCAGCGGGCAACTGTCCTGATCGGCCCATCCTCTTCCGGTAAATCGGTTCTCGTAAAATGCATGCTGGGCCTGATGGAAGCGGATTTTGGCGAGGTCTTGATGGAGGGAGAGTCCCTGAGCCGCCTCTCCCGTGAGGAAACCGAACGCCTGCACGACAGGATCGGTGTCGTCTTCCAGCAGAATGCCTTGTTTGACAGTCTTCCCGTCTGGGAGAACGTGGCCTTTCGCCTGCTTAGCCGTGGACGCGTTTCGCGCACGCAGGCGCGTGAGATCGCCCAGGAAAAGCTGGGTTTGTTCGGCTTGAAACCCTGGGTGGGCGATCGCTATCCCGCAGAACTTTCCGGAGGCATGCAGAAAAGAGCGGGCCTGGCGCGCGCGTTCGCCATGGATCCGGATATTCTGATCCTGGATGCGCCGACGGATGGCCTGGATCCCATCATGACCCGGCACACCAATCTTCTTATCCGCCGGGTCGTTCAACAACACAAGGTGACCGTACTCAGTATCACCACCGACATGCCGTCGGCCTTGGAATTTTACGATGATCTCGCCATGCTGTATGACGGCCGTATTATATGGAAGGGGACAACCGCCGCTGCGCAGGAGGCACCGGATCCACGCCTGAGCCAGCTTCTGGAAGGGCGTTCGGATGGTCCCATCAGTATGGCGGTTCGTGCCTGAGCGACAATCAAGAGCGATAACAAGCGATCAAATCGATGAATCTGGACTTATACCGGGAGGCAGAAGATGACAGTGAACAGGTTTGCAGCAGCAGTTTTTTCGGGGGTTCTGACCGCAGGCTTGGCCGTCTCGGCCGTCGCTCAGGATGAAACGGATGACGCGCCCAAGGATCAGGGTGTCACCCTGGAGCTCAACAAGCTGGAGCAGGTGGACGAGACCTGCCGGGCTTACATGCTGTTCGAGAACGACAGTGACAGCGACTTCGATCAGTTTCGGCTGGACCTTGTGCTTTTCGATGCCGAAGGGGTGATCAGCCGGCGCATTGCCATTGAAGCGGCTCCCCTGGAAGCAGGTCGTTCGACCGTGAAGTTCTTCGATTTCACGGAGCAGCAGTGCGATAGCATCGACCGCATACTGGTGAACGGGGTCTCTCCCTGTGCCGATGCGTCGGGTGAGCGCGAGGATTGCAACGACATGCTGAACCTGGTCAGTCGCGCGGACGTGGAATTCTATCAGTAAGTCGTTGACTTCCCTTGGGCAGGCTTCCTAAGCTTCGCCTGCGATCATCGGGAAAGGGAACGCGGTGCGGCCAGTGGTTGGCCAAGACCGCGGCTGCCCCCGCAACTGTAAACGGTGAGCGCGGCGCAAGGGAAAAACAGGCCACTGATCTGGCGATCGGGAAGGCCCACAGCGCCGGGCTTTGACCCGTAAGCCAGGAAACCTGCCCGGGGATCCACTCTTGAACACCGGGCGGGGTGTACCGGTGGCGTCTAAGTTCAGCCTGATCGCCTTGCTGTACCGCGTCGCCTCTCCCGCCAACACCTAACGGGAGAAGCTGAAGGCATGGCTGCCTTGCCCCACACCACCCCGCACCTCCCCGCCTTGACGCTGGTTCTGGGCGGCGCGCGTTCGGGCAAGAGCCGCTACGCCGAGGCGCTGTTCGAGGGGCAGCCCGGAACTTGCTGCTATGTGGCCACGGCGCAGGCCTTCGATGCTGAAATGGAAGCGCGTATCGCTGCGCATCGCGCGCGCCGCGATTCCCGATGGCACACGCAAGAGGCGCCGATCAACCTGGAAACGGCCCTGTCTTCGGCGGCCGCGTTGAAGCAGCCGATCCTGGTGGATTGCCTGACCCTGTGGGTCAGCAACCTGATGCTGGCCGAGATGGATATAGATGCGCAGGTTCGAAAGCTGCTCGATAGCCTGGCACAGCTTGACGTCCCCCTGGTCATGGTTTCCAACGAAGTGGGCCTTGGCATCGTGCCCGAAAATGCACTGGCGCGTGCCTTTCGCGACCATGCCGGACATCTGAATCAACAACTGGCTGCCGCCGCCGACCACGTGGTCTTCCTGGCCGCCGGCTTGCCGCTTACCCTAAAAAACCCCGGAAGGTGACACTCTATGAAAGACCTAGCGAAAATACCTGCCACCGTGATCACGGGCTTCCTCGGTTCCGGGAAGACGACCCTTATCCGTTCCTTGCTGGAGAATGCCGGTGGACGCCGCCTGGCCCTGGTCATCAACGAGTTCGGTGACGTGGGCGTGGACGGGGAAATCCTGAAGGGGTGCGGTGTTGAGGGCTGCAGTGAGGATGACGTGCTGGAACTGGCCAATGGCTGCATCTGCTGCACGGTGGCCGATGACTTCCTGCCAACCATCCAGAAGCTGATCGATCGTCCCGATCCCCCCGATCACATCATCATCGAGACCTCGGGTCTGGCCTTGCCCAAACCGCTGGTCAAGGCTTTCGGCTGGCCGGACGTGCGCAACCGCGTAACAGTTGATGGCGTCGTCACCGTGGTGGATGGGCCCGCCGTCGAAGCAGGCATTTTCACCACTGCCCCCGAAGCTGTGCAGGCCCAGCGCCAGGCCGATCCCGCCCTGGATCATGAAAGCCCGCTGGAGGAGCTGTTCGAAGAGCAGCTCGGTTCAGCCGACCTGGTCGTGATCAACAAGCGCGACCTGCTGGACGAAGACGGCTACCGCAAGGTTCAGGAAATTACGCACGGCTATCTGCGCACGGGCGTTCCAACCGTTGCCGCGACCCAGGGGCAACTCGACCCGCGCGTTCTGCTGGGCCTGGGCGCCGGGGCCGAGGACGATCTGGACAGCCGTCCCTCGCACCATGACGGCGATGACGATCACGACCACGACGATTTCGAATCCTTCGTGGTGGAACTGGAGGAATGCGGATCGCCCCAGGTTCTGCTCGACCTGCTGACTCCGCTTTCGGCTCGCTTCGGCGTGTTGAGAGTGAAGGGCTTTGCGGCTGTGGCCGGAAAGGACATGCGCCTCGTTGTTCAGGGCGTGGGGCCGCGCTTCCAGCATTACTATGACCGGGACTGGCGAGAGGGTGAGCGCCGTTGCACCCGCCTGGTCGTCATCGGTGAAAAGGGCCTGGACGAAACGGCCATACGCGAAGCCCTGACTCGCGCACCGGCTGCGGCCTAATCCGGGACGGGCAGGACCCTAAGCATGCATCTTCTCGCCGCACAGCCAGGCCGTGTCTCCGATGGCAGCGAAGCTGTGGACCTGGGCCAGACACCGGGTGACATAGTCTTTCTTTCGGCCGCTGATACCGAATTGGCCAGCCTGTCCTCGGCCTGGGCGGACCTGGGGGAGGGTGAGCTGACTCTGCGTCTGGCAAACCTGATGCAGCTCAGCCATCCCATGTCCGTGGACCTCTATATGGAGCAGGTCCTCGAACAGGCGCGCCTGGTGGTGGTGCGTGTGCTGGGCGGACGCGGTTACTGGTCCTATGGGGTCGAGCAGCTCGAAGCCCTGGCGCGCGAGCGTGGGGTTCCCGTGGCCTTCCTGCCCGGTGACGACAAACCGGATCCGGACCTGGCGTCCAGCAGCAGCCTGGAGGAAAGCGCCCGCAATCGGCTGTGGCAGTATTGCATTCACGGGGGTCCGGAGAACGCACGCAACCTTCTGGCCTATGCCTGCAGCCTGCTGGGCCGGGACCGCGACTGGCGGGAGCCGGCCCCCCTGCTACGTGCGGGGCCCTATTGGCCTGGACTGGAGCAGCCGGATCTCTCGCAGCTGCGCGAACGCTGGAGAGAGGGTGCGCCGGTGGCGGCAATCGTTTTCTATCGTGCGCTGCTGCAGGCCGGCAACCTGGCCCCTGTGGACGCACTGGTCGAGAAGCTGCAATCCGAGGGCATCAACCCCCTGCCCATTTATTGCACCAGCCTGAAGGAGGAGGTCTCGGCCAGTACCCTGCAGGCCTTGCTGGAGGAAGCCGGTACTGGCCTTGTCCTGAATGCCACGGGGTTTGCTGTCTCCAGCCCTTCGGCCGAGCGGAGCGCAACCCCCTTCGATAGCATCGACGCGCCCGTCCTTCAGGTGGTTTTCGCCGGTTCCGATCGGGAAAGTTGGGAAGCCGGCAGCCATGGACTGAGTGCGCGCGACATTGCCATGAATGTGGCTCTGCCCGAGGTGGATGGCCGCTTGCTGACGCGGGCGATTTCCTTCAAGGGGGAAGCGCTTTACGATCCGGCAACCCAGACATCGGTGGTGCGCTACGAGCCAGTGGCCGACCGTGTTGCTTTCGTTGCGGGCCTGGCGGGCCGCTGGTTGAAGCTCAGGGACAAGCCCATGGCGGAGCGCCGCATCGCGCTGGTGCTGGCCAATTATCCCAATCGGGATGGGCGCATGGGCAATGGTGTCGGCCTGGACACACCCGCCGGGACCATCACCCTGCTGCAGGCCATGGCAGCGGCCGGCTACGATGTCCGGGACCTGCCTGGCGACGGCGATGCACTGGTCGCCTATATGGCCGAAGGGCCGACCAATGCCGGTCTGGAGGGACGCGAGATCCGCGAGACCTTGCCGCGGCCGGACTACGAGTTCTTCTTCGGCAGCCTGCCCCAGGCTTTGCAGGAGGCCGTGCTCGAACGCTGGGGCCCACCCGAGGCGGATCCCTTCTATCTGCACGGCGAGCTGGACTGCGGCGCCTTCGCCTTGCCGGCCTTCCGTTTGGGCAAGGTGCTGGTGGGCCTGCAGCCGGCGCGCGGCTACAACATCGATCCCGAGCGCAGCTATCACGATCCCGACCTTGTCCCGCCGCACGCCTACCTGGCCTTCTATGCCTGGCTGCAGCTTGAGGCTGACGCCGTGGTGCACATGGGCAAGCACGGGAACCTGGAATGGCTGCCGGGCAAGGCGCTGGCGCTGTCCGAGGGGTGTTTCCCCGAGGCGGCCCTGGGGCCCATGCCGCACATCTATCCCTTCATCGTGAACGATCCGGGTGAGGGCACACAGGCCAAGCGCCGGGCCCAGGCGGTCATCATCGACCACCTGACGCCACCGCTGACCCGGGCTGAGACCTACGGGCCTTTGAAGGACCTGGAACTTCTGGTGGACGAGTACTACGAGGCGGCCGGTGTGGACCCGCGCCGCATCAAGGTGCTGCGCCAGGATATCCTGGACGTTACCCGCCGCCTGGGTCTGGACAGCGACTGCGGCATTTCCGAGAACGACGACGAGGACCAGGCGCTGGCCAAGCTGGACAATCATCTCTGCGAACTGAAGGAGATGCAGATCCGCGACGGGCTGCACATATTCGGCCAGTCGCCCGATGGCGATCAATTGACGGACCTGCTGGTGGCGCTGGTACGCATCCCGCGCGGCAAAGGTGAGGGCGGAGATGCCTCGCTGCTGCGTGCGCTGGTAGCGGATCTGGAGCTAGACTTCGATCCCTTGGACTGCGACTTCGCGACAGCCTGGCAGGGGCCGTATCCCGACGTGCTGCAGGAAGAAGGGCGCTGGCGCACTGCGGGCGACACGGTGGAACGCCTGGAAGGTCTTGCCCGAGCGCTGGTGGCAGGGGTGCGGACAGCACCCGAGAGCTGGCCGCGGACCCGAGACGTGCTGGACCGTCTGGAACAGGCCATCCGACCCGCTGTCGAGGCCTGCGGGGCGGCCGAGATCAAAGGAATCCTGAAGGCGCTGGACGGGGGCTTCGTCCTGCCAGGTCCTTCGGGTGCGCCGACACGCGGGCGACCGGATGTTCTGCCCACGGGGCGCAACTTCTATTCCGTGGACAGCCGCGTGGTGCCGACGCCGGCTGCCTGGACACTGGGCTGGAAATCAGCCACGCGCCTGCTGGAGCGGCACAGGCAGGAACATGGCGGCTGGCCGAAGACACTGGCGCTGTCGGCCTGGGGCACGGCGAACATGCGCACCGGCGGCGATGACATTGCCCAGGCGCTAGCCCTGCTGGGCGTGCAGCCGACCTGGGAGACGGCCTCCCGGCGCGTGACCGGCTTCGAGATCCTGCCGCTATCGGTGCTGGACCGGCCGCGGGTGGACGTGACCCTGCGCATTTCGGGCTTCTTCCGGGATGCCTTCCCCAACCAGATCGATCTGTTCGATTCCGCCGTGCGGGCCGTGGCCGAACTGGACGAGCCCGAGGCCAAGAATCCGCTTGCCGCACGCGTGAAAGCCGATGCCGAGGCGCTGGTGGGGCAGGGCATCGAGGAAGCGGTGGCACGGCAACGGGCCGGCTATCGCGTTTTCGGCTCCAAGCCCGGCGCTTATGGAGCCGGATTGCAGGCGCTGATCGACGAGAAGGGCTGGGACAGCGGGGACGACCTGGCGCGTGCCTATGTGGCCTGGGGCGGCTATGCCTATGGCCAGGGCGCGGAAGGGGCCGCCGAGCACGATCTGTTCGAGGAGCGTCTGGGGGCCGTCGAAGCCGTGGTGCACAACCAGGACAACCGCGAGCACGACCTGCTGGACTCGGATGACTACTACCAGTTCGAGGGTGGGCTGTCCGTGTCCATCGAATCGCTGTCGGGCAAGGCGCCCACGGTCTATCATAACGACCATTCGCGCCCGGAGCGGCCTGTCATCCGCACCCTGCAGGAAGAGATCGGCCGCGTTGTCCGGGCCCGAGTGGTCAATCCCAAGTGGATTGCGGGGGTCATGCGCCATGGCTACAAGGGCGCCTTCGAGATGGCGGCCACCGTGGACTACCTCTTTGCCTTTGCGGCGACGACCCATGCCGTGCGCGATCATCACTTCGATGCGGTGTTCGATGCCTATCTGGACAATGCCGAGGTCCTGGACTTCCTGGAAAGCCACAATCCGGAGGCGCTGAAGGAAATGGCGGAGCGCATGAACGAGGCGCTGGAGCGCGGGCTCTGGAAACCCAGGGCCAATACGGCCTATGCTCGCCTGAACGAGATTACCGGGAAGGGAATGTGACCCATGAAGACCGAGGGAATGACCGAAGAGGAAATCAACGCGCGGCACGCCGAGAAGATGGCCAAGAAGAAGGCCGCGCGGGAGAAGATCCTGGCCACCAAGACCATCGAGAAAGGCCTGCTGATGGTCCATACGGGAAAGGGCAAGGGCAAGTCCACGGCGGCCTTCGGCCTGGTCATGCGGGCCATGGGCAATGGCTTCAAGGTTGGTGTCGTCCAGTTCGTGAAGGGCAAGTGGGAAACCGGCGAGCGCCAGATCCTGGAGCACTTTCCAGAGCAGGTGACCATCAAGACCATGGGCCAGGGCTTTACTTGGGACACCCAGGATCGTCAGCGCGACATTGACGCCGCCCGATCCGCCTGGGAGCAGGCCAAGGAGATGATTCGCGACACCAATTACCGCATGATCTTGCTGGACGAACTGAACATAGTGCTGCGCTACGACTACCTGCCCATCGACGAGGTGGTGACCTTCCTGCAGGAGGAGAAGCCGAAGGACACCCACGTGCTGATCACCGGCCGCAACGCCAAAGACGAGTTGATCGAGATCGCCGACCTGGTGACCGAGATGACCATGGTGAAGCACCCCTTCCGCGATGGCGTGAAGGCCCAGGCCGGCATCGAGTTCTGAAGCAGCTGTCTCAGGATTTGCCATGACAGCGTCCCTGATGTTCCAGGGCACCGGGTCCGACGTGGGCAAATCGGTGCTGGTTGCCGGACTCTGCCGCCTGTTTGCCCGCAGGGGCCTGTCCGTGCGGCCTTTCAAGCCGCAGAACATGTCCAACAATGCTGCCGTGACCGCTGACGGCGGAGAGATCGGACGTGCCCAGGCCCTGCAGGCGCGCGCCTGCGGCGTGGCGCCAGCCATAGACATGAATCCCGTCCTGCTGAAGCCCGAAAGCGATCTGGGGGCGCAGGTGATCGTGCAGGGGCAGCGCTGGGCTACCCTGAAAGCACGGGATTATTCCGCGCGCAAGCCCGAGTTGCTGCAGGCGGTCCTGGAGAGCTATCACAGGCTGGGCGAGGAAGCCGATCTGGTCCTGGTGGAGGGTGCTGGCAGTCCGGCCGAGGTCAATCTGAGGGCCGGGGACATTGCCAACATGGGCTTCGCCGAGGCCGCCGACTGCCCTGTCATCCTGATTGGGGATATCGACCGTGGCGGCGTGATCGCCAGCCTGGTGGGAACCCATGCTGTCATACGCAAAGAGGAACGGGCGCGCATTCGTGGGTTTCTGATCAACAAGTTTCGGGGGGATACCAGCCTGTTCAACGATGGAATGGACTTGATCGCCCAGCAAACCGGATGGCCGGCTTTGGGGGTGGTACCCTTCCTGCCACAGGCGGGCTATCTGCCGGCCGAGGATGCAGTCTCGTTATCACAGAGTTCTTCAGGCGACGCCGAGCGGCGCATTCACATCGTGGTCCCCCGTTTCTCGCGCATTGCCAATTTTGACGATTTCGATCCTCTGGCACAGGAACCGGATGTCCTGCTGGAGTTTGTGGAGCCGGGTCGTGCCTTGCCCGGGACGGCCGACCTCGTGATTCTGCCGGGATCGAAATCCACTCTGGGCGACCTTGCTTTCTTCCGGGAGCAGGGCTGGGATATCGACCTGCGGGCCCATTTGCGCCGTGGAGGCTGGGTGCTGGGCATCTGTGGCGGTTACCAGATGCTGGGACGCCGCCTGCATGATCCGGATGCATTGGAAAGCGGTGGTGGCTCCCATGAGGGGCTGGGCCTTCTGGAGGTCGAGACGACCATGAAGCCGGACAAGACGCTGGTGGAAATGCGCGGCCGTCATCTGCTCAGCGGGCTGCCGGTTCTGGGATACGAAATGCACTTGGGCCATACAGAAGGTCCAGGTACACAAGCACCCTTCCTGCAACTCGAGCCCGCGCGCTCCGATGGTGCCGTTTCGGCGGATGGCCGGGTTATGGGCTGCTATCTGCACGGTCTCTTCCAGGCCGATGACTTCCGCAGTGCCTACCTGGGCAGCCTGTGCCAGCGCGCGAACTCCGGGCTTGCCTATGAAATCCAGGTGGACAACGCGCTGGACGCCCTGGCCGATCACCTGGAGGTCCATGTCGATGCCGATCGCCTGCTCGAGATCGCGACATCAGCTGACGTCGGGTGATCAGAAGAGCATTTCGCCGGCGGCAATCAGGGCAAGCAGCAGGAGCAGAATGACAAAGCTGCGCCAGCAGAGGGCAACAGCCCTTCGGATATCTTGCGGGTTCGCTGCCTGCCGCCCCTTTTCGTTCATCCAGGCATCCTCGACCTGCTGGGCGCCATAGCTGCGCGGTCCGGCGAGTGCCAGGCCAAGGCTTGCCCCCATGGCCGCTTCCGGCCAGCCGGCATTGGGCGAGCGATGCTTCGGAGCATCCTGCCATATGCTGCGGAAAATCCTGTGCCAGCCTGACGGGGCACTCGCCAGCAGGATCAACAGGGCGCTGAGACGCGATGCCGGCAGGTTGGCCAGGTCGTCCAGTCGGGCGGTTGCCCAGCCGAAGTCTGCATGGCGCTCATTGCGATGGCCCACCATGGAATCGGCGGTGTTGAGCACCTTGTAGGCCAGCAATCCGGGCAGGCCGGCCAGCAGGTACCAGAAAGCCGGCGCAATGACCCCGTCCGAAAAGTTCTCGGCCAGGGATTCGATGGCCGCACGGCAGACCCCTGATTCATCGAGTTTTTCGGGATCTCGACCGACGATCATTCCCACGGCGCGCCGGGCGCCCGACAGGCCATTGTCATGAAATCCCCGAGCAACGCTCAGAACATGCTGACAGAGGCTGCGCTGGGCCAGGAGGACGGCGACGAGGAGCGTTTCGGGAACCCAGCCGAAGGGCAGCATCTTGAAGAGAAATGCCAGGGCCATCCCGCAGACGATGGCGCCGGCAAGCAGTAGAAGGATGACCAGGATCCCCAGGCGACGCCGTGTGCCCTCGGCCGCGTCCTCCAGGTTGAACTCTCGATCGAAATGGCTGATCAAGCGTCCGATCAGTGTGATCGGGTGAGGCAGGTGGCGCCAGAGCCAGTCCGGGTCGCCGATCAGGGCGTCCAGGACCAGGGCCACCAAGAGGACCAGCGCGGCCTCAGCCATGCGCGAGGGCCTGGGTCAGGCGTTGCAGGGCGGAAGTGTCGGGGGGCAGACCAAAGCGTAGCCAGCGCGGCGCTTCAGGAAAACTGCGCACCAGGATGCCCCGGGCCGCAAGGCTTTCGGCAATCTCGCTTGCAGAATCATGGGCACAGAGCCGAAAAAGCGATGTGCCGCCCAGAATATCCAAACCGGCTTTCTGGAGTACTGCATCCAGCTGCCCGGATTGTTTCTGCAGTGCTTGACGCGTTTCTTCACTCCATTGCTGATCTGCAAGGGCGGTTCTGCCGATGCTCATGGCAGGTCCGGCCACGGCCCAGGGACCCATGGCATCCGTCAACCTGGCCTGGAGGGCAGGGGGGCCCAGAGCGAAGCCGAGCCGGAGCCCGGCAAGGCCAAAGAACTTTCCGAAGGAGCGTAGAATGCACAGCCCAGGGTGATCGGCATCCGGCGCGAGGCTGCATTCCGGGATCACATCCGCAAAAGCCTCGTCCACGACCAGAATACCGCCCCGCTCGGCAAGCCGGTCTGCCCAGTCCAGCAGGGTTTCGCGTGGAAGAATCCGTCCGTCCGGATTGTTGGGGCGGGTCACGACACGGACTTGCGTGTCCTCGGCCAAAGAGTCTTCTGGCTGGCGGATTGTGACCCTGTGGCCGGCAAGCGACCAGCAGCGTTGGTGCTCACCGTAGGTGAAGCCTGTAATTTCCACCTCTGTCGGGGCAAACAGACGCGGGAGCAGTTGGATCAGAAGCTGGGTCCCCGGGGCGGCCGTGATGCCAGCTTCCGGAGCAAGGCCATAGGTATGACGTGCCGCCTGAAGCAGTTCATCACGGGCTCGTCGCCCAGGCAGGCGCTGCCAGTCGTTGTCGGCAATGCTGGGGATGGGATAGGGCCAGGGATTGATTCCCGTGGAGAGGTCAATCCAGCTGTCGCCTGCCTCGGGATGGCGCAGGCGGGCAGTGTCGAGATCACCGCCATGGACCAGTTCTGTTCGTGTTTCCGACATACCGTGTGCCGTCAGGTGCTTTCCTGTCCGTCTGCGTCCGCGTCCTGCGTCTCTTCATCACCGGCCTCTTCGCTTTCGGCCTGGCGGAAGGCTTCCGCTTCGGCTTCCTCGGCCTCCTGCTGTTCTGCCTCCTGGAGCACTTCCAGCCATTCGACTCCGGCCACAAAGCCATAGGCCACGGCCACTGCAGCGGTTTCGGACCCTGTGCCGGTGGCATAGACGATCCGGGCGTTGGCTGTGCCAGGTTCGGCCTCGATGCACCATTCGGGCTGTTCGCCATCCACCTCGACCAGACGCAGCCGGAAAGGGCGGTCATTCATGGCGCACCAGAGATTGAACTCCTCCGTCTCGAGGACTGTGGCGGCCTGGGTCAATTCCCGCCTGGGGTCCTTGCGGATACGCGAGCGAAAGAAGGATAGGGGTCCAGATGTCATTGGTTCAGCCTGTAGGCGCCCACAAGCATTTTCTCGACGCGTCCCTTGGGTGTGAAGAATGGAAGAACCAGACGTTCCCAGCTCTGTTCCTCTCCGTAGAACAGGGCCGTGTAGATGCGTGAGGTGGGCAGGCGTTCCTGCTGGACCTGCCGGTATTCGGCTTCCAGCAGACGCCGTTGCTCCTCGGGCAGGGATTCCAGAGACTGGCCAACCCTGTCTCCATCGAAAATCTCGGCATAGTTAGGGTTATAATAGCCGTAGACGAAGCGGCCGTCTGCGGTGATGCGTATGACAACCAGATGGTCGAGCCAGGGACGCAGGTCGCGCGGATCCAGGTCGGCCGCCATGGGAAAGGTGCCCTCTCCACAGAGTTTTACCCATTCCCTGTAGAGGGATTTCAGTTGCGGATGGCGCAGGCTAAGGCCCGAGTCCTGATTGGTCATAATAGCCCCCAAGATATGACCCCCTAGGTGAATCACAAAAAAGGGGCAAAGGCCAAGTGACTTTCGCTCATGGCAGCCATTTTGCAACAGTTGAAAGGCGGAAAGGGGATAGCGTCGTGGGGTAAGAGTTAACAGAGGCTTTACCACTTGCCATTAGGTTGAAGGTCTTGCGATTTTACTCATTTCAGGAGTGGTTTGCGACTTGTGCAAGCGTGCGACAGAAGGGAATGGTCGATGACCAGAAGAATCCCTATCAGCATGCGGCTGAAGGCTTGGTGGCAGGGGTATGACCTGCGCCTGAAGGAACGCCCTGTCGAAGTACCTGACGAGGAGCCACCTGCCCACAACATTACCTACGAACGTGAGAAGATGCCGTGGGAAACCGCGCGCATCGAGTTGGCCCAGGCTCTTTGGGGCTCCGGAATGATTTCACCCGGCGATCCTGAATTTGTCCAGGACATGGTGAAACCTCTGGGGCTCAACAACGAGATGAGTGTTCTCGACATGGGCGCGGGACTTGGCGGCTGTGCACGGGTCATGGCGGAGTCCTTTGGCGCCTGGGTAACGGCGCTGGAGGAGGATGTCGCGCTTGCCGAAGCAGGAGCCGCTCTTTCGGAAGCCGCCGGTATGGGGCGTCGGGCGCCTGTTACGCAGGCAAACCTGTCGGAAGCCGAGCTGAAGCAGCGCGGATACGATGCGATTTTCTCGAAGGACGCCTTTTTCCGCATTATCGACAAACAGCACCTGCTGGATCACCTGGTCAAAGCGTTGAAACCACGTGGTCAGGTGTTGTTTACTGATTACGTCGTGGACAGCCCGGAATCCCTGGATGGAGATTTAAGCGAATGGCTGCAGAGGGAGCCGATGGCACCGCACCCCTGGACGGCAGCGGAATACCAAAAGAACCTGGTGTCCCGGAACATCGAGATACGTGTCCAGGAGGATATCACCCATCGGTTCGTCCAGATGATTCGTTCGGCATGGGCCGAATATCTGGACCACACCCATAACCAGCGTCCCGAAGAGGAACTGGCCAAAGTGATGATGTCCGAAGCCGAACTCTGGACCGGGCGGGCCGCGGCCATGGAAAGCGGACACCTGCGCGTCTATCGTTTCCACGGCATTTTTCATGGTGGAAAGCAGATACGGCAATAGTAAGAACTGGACTAATGGGCTTCGCCCCATGGTGTGATGGCCAGGCCCGTTTCTTGAGAAGTTAGGTCATTGTGAGATAGTATTCACCTCGAGATAGGAAAACTGTAAAAACTCAAAAGTGAGTCTTGCTCGTATGAGTGGAGTTTCTCTCGAAGATTTTCTGGGCTGGCGTCTTCACGATGAGCGATTCGACACAGAGCTTTGGAAATTTGAATATGATTGTAACAGATATCTGAAGAACACGACAGAAGATCATCTTGCAGATCGATACATTGCTATTTGCCGCAATATTCGGTACCTCGTTTGCCCTCTTCGCGATTCAGTGCCAATCAAAGCTCATTTTCTTAGTACTTGGTGGTGGCTTCGAAAGTTCGTACACCTAAACTACGAATATCAGCTACGAGGGAGTGCACCTCCTTCATCGGATAAAACTGAAGTCCCCGATACCCCTAGCGTACAACCAGTAAGCATCCCACGACATCCAAATGCCAGCGATTTTGTGGTTCGATACAGCGAAGAACGGTTTTTGTCTGACTTTGTCATGAACGGTACGGTGCGTATTGCCCCAGCATCCTCTTATCGTGGAGAACACTTAAATGAAGATCGCCGCGATGATGAGTTAAACAAACATCGTTTTCTGCGAGGGGATCTAACACGCATTACTAAGCAAGATGGTTCAACAATACGAGTAATCGGTGATGTGCAGCGCACCACATCATATAGTGTGAATTATTATACGCTTTGTTGTTCCACAGAGCATGACAGCCGTTTGTATCCGGCTTTCCCAAACAGTAGCGGAGAGCCTGCCAATGCCTTCGTTGTGATATGGGACATCGATGCATTTGCACGAAGGCTGGAAATCGCTGCAGCCCAACACCTCAAGGGATGGTACTTTCACTACATCCCTGTCCGTTATTTTGACCCCTATGAATGGACACCTAAGGAGGATATTGATCCAGGGACAAGCAAGGACTTTCGATACGCTTTTCAGCGTGAATATAGATTCCTATGGTTTCCGCTCCATGGCGGCGTAGCCAAAGAGCCAATATTCTTAAACCTTGGGAGTCTTACTGACATAGCAGGACTTTACCGACATGATGGTAAATTCATTGGTGGCAAAAAAACCTAGCCGGCTCTTTCGGAAAATCTCTTGCTGAGCCAACAGATCAATGACTTGCCGCCTATAATCAGATTTGTAACCGATATAAAGATATTACCTATGGCCAATGGTTTTTACCCTCCTGATGTGATGGCTAAGCCTGTTTCCTTGAGCAATTCAACAAGGCCATCGGCCGCCGCACGACTGATGGCATAGGCCGTATCCCCCCATTCACCGTCCAGGCTGCCGGCCGGGATCTGGTTGTCCTGGGTCAGGGTACCGATTTCCGAGAAGTCGCGCGCGGACAGGAGAGTCCAGATGATCTGCACGCGTTGCCGCCCTTCACGCGGCGCCCCCACTTCGACATCTACTTCCAGAAGGAAATCTTGGATTTCCGGCACACGCCGCACCGGAACACCGGCATCCCGAAGAACCTGCATCATGGCGATCTCCAGGCTCTCGCGGCCATCGCCGGGCGCTTCCTCGATGGGCAGGACGACGACCTCGCCGCTGCGCTGTTCGTTCCGCTGCGGGGTGGGATCGGCTGGGTCTTCGTGCGTTGTTGCCGCCATGCTTTGTTCCGGCTGACCTTCCGGGGAAGGCTCCGATTCATTCGCTGTGTCGGCGAGTTCGTCAGGTGCCAGTGCCGGCGGACGATAGGTGAGGCCAAGGTTGTCGGCGATTTCGGAGACCAACTCGTCACTCAGTGAGGTCAGAAGATCCCTGTCGCCCCCAGGCCAGGCATCCTTGCGAATCGAACGCTCCTGAACAGGATTCAGCAAAAGATCGCCGTCCATGGAAAAGAGCTTCCAGGAAAGCTTCAGCCTGCCCCCGTCCGCACCATCTGCTTGAAGGCTGCTCTCGGCTAGAAGTCGGGCAAAACCTGGTCGTGGGGAGGCAGACCGCCGGGCGGAGAGTCCGTTCGCACGCAGCCCCTCGACGATCCTCTGCTCGAACTCGGCCTTCTGTTGGCCCGGAAGGCTGTTGGGCGCTCGGACGTGGATCGTGTTGCGCTCCCGCGCCAGGCGAAGGTCAAAGGCTTGCTGGTCTGCCTGGCTGAAAGGGCGGGGCAGTTCTCCACAGCCACCGAGTAGGAGAAGCAGCAGTATCAGAGGTCCGGCAAGACGCATTACATCATCACGCAGGTTGCCAGTAGCCCCAGCATCATGAAGCAGACAAAGAGGATGAGATGCGGCACGGAGGCTGTCCTATTTGACGATCAGCTCGAGGGGCGCCTTGGACAGGCTTTCCGAGCCCGATTTTCCGACCAGGGAGGATCGCCCCAACGTCATGGCAAGTCCCTTGTCACTGTTGAAGATGATGATGTGGACGAAGAAGGCCATGCCGGGCTCTATGACAACCGGATTGCCGTGATAGAGCATAGGCCAGTCCATCCAGTTTGGCGCAAAGGTGGTGCCCATGGAATAACCGCAGGCATTCATCCGATGTGCGCTCAGGCCGGCCTGATCTAGGGTGCGGGCGTGGGCATCGAAAGCCATGCCGACAGTGTTGCCGGGTGCAAGGGCTTCTTCCACGGCCAGAAGAGCATCGCGCGCGGCCTCGAACATCTCCTTCTGTTCCGGCGGACAGGTGCCAAGGGGAACAGTGCGCATCATGGCAGCGTGATAGTGGCGATAGGTGCCGGCCCACTCGAGCGTCAATTGGTCCTGAGCATCCAGATACCGGCGACCACTGTGATAGCGGCAAAGCAGGGCCTGGGGGCCGGAGCCGATGATGAACTCGTTTGCCGGATCGTCGCCGCCACCGCGGAAGATGCAGGCATGCATGTCGGCCAGAATGTCTCCCTCGTAGGCACCGGGGCCTGTCCGTTCCAGGGCCGCGTCCCCGGCGGCATCGGCCAGTGCGGCCGCCTTACGCAGGTATTCGATTTCGGTGGGGCTTTTCACGACCCGCAGGCGGCTGACCAACCAGGAGGCATCTTCCAACTGGCAGAATTCGCCGAGTGCGGCTTCCAGCCGTTTGCAGTTGTAGCCTGTCAGGCCGTAGGCTTCGTATTCCACGCCCAGGCGACAGCCATCGAGGCCTTGCTCGCGAAGCAGGCTGCGCAGTTCTTCGGCGGGGTTGGTGCCGGGATCATCCACCCATATGCGTATGTCCTCGACGGTCGAGGTCTGTTGCGCCTGGCGCAGGTCAGGCGCCCGGGTCAACAGGGCGGTGCTGCCGTCAGCCTTCAGCACAAGGCATTGAAAATAGACATAGCCGAAGGTGTCGTACCCCGTCAGGTAGTACATGGATTCCTGCCGGAAGACCAGCAGGCCATCCAGGCCTTCGCGTGTCATCGCTGCACAGCAGCGCTGACGCCGCTCTTCGAACTCGGATTCGCTGAAATGTAAGGGCACGCTTTCTTCTCCCCGTTATGAACCAGGCCTCACTCGGCAAGACAGATGGCTGAAAGGCTGCGTCCGTAGTCCGTCTCCCCGCGATGGGTGGCACGGCGATAGCTGAAGAATTGATCCGGTTCGCTGCAGGTGTCCTGAGGCAGGACGTCCACGTCACGAACCCCGCTGGCGTGCAGCCTTGCCTGGGCAAAGGCCTTGAGGTCGAAATGCGGCCGTTCTGCCGGACCGGTTGTGAAAAAGTGATCATGGGCCGGATCCTGTTCCAGGAAGTGGTCGCGGAATTCCGGCCCGACTTCATAGGACTCGACAGCTATGGCGGGGCCTGTGGCCGCCGTAATCCGGTCCAACCGAGCGCCCAGATCCTGCATCGCCTGCAGGGTTGCTTCCAGTATGCCTGTCAATGCGCCTTTCCAACCTGCATGTGCAGCCCCGATTACGCCTGCTTGGCCGTCGGCCAGCAGGACAGGAAGGCAATCGGCTGTCAGAATGCCGATGGCCAGTCCGGGCCGGTCCGTGACCAGGGCATCGGCGCGCTGCGGACCATCCGGTCCCCAGGGGTGCTTTACCCGGGCCACTTCCGTCGAATGGAATTGATAACAGGTCAGAAGGCACTCCGAGATGATGCCCAATTGCTCTGCAGCCAGTCGCCTGTTCTCGGCAACGGCTTCGGGATTGTCCTGGCTGCCCAGGCCGCAGTTGAGCGATGCGTAGATGCCTTCGCTCACGCCGCCTTGTCGCGTGAAGAAGCCATGCTTCACTTCGGCCCGCTCGGTCAGGACAGGAGACGTCAGTTTCATCCAGTGGCCCTTCCCTCGGTGCTGTCAGCCTCGGTTACCGGAAAACCGGCGGGTGTCGGTGCGTGGGGGTGCGTTACGCCCATGACACGGAAGAGTGTACCCATCTGCTCGGGAGCTGTCAGGCGCTGCAGCGCAGCGGCCAGGACCGCGCGCTGGTCCGGAGTTGCAGCTTCGCCCAGAAGGCTGGCGCGAGTCTCGATGCCCAGGGACTTGAGGAATGGGCCTTGCCCAATGGGGCCGTGGGGCCTTGCGCCGGCGGATTCTGCAGTCCTTTTCAAAGCGCCGAAATCGACATGGGCCGTCAGGTCGGCTTCGCCCGGATCCGTGAGAACGGGATGGTAATTGTGCTGCTTCACGGCCTGCAAGCTGTCGCCTGCAGCCGTGCGGTCATGACCGTAATCGATCCAGAGGGCCGCGCCTCCATACCGGCAGACATGCCGTGCCATGATATCCGCATAGCTTCGTGCCGCCGGGCAAACCTCCACAACTTCGCCCGGGCTGCAATCGGGAAAATCCTGGCACAGGGAGTCCGGCAGCGGCCCTGACAGGCCGAACGCCAGGCTCTGGCCGTCATCCTCCAGGCCTACCAGGCGTTCATGCCATCCGGTTTCGCTGCGCTGATACTGATGAACCGGCAAGGCATCGAAGAATTCATTGGCCAGGAAGAAAGCCGGGCGGCGCGGGAGGTACTCGAGACCTTCGTGCCAGGTTGGTTGCGTCTGCGCCGCCAGATTTTCCTGCTGTAAGCGGCGCAAGACCGGGCTGGTTTCGACCAGATGCACCTCCAGGGCCTGCCCGAATTCAGGCAGAGTCCGGGCGGCACGCAGAACATCGGACATCAGGGTGCCGCGCCCTGGCCCCAGTTCCACCAAGGCGCAGGCTTGGGGGCTTCCCTGGGCCTGCCAGGTGTCAGCGCACCACAATCCGATAAGTTCGCCGAACATCTGGCTTATCTCGGGCGCTGTGATGAAGTCGCCGGCGTGACCGAATGGATCCTGCTTTTGATAGTAGCCGTGCTCTGGATGCGAAAGCGCCTCGCTCATGTAGTCGGCAACCGTGATCGGGCCTTGCGCGCGTATGCGCCGAACGAGGCTATCCCAGAGCGCATTGCTCATGAGGCACGGTCTCCTGCGCAGTTGCGTCGTGCCCAGACCACAAGGGCCAAGCCGGCGAGAAGCATGGGAAGTGATAGCAACTGTCCCATGGTGAGGCCGCCGGTCAGATAGCCCAGGTGGGCATCAGGAGCCCTGAAGAATTCGCCAATGAAACGCGCCAGGCCATAGCCGGCAAGGAAGCTGCCAGAAAGCAGGCCCCGGCATTTCAAGGCTCCGAAACGCATCAGGATGAAAAGCAGAAGAAACAGCAACAGGCCTTCGAGGCCAGCCTGATAAAGCTGGCTGGGGTGGCGTGGCTCCGGTCCTCCGCCGGGAAAGACCATCGCCCAGGGAACGTCACTTGGTCGGCCGAAGAGCTCGCCGTTTATGAAATTGGCGATGCGTCCGAGGAACAATCCAATCGGCGCCGCGCAAGCAACGATGTCCGTCAGGGACATGAAGGCCACGCCACGTTTGCGCTCGAACAGAATGATGGCAACAATCACGCCAATCAACCCGCCGTGAAAGGCCATGCCGCCCTGCCAGAGGTAGAGGATTTCCTGGGGATGGTGAACATAATAGCCTGGCTGATAGAAGAGCACATATCCCAGTCGGCCCCCCAGGATCACGCCAAGCGTTGCCCACAGCAGGAAGTCGTCGATGGCTTCGCGTGTCAGGCCAGCCGGGGAAACGGTGACCAGGTAACGGCAATAGAACCAGGCGCCGAGCAGGCCAACGATATAGGAAAGCGCATACCAGCGAATGGCAAGCGGGCCGATCTCCAGGGCCACGGGGTCGAATTGCGGGAAGGTAAGTGCGCCCCAGAGTAGAAGATCCTGCATTGCGGTCCGTCGATCCTTATTCAGCAAGCGGTTATGCCGTTTGTTATAGGCGGCGCCATGACGCAAGAAAAGGGCAGTGGCAAGATCGCGCGCCTGCGTTACCCTGAGCCTGTCACGGGAGCAAGAAGGAGTGCGGTTGATGCAATCCCAGAATCGACTGTTCGATGACCTGGCACGGGTGTTCGGCGGCGCTGCAGGTGTCGCCAGCGATGTTCGTGCCGAGGCCGAGGGGCGGCTGCGCGCCCACCTGGAAAAGATGCTGGCCGGCATGGATCTGGTGACGCGCGAGGAATATGAAGTTGTCGAGGCCATGGCGGCAAAGGCCCGTGCGGAACAGGAAGACCTGGCCGAACGCGTGGCTGCTTTGGAAACGAGGTTGGCCAAACTCGAAAAGCCGTCTTCAGCCAGCAAGACCGGCAAGAAGACGTCGACTCGCTCAGCGTCAGGCAAGAGCGCCTCAGCTACGTCCGGTGCTGCCGCATCGACAAGCAGGAGCAGGACCGGGGCGAAGAAAGACTCAAGTTGAGCGCTATCCTGTGTTGCGTCCCTTCAGGGAATTTGGCACGCTATATCTGGTGGGGTGATCCCTCGGGTTGACGACATCTAGGGCTACCCCCGGCAAGGCCCTGAAATACCTGATCGCTTCCGGATCAGCGTCTGGGCGCAAAGTGGAGGCACTCCATGAGTCTGCTTGTCGAACCGTCCCGTATTTCCGCCAATCCACTCGATCTGTTCGAGGAGCTGGTTGCTGCCAATGACTGGATTCATGACCGCTCCAGCGACTCGGAACTGATCGTCCAGGTGGCTGGACAGTGGTGTGACTACAATGTCTGCGCACTCTGGCAGGCAGATGTCGGCGCCATGTATCTCTCGTGTCATATCGAGGCGCGTGTGGCCGCGACCCGGCGCAGTGCCGTGTTCGAATTGCTGGCCGCTGCAAACGAACGTCTCTGGTTGGGCCATTTCGATTATGGCCCTGACGATGGCGCGATCCTGTTCCGCCATACCATTCCCTTGCGTGGCACGAGCGGCATATCGGTCGAGCAGCTTGAAGACCTGCTCGACACGGCGTTGCTTGAATGCGAACGTCTCTATCCTGCACTGCAGATGGTGGTGTGGGGCGGCCGCCCGGTTGATGAGGCCCTGACGGCCGCCATGATGGACACGATTGGAGAGGCATAAGACAAGATGAAGGTTACGGGTCCGCTGCTGCTGATCGGCTGTGGCAAGATGGGAGGTGCGTTGCTGTCAGGCTGGCTGGAGCGCGGTGTCGACGCGAAGGATGTCTATATCGTTGATCCCAATCCTGCCGCCCTGGAGCCCTTTGGCTCCGCCTCCCTCAATCATGTGGGGGCAGTTTCCGAGTTGCCTGCGGATTTAAGACCGGCGCTGGTCATGCTGGCGGTCAAGCCGCAGCAGATGGACGAGGCCCTGCCACAGCTGCGCGGCCTTGTGAATCCGGATACGGTCTTCCTGTCCATAGCGGCTGGCAAGACCATCGACTATTTCGAGAGCCATCTAGGCGATGAAGCGGCTATCGTGCGTGCCATGCCCAACACTCCGGCGGCTGTCGGACGCGGGGTCAGTGTCTTGGTGGCCAATGCAGCCGTTGGCAAGACGCAACGCCAGTTCTGCCAGGAACTCATGTCGGCTGTGGGGGTGGCCGACTGGGTCGAGGACGAGGATCAGATGAATGCCGTGACCGCCGTTTCAGGGGGTGGTCCAGCCTATGTCTTCTACATGATCGAGTGCCTCGCCAAGGCGGGAGAAGAGGCCGGGCTGCCCAAGGAGGTCGCCGAACGCATAGCCCGTGCAACAGTGACGGGCGCCGGCGAACTTGTGCACCAGTCTTCGGAAACCCCGGCACAGCTGCGCAAGAATGTCAGTAGTCCCGGGGGGACGACTGTCGAGGCGCTTGCCGTACTTATGGCCGAAGACGGTCTGGAGCCCTTGATGGTGAAGGCCATTGCCGAGGCCACGCGGCGCAGCCGCGAGCTTGCGTCGTAATGTCCATCCTGGCGCGGGCGGCTGGCCGCGTTCAACAAGCGCTGGCGGCACATGGACTGGACTGTGACATACGCAGCTTTCCAGAAGGTACGCGTACGGCTCAGGAGGCGGCGAGCGCGATCGGCTGCAGCGTTGCCCAGATTGCCAAATCCCTGATCTTCCGATTGCCCGAGCGGGATGAGGCGCTGCTGGTCGTGGCCAGTGGCGTCAATCGTGTCGATGAGGGCAAGCTGGAACAGTTGTTGGGGCAAGCGGTGGCAAAGGCCGATGCAGCCTTCGTGCGCGAGAAGACCGGATACGCCATTGGAGGCGTCCCGCCGGTTGGGCATAGCCAGCAGCCAAGAATCCTTCTGGATCAGGATCTGAAGCTTCATTCGGAGATCTGGGCGGCTGCAGGCACGCCGAACGCCGTTTTTCGCCTTACGCCTGCTGAATTGGCCAAAGTGACCGAAACGGACTACAGCGACATTCGCCGCGATTGACTTGGATTCCGGCCTTGTTGTGCCTACCTGTTGGGGAGAACAAGGAGGCGTGACGCTATGGCGACCCGTAAACAGGATCCCAATCGAAAGATCATCGACGCCACCCTCAAGCTGGCAGCACAACGCGACTGGCTGGATATAAGCCTGTCCGAGATCGCCAGCGAGGCCGGCGTGACGTTGGCAGCGATTCACGAACGTTTCGGCAACAAGCAGGCCATCCTCTCGGCCTATGCGCGTGAAGTCGATGCAGCCGTCCTGGCGGACAGCGCTGCCATAGACATGGATGGCTCTGCCAGGGACCGGCTCTTCGATGTGATAATGCGCCGCTTCGACGAGTTGTCCCGTCACAAGGCGGCAATCGGCAATATCCTCGATTCCTATCGTTGTCAGCCGGTAAGCGCGCTTTGTTCATTGCCAGGTTTGGGGCGTTCCATGGCCTGGATGTTGGAAGCGGCAGGACTGTCGGCCGGTGGCTGGCGCGGGGTGGTACGTGTGAAGGGGCTTTCGGCAATCTATCTCTCGGTTCTGAGGGTCTGGTTGAAGGATGGAAGCGAAGACATGGCCAAGACCATGGCCGCCCTGGATCAAGCCCTGGCACGAGCGGATAACTTCCTGGGGCGTCTGCGCAGCCGACGCCGGACCCGGACCACACAGGATCAGCCTGCAGGCCAGGAAGGCAGCGCAGGAGCCCCCGGTTGACAGTTATGTTGCGGTGCACAATATTCATTATTGTGCGGCGCAGCATAACTTGTTACCATGCGCGATAGAATGTCACCCACGGCTTGAGGAGAACGATCATGGCCAAGTCAGACAAGACCTACAGCAATCCCTTTCTGGATACCGATTTCCAGAAGATGATGGACTTTTCCCGCATGGCCGAGAATTGGCAGGTGCCCGGGTTTGATCCCCAGCAGGTTCTGGAAGCTCAGCGCAAGAACATCGAGGCCATCACCAATGCCAACCGTGTGGCCTATGAGGGCGCTCAGGCCATGGCCCAGCGCCAGGCCGAAATCTTCCAGACCACCATGGAAGAAGCCAGCAAGGTCATGAACGAAATGGCCGCTTCAGGCGCGCCAGAAGATCGCATGGCGAAACAGGCCGAACTCTGCCGCCAGGCGTTCGAGAAGGCCATTGCCAACATGCGTGAGCTGGCCGAGATGGGCGCCAAGTCCAACAGCGAAGCGCAGGACCTGATCAACAAGCGTGTTTCGGAAAGCATCGAGGAAGTGCGTGGCACGATCCAGAAGATGTCTGACGAGGTAAAGACACAGCGCGGCGAACAGAAATAACGGCCTGCATCTGCCTGTCTGGGGTGTCTTTATGCCCGGGGCGAGGCCTGCTAGGTTCCAGCCGTCTCAGGCCAGTGGTGAATGAAGAGAACCCGGGTGCCATCATGCACCCGGGGCCCTGCTGGTCTGTTTTTCGGTAAACTGGCAGGGGCCCGACAGATGGCAGACAAAAAAGTAGACGACATCACCTTCGACGACTTTCTAAAGGTCGATATACGCGCCGGAACGGTGGTGCGTTGCGAACCTTATCCCGAGGCACGTCGACCCGCCTACAAGCTGTGGGTGGATTTCGGTCCAGAGGTCGGTGAGAAGAAGACGTCCGCCCAGATAACCGAGCATTACACACCCAAAGACCTGGTGGGACGCCAGGTGATGGGCGTGGTGAATTTCCCGCCCAAGCAGATTGGCAAGTTTGTTTCGGAGGTCCTGGTTCTGGGGTTTGCCGATGAAGACGGAGCCGTTGTCCTGGCTGAACCCAACCAGAAGGTTCCCAACGGCTCGCGCATGCACTGAGCCGCAGGTTACCAGCTAAAATGCTTTGGCGCCGGGCGCTTTAGCCCGGCAGCCAGATGTTGGCACGCAGCCCACCGCCGGGTGCGCCCTCAAGTTTCAGGTCACCGCCCTGGCTGCGGATCATGTCTCGAGCGATCGTCAACCCCAGGCCCGTGCCTCCGGTTTCCGGGTTGCGCGAACTGTCGAGCCTGTAGAAGGGGCGGAAGACATCCTCGCGCTTCTCCGCAGGAATTCCGGGGCCGTCATCATCAATCAGGATCTGAACGCCCTTGCGATACCACTGGCCGGTGATCGAGATGTTCCCTCCATAGCGGCGGGCATTGCTGATCAGATTGGCCAGGCAGCGACGCAACGCCTCCTTGCGGGCAACGGTCGGCATCGAGTGTTCAATGTGCAGGTCCACCTGTGCCCCGTCTCGACGTGCCTCGTCGACCACCTGACGCAGGATTTCACTGATGTCGCATTCCTGCGGGTTCTCACTGCCTTCTCCACGCGCGAACGCCAGATAGCCCTCGATCATGCGCTCCATCTGCTGGATGTCCGCACGCATGCTTTCCGTGGCGGCATCATCCCCCAGCATGGCGAGTTCCAGTTTCATGCGGGTCAGCGGTGTGCGCAGGTCGTGACTGACGCCGGCCAGCATGTCCGTGCGCTGCTGGATTTGGCGCTTGATGCGATCCTGCATCTGCAGGAAGGCCGTGCCGGCCAGGCGCACCTCCGTTGCGCCCTCGGGACGGAAGCCGGTGACATCGACTCCGCGTCCAAAGTTGTCTGCCGCCTTTGCCAGGCGCCGTATGGGGCGAACCTCGTGGCGCATGAAGAGGGTTGCCGCGACGGAAAGCACCAGAGAGCTTCCAAACATCCAAAGCAGGAAAATATAGATCGTCGAGCTGAAAAGCCGGCGGCGCGGGACCAGGACCTGAAGGACAGAGTCGCCGAGATCCACCTGGATCTCCACGTAATGTTTCAGGCTTTGGCTATCGACCACATAGGGATGCCAGAGCTGTTCGCGCAGGGCATGGGTCAGCCGGCTGTCCAGGAGAGAGGGCCAGAATTTGTTTTCCACCTCTTTCAGTTCCTGATCCGGCAGCAGACGCATGTTGAGCCACATGTGTGCGTCCGCCAAGGCAAACATCTGGACGTTGGTCATGGTGCGCGATTCGCGTTCCAGAACGTCGATGACCGAGGCGATTTCACCGGCGACGGCCTGGCTGAGGCGCCGGGTGATGGACTGATAATGCCGATCATAGAACGCCCAGGTCGATATGCCCTGCAACAGGATCAGGGGCATGATGATGATCAGCAGCGAACGCGCCAGGAGACTGCGCGGGATCAGCCGCTTCAGCTTGAAGCGCGTGCGCCGGCGGCCTGCCTGTCCGCCCCCCAGGGCGCGAGGGCGGCGTATGCTCTTGGGGTCGTCGCTCATGCTATCCGGCGGTCCGGAGTGCTCGTGGCCGGAAGGCGTTCCATGAGACTTCCTTTCTGCACGGTGCGCTGGGTCAATCTGGCATCAGAACGTAGCCCGTTCCGCGGACGGTTTGAAGGTAACGCGGCGTCTTCTTGTCGGGCTCGATCTTGCGGCGCAGTCGGGTCATCTGGACATCGATGCTGCGCTGGTTGCCGATTTCCGGACTGGCCTGAGCCAAGCGGTCGCGGCTGACCGGAATGCCCGGCGTTTCGGCCAGGGCTTTCAGCAGGCAGCTTTCCGCCGACGTCAGGTGAATATAGGCCTCTCCGCGGCGCAGTTCGGATCGCGCCAGGTCGAAGGAGAAACCGCCGAAGAATATCTTGTCGCCACCACTGTCGGTCTGGGCCTGGCCGGCGCGCCGCATGATTGCATTGATGCGCAGGATCAATTCTCGCGGCTCGAAGGGCTTGGAAAGGTAGTCGTCAGCCCCGGATTCCAGACCCGTGATACGACTTTCGACTTCCTCCATGGCGGTCAGCATCAGTATGGGGATCTGGCGTTCCTGCTGGCGCAGCCAACGGGTCAGGTCGTATCCGCTTTCCCCCGGCATCATGACATCCAGCACGATCAGATCAAAGTCCAGTCCCGAAAGCTTGCCACGGGCCTCTTCGGCATCCGCCGCGGTGCTGACACGCAGATCCTGGTCACTCAGGTAGCGATGGAGGAGTTCGCGTAACCGCTTGTCATCATCGACGACGAGGATATGAGCCTGATTGTCATGCATTGTCATGAATTCAAGAGATGCTGTCAGTGTTCGCCCGGAAGGCGCTGGGAATCACGGTCGGCCAGAAAGCGTTTCCGGTCTTCCTCGTTGATCAGACCGAGCAGGACCGTTCGGAAGCCGACGACGGACTCCGCGCCCGCTGCACGATAGGCGTGCGCGAAGCGCGCCAGCTGCGCTTCGCTCAGTTGCTGTTCGAGGTTGCGTCCCTTTTCGGTCAGGCGAAGCAAACGCTGGCGCCGATCGTGGTGCCCCGGCTTCTGCTCGATGAAACCCTCCTCCACCAGTTGGCTGAGAACGCGGGAGAGACTCTGCTTCGTGATCTTGAGGATGCGCAGCAGTTCGCTGACCGGCAGGTCGGGGTTGCGACCGACGAAATAGATGACGCGGTGATGGGCCCTGCCAAAATTGTACTTGGCCAGGATCCGGTCGGGTTCGGCCGTTGAATCGCGATAGGCGAAGAACAGAAGCTCTATGGCCTGGCGCAGTTCTTCCTCGCGCAGGAAAAGGGGATTGATTGCGGTTTTTACGTCAGTCATATTGACTTAATTGGCTAAAGTTGTTACCTGTTCAAGGTCATTGGTGACATAATCTAACAAAATCTATGTGTAGCAGGAAATTCCTTGGTCCGCTGCGCTTGACTTCATCGGCGGAACATCCTGTAACAGAGTCTGTACGTGTTTCACCCCCGCCAAGAGGGGAGCCCATGTTTGCTTGTCTTTTATAGGGCCTAAGGACCCCAGTTTTCCATGCTTCCTTTCGACGATCGTGACGGTCTTATCTGGTACGACGGCGCGCTGGTGCCCTGGCGCGACGCCAATCTACACGTTCTGACGCATGGCCTGCACTATGCAAGCTGTATCTTCGAAGGCGAAAGGGCCTATGGTGGCCAGATCTTCAAGGCGACGGAACACCATCAGCGTCTGCACAAGTCCGCCGAGATCATGGGCTTCGAAATTCCCTACAGCGTCGCGGAGATCGACGCGGCTGCAGCTGAGGTTCTGGAGGCCAACGGCATCTCGGATGGGTATATCCGTCCGGTCGCCTGGCGCGGCAGCGAGATGATGGGCGTGGCGGCTCAGAAAACGCGCATCCACCTGGCGATAGCAGCCTGGGAGTGGCCGACCTACTTTTCGCCGGAAGCGCGCCTTGAAGGTATCCGCATGACCGAAGGCAAGTACCGGCGCCCGGATCCGCGTACAGCCCCCGTGCATTCCAAGGCCGCCGGTCTTTACATGATCTGCACGCTGTCCAAGCACGAAGCCGAGCAGCAGGGTTTCAACGATGCCCTGATGCTGGACTGGCGCGGGCAGGTGGCCGAAGCCACAGGAGCGAATATCTTCCTGGTCCAGGACGGCAAGCTGCACACGCCGACACCGGATTGTTTCCTGAACGGCATAACGCGTCAGACCGTCATCGATCTGGCGCGGCAGCGTGGCTACGAGGTGATCGAACGCGCGATCATGCCGGAAGAATTTGCCAAGACCCAGGAGGTCTTCATCTGCGGCACCGCTGTGGAAGTGACTCCGGTCAAGGAAATCGACAACTACAGCTTCACGCCCGGGGAAATTACGTTGAACCTGATGAAGGACTACGATGCCCTGGTCAATCGGACCCACGGAATGGCGGCTCAGACCTCCACCAGTGCAGCCTGAGCAGGCTCACATCGAGCAGAAAATCCATGCGGCGGATCCTTCCGGGATCCGCCGCTTCCTGTTTCAGCGGTTCCAGCGTTCGCTGGCCTCATCATCGCTTTCACGGGCTTCCACCCAGAGCTCCTGGCCTTCGCGTGTCCGCTCTGCCTTCCAGAAGGGGGCTTTGGTCTTCAGCCAATCGATCAGGAAATGGCAGGAGTCGAAAGTCGCCTGGCGATGGGCGCTGGCGGTGGCCACCATCACGATGCGGTCACCGGCCTCGAGAGGGCCAACTCTGTGAATGATGAGACTGGCATTCAGGGGCCAGCGTTCGTGGGCTTCGGCCTCGATGCGTTCCAGCATCTTTTCCGTCATGCCGGGGTAATGTTCCAGGGTCATCCCTGTGACGGGCTGATCCCCGGCCATGTCGCGTACCAATCCGATGAACGAGGTCACTCCGCCAATGGCGGTTTGCCCGCCTGTCAGCTTCTCGAGTTCACTCCCCGGATCGAAATCCTCTTCCTGGATCCGTACCGTCATGGATGCTAGCCCCCGGTGACGGGCGGGAAAAGCGCCACCTCATCGCCCTCGGTCAGGGGCGTGTCGGGACGAGCATATTCCTGGTTCACGGCAACGCGAATACGCCGGCGGTCCCCCAGCGCCTCGGCGTAGGCAGGGCCCTGGCCATGCAGCCACTCCAGCAGACTGGCGACGTCAACCACCTCTTTCGGAGGTGTGACCTCTTCGCTGTCGGCCCCGATCTTGTTCTTCAGCCAGGCAAAATATAGCAGTTTCACGCCGAGATCCCTTGTGCCGTTCAACCGTGGAAGAGCGCACTGTAAGGTGTATAGAACAGCGTGGTCCCGGGTTCCAGATTGGTCAAGTCTTCCGGCAGTTCAGCCAGGCCGTCGGTTTCGGCAAGCGAACTGAGGATTCCGGCACCATCGCGCGCGAACTTCTCGGCCATGGGAAAGCCGTTCTGGTCATGGGTTATGTGTACGCGCAGCCACTCCCGCCTGTCCTTCTTCTTGCGATGGGAGAAATTGGCCGTGACAGGAAACTGCGGCGGGCGCTGGGGGGGTCCCCCCATGAGCTGCAGGATCAGGGGGCGCGCCAGCTGCAGGAAAGTCACCACAACCGCTGCCGGGTTTCCGGGCAGGCCGATCACGGGCACACGTGCGATCTGCCCAAGGGCCACCGGCCGGCCTGGCTTGATGGCAAGGCGCCAGAAATGCAGTTGGCCGCCTGCCTGCTCGACAGCCTGCTTCACGTGATCCTCTTCGCCGCCGGAAACACCGCCCGAGGTCACGATCAGATCGTGCTGTGCAGCTGTGCTTTCCAGGGATTTCGCCAGCGATGTACGTTCATCCTTCAGGATTCCCAGATCCGTCACCACACAGCCAAGGCTCTGCAGCAGGCCGGCCAGGACCTGCCGGTTCGAATCATAGATCTGTCCTTGCGCAAGCGTCTCGCCGGGCTCGCAAAGTTCGTCGCCCGTCGAAAGCAGGCCAACACGCAAGGGGCGGGAAACCACAAGTTCGTTTTGTCCTATGGCAGCGGCCTGGCCCAGATCGACGGCGCTCAGCCTGCGCCCGGCCGGCAGAACTGTCGTGCCTGTCCTGATGTCCTCTCCGCTCAGGCGGCGGTTGGCACCTGGCTTGATGCCGGGGCGGACTTCAACCCAGCCATTCTCTTCCTTGCAGTCCTCCTGCATCATGACGGTATCGGCGCCCGGTGGCATGGGAGCGCCGGTAAAGATGCGCACCGCTGTGCCGGGCTGGACCTCCTGCTGCCAGGGGTGCCCAGCCGCGGCGCGCCCGGCCAGTCGCAAACGGGTGTCCTGACTTGAGTCCAGGTCCTGATGACGCAGGGCATAACCGTCGACGGCCGAGTTGTCGCCTGGCGGTACGTCCAGGGGAGAAACAAGGTCCTGGCGAAGGATGCGTCCCAGGGTCTGCTGCAGCGGCAAGGATTCGGTTTCGGTGACCGTTGCCAGGCGCTGGGTGAGCAACTCAAGCGCGCTGTCGAAGCGCATGAGCGGCCCGCCGTGTGCAAAGCAGTCGTCACTCAGCTGGGCCATGAAGGCTTTCCCGTTTCAACTTGTTCTCCAGGCCGCAGTGGCGCTCGATGAAGTCCGCTATCGCCGGAATATCATTGAGGTCGAGGCGCTGGGGACCTACGTGCAGCCCTTCCGAGTCGATCACTTTGTCGGTCAGCAGGGCAACGATGTCGGGATCTTCAGCGGCCAGCATGGGCTTGCCGAGGTCGGGGCGGTAAACTTCCAGCTTGTCGTGGGGCTCACGCTTGAAACCCTCGACGATTACCAGATCGACCGGTGAGAGCCGGGCCAGCAGAGAATCAAGCGTGGCCTCGGGTTCATCGCGCAGTTCATGCATCAAGGCCCAGCGCTGGCTCGAGGAGATCAGCACTTCGCTGGCGCCTGACTGGCGATGGACCCAGGAGTCCTTGCCCGGCTTGTCCACATCGAACTTGTGATGGGCATGCTTGATCGTGGACACCCTGTGGCCACGCTTCGTCAATTCGGGCAGAAGCTTCGAAAGCAGCGTTGTCTTGCCACTGCCGCTCCAGCCCGCCAGTCCGATTAGCTTCTTCTCACACGACATCCTGTCCGTCTTGCCTCAATGCGCTTTCATGTGAGCGATTCCTCGCATGAGGTAATCATATCCCGTGATCAGGGTCAGCGCAGCCGCAATCCACAGCAAGAGGTCGCCTACCACAGGGAGCATCAGCAGGGGCGGTCCGGCCGGGCCCAATACCAGGACACCCAGTGCCGTCATCTGGACCATGGTCTTCCACTTGGCCAGCCGGCTGACCGGCATGGGCACACGCAGCTCGGCCAGGTATTCGCGCAGGCCCGAGACCAGGATCTCACGGCAGAGGATGATGATTGCGGCCAGAAGAGACAAATCGCTGATGTCGCCAAGTGCCACCAGCATGATGATGATCGATGCAATCAGCAGCTTGTCGGCAATGGGATCCAGGAATCGTCCGAGCGGTGAGACCTCGCCCATGGAACGGGCCAGCTTGCCGTCCAGCCAGTCGGTCACGCAGGCCAGGATGTACAGCAGCAGCGCAGCCCAGCGCGTACCTGGCTCGTTCACATAGAGCAGGATGATGAGAGCGGGAATGGCCAGGATTCGTCCCAGGGTCAGGAGATTGGGCAGGCTGGTCAGCATGAAGTCTCCGCTCTGCTTGGGAACCGGGGCGCTGCGTGGCGTTCCTCTGCCTTAATACGCAAAATGACGGCTGTGGTCATGCATGAAAATGCTCATGGATCTTTCGGGCAACGGCATGACTGATTCCTTCCACGGCTTCAAGATCGGTCAGGGCTGCCTGTTCCACTGCTCTGGCCGAGCCGAAGTGGAGCAGCAGGGCCTTCTTGCGTTTGGCCCCGATCCCCGGAATATCATCCAGGCTTGAGGTCAGGCGGCTCTTGCTTCTGCCGGCACGGTGGGTGCCGATGGCGAAGCGATGAGCTTCGTCGCGCAGGCGCTGGATATAATGCAGCAGCGGTGTATCCGGCGTCAGCAGGAAAGGTGCGCGGCCCGGTAGGAAAATACGTTCCCGTCCTGCATCCCGGTCGGGCCCCTTTGCCACACCCGCCACGGGCATATCCTCGATGCCCAGTTCGGCGAAGACCTCTTCGGCCACGCCCAATTGACCGCGCCCTCCATCTAGAAGGACCAGATCCGGCCACTGTCCGCCCTCGCGGTCGGGGTCTTCCTTGATGGCGCGGGAAAAGCGCCGTGTCAGGACTTCGCGCATCATGGCGTAGTCGTCGCCGACGCTGTCCTTGTCCTTCAGCGTGCGAATGGAGAACTTTCGATAGGCGTTCTTGCGAAAGCCTTCGGGGCCCGCCACGATCATCACGCCATAGGGATTGCTGCCCTGGATATGGCTGTTGTCATAGACCTCGATGCGTTCGGGCGGGGCATCGAGATCGAGCAGCCGCGCCAGTTCTTCCATGCGCAGGCTCTGGGCGGTGATGTCGGCCTGGCGGCGTGACAGGGCCTCGCGGGCATTCAAAAGGGCGGTGTCCACCAGCTTGCGCTTTTCCCCGCGTTGCGGCACCTGCATGCGAATGCGGTGGTTTGCGCGCAACTCGAGCGCTTCCAGCAGAAGATCCTTCTCCGAGGGCTCGTGGCTCAGGAGGACCAGAGCGGGCACAGGCTTGTTGTCATAGAACTGGGCCAGGAACGCGCCCAGCACCTCTGTCGGGTCCAGGTTGCTGTCGTGGCCCGGAAAATAGGAGCGATTGCCGTAATTGCGTCCCGCCCGGAAGAAGAAGACCTGCAGGCAGCTTTGGCCGCCTTCCTGGTGCAGGGCTATGACATCGGCATCATTTACGCCTTCCACATTCACATCCTGGTTGGACTGGATGTGAGCCAGGGCGCGAATCCTGTCGCGGTAGCGGGCCGCCGTCTCGAAATCCAGATTCTCCGAGGCCTGCTGCATGAGCTGGGCAAATTCACCCTGGATGGCGCTGTCCTTGCCGGAGAGGAAGTCCTGGGCCGCCTGGACCAGCTGTGCGTAGTCCTCCTGGCTGATACGGCCGACACAGGGGGCCGAGCAGCGCTTGATCTGATACAGCAGGCAGGGGCGTGTCCGATTGGCAAAGACGTGGTCGGAGCAGGAGCGCAGCAGGAAGGCCTTTTCCAGTGCGGTCAGAGTGCGATTGACGGCGCCTGCTGACGCAAAGGGTCCATAATAGTTGCCTTCGCGTTCATGGGCACCGCGATGCTTGGTCAGGCGCGGGTAATCGTGATCGCTGCCAAGATAGATATAGGGGAAGGACTTGTCGTCGCGCAGCAGCACATTGTAACGCGGCATGAAGCGCTTGATCAGGTTGCTTTCCAGCAGCAGGGCCTCGACCTCGCTGTTGGTGCGCACGATCTCCAGTCCGCAGGTTTCGGCGATCATGCGCTGCAGGCGCCGCGGCTGCTTAGCAATCTGGGTGTAGTTGTAGACCCGCTTGCGCAGATTCTTTGCCTTGCCCACATAGAGCACATCATTGCGTCGGTTGAGCATGCGATAGACACCGGGACTTTCCGGCAGCGTCTTCACGGCCTTTTCCAGCACTGCGACGCCTTGGGTCAGGGAGGCTTCACCTTCGGCTTGGGCCTGACCTTCGAATGACATGCCCGCTTCGGCCAGCCCCGGAGTCGCTCCAGTAATACCCAGTGATTCGGAGGCGTCGTCATGGAACTGCGGTGCACGCTTCCCACCGGCCGAGGGGTCCTTGATACGTCGGTTGCCTTTTGCCTTTGCCATGAATGGTCGGATCCGGGTTCCAGAATGCCTTTCGGTCCGTTCTAATTGGGACCGACGGTTGGAGTCCTGCAAGCCTTCACAGGCCCGATTTTTTGGAATCGGGCGGAATCTCGGGGCTTGCGGGCGCTATCCACGAAATCTGTGGATAACTCTGTGGTTATCTTCGTCTTGTCAAAGCTGAGGCCCAAGAGAATCAAGACTTTCTATAGATTGCCTATTTTTTAGTCACAATATTAACTTATTGATTTTAAAAATTATTTCCTTTGTCAATCTTCATGAAACTGTCACTTAGGAAGAATATTAAGCTCAAACGGGATACCGCCTGGTTTCCTTGGGCGATGTGCAAAACTTTCGGTGAGTCAAGCGACAAAGTCAGTTCACTTGCCCCCAACCGAGGTGCTGTCCGCCATCGAGTGCGATCATCTGCCCGGTTACCGAACCGGCACCCAGCAGGAAAGCCAGCGTGTTCCTCACTTCGTCCATGTCGGGGCCCCGACGCAGGGGGACTTTTCGGACCTGGGCATCGAATTGCGCCTGGGTCTGGTTGGGGCTGGGAAGGGTCGGTCCAGGGCCGATCGCGTTGACCCGAATTCGTGGCGCCAAGGACAGGGCCAGGGTTCGGGTCAGGGTCCAGAGGCCGCTCTTGCTGAGTGTGTAGCTGATGAAGTGGGGAGTCAGGTTCCAGACTCGCTGGTCCAGCAGATTGATGACCAGACCGCCGCTGTCATTGGGCAGGTTGCGGGCCATGGCCTGGGTCAGGATGAAGGGTGCTCTCAGATTGGGCTCCATGTGGAGGTCCCAGCTGTCTCGAGTCGTGTCGTCCCATTCATCGCGCACGAAGGTAGCCGCATTGTTGACCAGCACCCCGAGAGGTCCGAGTTCACGATCCACGTCCTCGACCAGTTGAACTGTTTCCTCTTCCAGGGACAGGTCAGCCTGGAACAGAATGGCCTCTCCACCGTTGCGGCGGATGTCCTCGGCGGTTCTCTCGGTGGCTTGACGGGAGCTGTTGTAGTGCAGGCCAACGCGATATCCACGGGCGGCCAATTCCAGAGCCATGGCCTGTCCGAGTCGCTGGCCTGCACCTGTCACCAGAGCATTTTTCGGATAACTGTCTTGGTGCCTTTCGGCGCCACTCATGGACTCAGTCCTCCTGTGCTTCAGGGATGAAGTCCAGGGCGGCGGAGTTGATGCAGTAGCGTAACCCGGTGGGCTCGGGACCATCTGGGAAAACATGCCCCTGATGGGCGCCGCAGTTCGTGCAGTGCGCTTCGGTACGGCTCATCCAGAGTTTGCGGTCCTCCTTGGTGCCGACAGCGTCATCGCTGATCGGTTGCCAGAACGACGGCCAGCCTGTTCCGCTCTCGAACTTGTGCTGCGAGGAAAACAGCGGTGTTCCACAGACAATGCAGGTGTAAGTTCCTAGACGCTTCTCGTTGTAGAGTGCGCCCGTGAAGGGGCGTTCCGTTCCCTCGTTCTGGGTGACTTCCCGCTGTTCGGGGGTCAGATGGGAAAGGTCGAATTGGTCGCTCTGCTTTTCGGCTGTCATGTCATATCATCCTTGCTGAAAGGTGCATTTGACTCCGGATATTGGGGCTGAAGAGGGCAACTTCCAACGCCAAAGAAAAGGCCGGCATGTTGCCATGCCGGCCCGTAGCTTCTTTTCAGGTTGGCAACCCGCTTAGAAGTCCATGTCACCCATTCCAGCTCCGGCGCCCGCCGCAGCCTTCTTGGAGTCAGGCTTCTCGGCCACCATGGCCTCGGTCATGATCAGCAGGCCAGCGATGGAGGCTGCGTCCTGCAGGGCCGTGCGTACGACCTTGGTCGGGTCGATGATGCCGGCCTTCACCATGTCGGTGTACTCGCCCTTGTAAGCATCGAAACCGTAGTTGTAGTCCTTCGATTCGGCGAGCTTGCCAGCGACAACAGCCCCATCCAGACCGGCATTCTGTGCGATCTGGCGAACCGGTGCCTGAAGGGCGCGACGAATGATGTCGATGCCGACCTTCTGGTCGTTGTTGAGGGGCTTCACCTTGTCCAATGCGGACAGCGAGTGCAGAAGGGCGACACCACCACCCGGCAGGATGCCTTCCTCGACGGCTGCGCGCGTGGCGTGCAGGGCGTCGTCAACGCGGTCCTTCTTCTCCTTCACCTCGGTTTCAGTGGAGCCGCCGACGCGGATCACGGCAACGCCGCCGGCCAGCTTCGCCAGGCGTTCCTGCAGCTTCTCACGATCGTAGTCCGAGGAGGTCTCCTCGATCTGCGCCTTGATCTGATTGACGCGGGCTTCGATCTGCTTCTTCTTGCCCGCACCATCGACGATGGTGGTCTCGTCCTTGGTGATGGTCACCTTCTTGGCACGACCCAGCATATCCAGGGTCACGTTCTCAAGCTTGATGCCCAGATCTTCCGAGACAACCTGGCCGTCGCTCAGGACGGCGATGTCCTCGAGCATGGCCTTGCGGCGATCGCCGAAGCCCGGTGCCTTGACGGCCGCGACCTTCAGGCCGCCGCGCAGCTTGTTGACCACCAGAGTGGCCAGGGCTTCGCCCTCGACGTCCTCGGCAATGATCAGCAGGGGCTTGCCGGACTGAACGATCGATTCGAGGACCGGCAGCAGGGCTTGCAGGTTGGACAGTTTCTTCTCGAAGATCAGTAGATAGGGATCCTCAAGCTCGACACGCATCTTTTCGCCATCGGTGACGAAATAGGGCGAGAGATAGCCGCGATCGAACTGCATGCCCTCGACGACCTCGAGCTCGGTCTCGAGCGACTTGGCTTCCTCGACCGTGATGACGCCTTCGTTCCCGACTTTCTGCATGGCCTTGGCCAGCATCTCGCCGATTTCCTTGTCGCCGTTGGCCGAGATGGTGCCAACCTGTGCGATCTCGGAGTTCTGGCTGATGTCGCGTGCGCGCTTGCGCAGGTCGGCGACCACGGCATCAACGGCCAGGTCGACGCCGCGCTTCAGGTCCATGGGGTTCAGACCCGCGGCCACGGCCTTGCCGCCTTCACGCACGATGGATTGTGCCAGAACGGTGGCCGTGGTGGTGCCGTCACCGGCCATGTCGTTGGTCTTGGTGGCAACCTCGCGCACCATCTGTGCGCCCATGTTCTCGAACTTGTCGGAAAGCTCGATTTCCTTGGCGACCGTCACACCGTCCTTGGTGATGCGCGGTGCGCCGAAGGACTTGTCCAGGACCACGTTGCGGCCCTTGGGGCCGAGCGTCACCTTGACCGCATCGGCCAGGATGTCGACACCGCGCAGCAGGCGCTGGCGTGCATCCTGTGAAAATTTGACTTCCTTGGCAGACATGTCTTGTCGTCCTTCGTGTTAAGCGGCCTTCTTCGAGGCTTTTTTGCCCTCGAGGATGCCCATGATGTCGGATTCCTTCATGATCAGCAGGTCTTCACCGTCGATCTTGACTTCGGTGCCGGACCATTTGCCGAAAATGATTCGATCGCCTTCCTTTAGATCCAGGGCGACGAGGTCGCCCTTGTCATTGCGCGCACCGGGTCCGACGGCGACGACTTCGCCCTGCATCGGCTTTTCCTTGGCCGTATCCGGAATGATAATGCCGCCGGCGGTACGCTCGTTTTCCTCGATGCGCCGAACCACCACGCGGTCATGAAGCGGTCTGAACTTCATAGATCGTCCTCCCAATAGAGACTGACGTGTTTAAGAGAAGAGTTGCTAGCACTCCCATTCGGCGAGTGCTAAGGCGAACTGTATGTACGACCGTCCTGAAACTTTTTCAAGTGGCTTCAGGCGAAAAAGAATACAGCACAGTCAGGAAGTTATTGGACTGCAGCCTGCTTCTTCTGTTCGCGGTAGAAAACGTAGAGTCCGCTGGCAATCAGGATGGCTGCCCCCAGCACGGTAAAGCCGTCGGGCAGGTCACCGAACAGCAGGAAGCCATAGAAAGTGGCCCAGAGCATGTTCGAATAGTTGAAGGGGGCGACCACGGCCGCAGCTGCGGCCTGGTAGGCCTTGATGATGCAGAAGTGACTGGCGCCTCCAATGGCACCGATGGAGATAAGGCCGACCCATCCCCAAAGGTCGGGCGTGGTCCAGAAGAAGGGCACCACGAAGAACATCACGATCATTCCCACCAGGGCGCTGTAGGTCAGCGTGGTCATGGGCGCTTCGCTTTGACTCAGTTGCCGTGTGTTGATGTGGTAGAGGCCATTGGTGCAGGCAGCGGCCAGGACATAGAGCGTGGCCGGATCGAAGATATCGCTGCCCGGACGGATGATGATCAGGGCCCCGGCAAAGCCCAGGAAAACACCGGTCCAGCGACGAATGCCAACGGGCTCGCCCAACAGCGGCATGGACAGGGCCGTCACGATCAGGGGAACCGCCAGCATGACCGCGGCCGCTTCGGCCAGAGGAATATGGGAAATTCCCAGGAAGAAGAGACTGGTGGTCACAAGCAACATCAGCGAGCGGAACAACTGCAAGGGCAGACGCCGCGTGTACAGCAGGGCCGGCAGACGCAGGTTCAGCAGTGCCACCATGATCAGGACGTGGAAGGTGTAACGTGCCCAGACGATCTGGGCCACGTCGTAGCTCTGTGACAGGGTCTTGGCGATGGCGTCCATGCTGACGAACAGGAAGACCGCGAACAGCATCCAGAAGATGCCCCTGCGGTTGGCTGCCGCGATGGACAGCGCGTTGACAGATTGCAGTTGCGTTGACATGGAGCCCCCGAAGGCGAATGGATTGTTCTATCGTCTTCCCGTCCTGGATTTGTAGCCCTGTTTCGACAGACGGGGTAAGTGCCAATCCTGCAGGGGTGGACTGCATGAGGGACAGGGCAGGCGGGAATAGCCGTCACTACATAGGAATGAACCTACAGATAAAGGGGCATCTGTCGTGGAAACAGAAGACAGGGAAAGCTTGCAGGAAGAGGTGGTTGCCTTCCTGAAGGCACCGGAAAACCACGAGGGTGCCTCGGAAGCCGTCCGGCATGTCACGACCCATGTGGCACATGTCTTCCTGACCGAAAATCGCGCCTGGAAGATGAAGCGGGCGGTGGCTTACTCCTTCTTGGACTTCACCGACCTGGAGGCCCGCGAAGAGGTTTGCCGGCGCGAGGTCGAGCTCAATCGCCGGACAGCGCCGGACATCTACCTGGGTGTGCATTCGATAAACCGCAGCGAAGATGGCGGCTTGGAGATCGACGGAAACGGCTCCCCTGTAGAGTGGGTCATCGAGATGCGCCGTTTCGATGAAGACCTTATGTTCGACCATCTGATCGAGCAGGACCGCTTGACCCGGGAGCATGTCGTCGAGTTGGTCGACCGGGTCTATGAGTTGCATGAGCAGGCCGAGCGCTTGTCCGAACCTTACGGTGGGGCCGAGGGCCTGGGCAATGTGATCGAGGAGAATGCTCAGGACATGCAGGCCCTGTCCGAAACCTTCAGTCCTGAGGCCGTGGCGGATCTGACGACGCGCAGCCGTGAGAGCCTGGGACATGTTGCGGACCTGTTGGACCGGCGTCGTGCGGACGGCTGGGTACGGCAATGCCATGGAGATCTGCACCTGGGGAACGTGGTGCTCTGGCAAGGACACGCGACCCCCTTCGACTGCATCGAGTTCAGTCAGCGCATTGCCGGCATCGATGTCGTCTATGACCTGGCTTACCTGCTGATGGACCTGGTCAACCGGGGGCGCCCTGACTTGGCCAACCTGGCAATGAACCGTTACTTCGGCCGTATGGGGCAGCCGCAGGCTCTGCAAGCCCTGCCCCTGATGCTGAGCGTGCGGGCGGCCATTCGTGCAAAGGTGACGGCTGCAGCAGTTGAAGGCCAGGACGAGCCTGAAGAAGCTGAGAAGCTGGCAGCTGCCGCCCAGGGATTCTTTGCGTTGGCCCTGGACTTCCTGCGTCCCGACAACAGACCCAGGCTGATCGCAGTGGGCGGCTTCTCGGGCACCGGAAAATCGACGCTGGCCGCCCGGCTGGCGCCGGATCTGGGGCGCGTCCCCGGAGCCCTGCAATTGCGCAGCGACGTGATCCGCAAACGCTTGAATGACGTGGCCCCGGAAACGAAGCTGCCTGCAGAGGCCTACAGCCCCAGCATGAACGAACAGGTCTATGACACCCTGTTTTCCGAAGCGGAGACAGCACTGCAGGCAGGCCACAGCGTGATCGCGGATGCGGTCTGGGCCAGGCCGGAGGAGCGCAACCGCCTGCAGGCCCTGGCCGATGCCGCCGGCGCGACCTTCCAGGGGGTCTGGTTGGAAGCCCCCCGTGAAACGCTGGAGGCCAGGGTCCGGGCCCGGCGCAACGACAGCTCGGATGCGGATGTTTCCGTCTTGGAGAAGCAATTGACATACGATCCAGGCAACATCGACTGGCTGCGACTGTCTGCTGGCGAGGGGGCCGATGCTGTCCTGGCGGTGGCCCGCGACCAACTGGATATTCCGGACGGTGGCGCCTGAGCCGCTCTTCGCGTCGTCACGCCATGGCAAGGGGCTTTTCCTGTCGGGCGCAAAGCTTATGCTGTCGGTTTCTCGCCCGGCCCGCCTTTCTCAACAGCACGGCAAATTCCCATGGAGCCCCTGACAGCCGATACACTTGTCCTCTATATCGCCGGGTTCTGCGGATTGCTCCTGGCCGGCTTCGTCAAGGGCGTGATCGGCATGGGCCTGCCGTTGGTGGCCTTACCCGTGCTGGCCTACATGATGCCCGTGCCGGAAGCTATTACGGTTCTCTCGCTGCCGGTGATATTGAGCAACCTGGTCCAGGCCTTTCAGGGGGGCTATTTCCTGGGTGTCATCAAGCGTTTCTGGCCGGTCATGCTGGCCCTGGTCGTGGGCGTGCTGCTGGGCGTGCAGCTCCTGATCTCTCTGGATCCCCAACTGCTCTACCTGCTGCTGGGCATTGCCATAACCGGCATGGCGTTGCTGACCCTGTCCAGTCCGCGCTTCACTCTGAAGCCTTCCCAGGAGCGGCCGGTGGGTCTCGCGGTCTGTTTCGGGGCCGGGGTACTGGGGGGCGTTTCCAATCTGCCCGGCCCGCCTCTTGCGCTCTATCTTGTTGCCCTGCGGTTGGAGAAGACCTTCTTCATCAGCGCGATATCGATCTTCTTCCTGATCAATTCCTTTCCGCTCTATACCGCGCTAGCGCTGCACGGCATCCTGGGTTGGTACGAGCTTCTGCTGTCTGCCTTCGCAGTGCTTCCGGTCTTCGGTGGTGTCTTCCTGGGGCAGTGGGTGCGCAGGTTCGTCTCGCAGGCACGCTTCCAGACCGTGGTGCTGCTGGTTCTGGTGGTCATCGGCTTGTCTTTCGTCTGGCGTGCCTATAGCGGCTAGTCCACCACGTGGAAACGGGATTTCTCCAAGCGTTCCAGCTGGCGTTTCAATAGCCAGGGATAGAGGAACAGGCCGGCAAAGAAGCCACCAGCATGGGCTTCCCAGGCGATGGAGGGCGATTGGGAGCCACCCACGCCGCCCAGCATGGCATAGGCGATGTTGATGGCCATCATCACCGCCGTGAAGACTGCCAGCTTGCGCCAGCGCGTCGGCCTGTCCTCCCAGGGGCGTGCCACGCCGATATGCCCGAAGGCGCCCAGCAGGCCGAAGACGCCTCCCGAAGCTCCTACAGCAATGGCGGTTACGCCCCAGTTCAACACCACGAAGAGGATGCCCCCGGCAATCGCGCTGCCCAGGAAGAGCAGAAGGAAATCCCGGCCGTTCAGCGTTCTCTGTACCAGAGTACCGATGGTGGCGATCCAGAAACCGTTGAACAGAAGATGCAGCAGTCCCTCGTGGATGAAGACAGAGGTGACCAGGCTGTAGAGTCGCTCCCAGATGAACTGGCCATTCACGAAAAGATAGAGCGCAAACCAGACGATGAACTGATAATCAAGGTTTGCCGGCAGGACAGCGCGCAGCAGGCTGACTCCGCCCATGACCAGCAGCAGGATCATGATGGTGCGCGGCATGTTCAGGGCCGGCTGACTTGGCGGCGGAGGAGGTGAAGAATTGTTCTGCGCGGGGTCTGCGGGCATGCCTTACCTGATATTATAGCCTCTGGGTCAATGCGACCCTTCGCATGTAGAGTGAAACAGGGTTGGAGTCCACGATCTCAACCGGGTCTTTTGATGTTGCACTGCAAAACTTTCCTTGACGTGACCAGGGCTCGATGTTCCTTGTGACGCCATTTGGAATTCCAAGCGATCAATCGCGGAGTAGAAGATGGACATCAACAAAATTCCCGTCGGCGAGAACCCGCCGGAAGACTGCAACGTTCTGATCGAGGTTCCGATCGGAAGCTCGCCGGTGAAGTACGAGTTGGACAAGGACTCCGGGGCGCTTTTCGTGGATCGCTTCCTGCACACAGCGATGCACTATCCCTGCAACTACGGCTTCATTCCGCACACCCTGTCGGACGACGGCGATCCCATCGATGTGATGATCGTCTCGCGTCGGCAGATCCTGCCAGGCGCCGTCGTGTCGGCCCGTCCCATCGGCGTGCTCATCATGGAGGATGAAAAGGGCGAGGACGAAAAGATCCTGGCCGTGCCTTCCGACCGGCTGCATCCCTATTACAGTGATGTTCATACCTACACCGAGCTGCCGGACATTCTGCTGGACCAGATCACGCACTTCTTCGAGCACTACAAGGATCTGGAGAAGGAGAAATGGGTGAAGGTGAAGCGCTGGGGCGATGATGCCGAGGCCCGCAAGATGATCGAAGAGGCAATGAAGCGCGCCAACGAAACCTCGTCCGCGGCCTGACGGAAAAAGCAGTTCAGACGAAGGCCCGGTGCGCTCCGAATAGAGGCGCACCGGGCCTTTCACGTTTCGGGCCATACAGTTGCGGGCAGATTCTACTGGAAGGCGACTTCCGTGATGCTGCGCAGCTTGCGGGAATGCAGGCGTTCGCGTTCCTGGCTCTGCAGACTTTCCAGGGCCTTCAGGCCGATCTCCAGGTGCTGGTCCACGCGCTGGCGATAGAATTCCCCGGCCATGCCGGCCAGCTTGATCTCTCCGTGCAGGGGCTTGTCGGAAACACAGAGCAGCGTGCCGTAGGGAACCCGGCAGCGAAAGCCGTTGGCTGCAATGGCGGCGGATTCCATATCCAGAGCAATGGCGCGCGACTGCGACAGCCGGCGCATGACGGCCTTGTGTTCGCTCAGCTCCCAATTGCGATTGTCCACGCTGGCCACGGTTCCAGTACGCATCACTTTCTTCAGGTCATAGTCTGACAGGCCGGTCACTTCGGCCACGGCTTTCTCGAGCGCAACCTGCACTTCCGCCAAGGCCGGAACCGGAACCCAGGTCGGCAGGTCCTCGTCCAGCACATGATCCTCACGCACATAGCCGTGCGCCAGAACATAATCCCCCAGCTTCTGGGTGTTCCTGAGCCCCGCGCAGTGACCCAGCATCAGCCAGGCATGGGGGCGCAGGACGGCCACGTGATCCGTCATTGTCCGCGCGTTGGAAGGGCCGGCGCCGATGTTGATGATCGTGATCCCGGAATTGTTGGTGCCGACCAGGTGGTAGGCCGGCATCTGAGGCATGCGTTCGGGCGGCTGTCCCGTGGTCTCGACCCGACCGCCCTCCTTGCGCTGGGTTACCACGTTGCCCGGCTCGACAAAGGCCAGGCAGCCGGGGTCGCCGCGCTCGACCCGCTCACGCCCGATGCGCACGAAGGAATCGAGATAGAACTGATAGTTGGTGAAGATCACGAAATTCTGGAACCAGGTGGGGCTGGTGCCGGTGTAGTGGAGCAAGCGATGCAGCGAATAGTCGATCCGGCCCGCCCGAAACAGGGCCAGGGGCTGGGGCGCATTGTCATCGGTTTCCAGTGTTCCATTGATTATGGAGTCATCCATGCCTGCCAGGTTCGGAACGTCGAACAGGTCCCGCAAAGGCTGCGTTATGGCGTCCGGATCCTGCTGCAGGGGGCCGGTTTCCAGGTTGATGTCCCGTTTGAAGGCGAAGTGTACCGGGATCGGCTCGTCGGACTCGCCGATCTGAACCTCGACCTCGTGGTTTTCCATCAGCAAGGCAATCTGTTCATGCAGATAGTTCCCGAAAACATCGGGCCGGGTCACAGTCGTCTCGTGGATACCGGGTCGTGAAACGAAACCATAGGCATAGCGGGAATCGACCAACGCATGGGAGGTGGTGGCCACCCGCACGAAAGGGTAGGTGGCGCGGCTGGCTTGCAGCTGTGTATCGCCGCTCAGGTAGGCTTTGAAACATTCCCGCAGGAAGGCTGTGTTGCGTTCATAAATCTCGCGGATGCGATTTGCCGCAGCCTCGGCATCCGTGAAGGATTCGGTCGGTATGGCGGGTGGGGTTGCAACGTCCGGCATGATACCCTTCACATCGATTGCTTGATAGCTGCTTCAAGCCTTGTGTCTTGATAGGGGCACAGTCTATCGGCTCGCCGGTTACGCGCAATACTGTATAGCCTGCGCCCTTGGCTTGCTCACGTGGTCCCGGCGACCTCAAAGGTTGTGAACCAGTATGTTCGCGCTAGCCTTGTGAAAAGGGCTGGTATAACTTGGTCTGCAAGAAAAAGGTCGCTTGGCAGGCAGCCGGTGCGACCGGGCAACCGGAGGCAATCAGGAGCAGGCAGGGCTCTCGCTGCCTCGGGTAGTGGGGCAGCGGGAATGGCACGAGCGAGCGCAAGAGGCGACAGGCACGCGCGGAAGGCGGGACTTCGCATCCCGTTGCGCGTGAATATCATCCTGCTATTTCTTTTCCTCTTTGCGCTTCTGGGCCTGGTGCTGGGGACGGTTGCAAGCCGCAGCAGCCAGCAGCTTGTGGACGAAACGGTTTCCACTTCATTTCACAAAAGCGCAGCGCTTGCGCTGCTGAAATTGCACCAGTTGCAGGACACGGCCCGCTCGGCCGCCGATTCGCTTGCATCGAACCCAATAATCGAAACCCGGGATGAGCAGGAGCGCGGCCAGCAGTTTCATGCCCTGGCAACAGTGCTGCGGGCTGTACCCGGCGTTTCTGCCGCCTATGTGGGGTGGCCTGATGGCGATTTCCTGTTGCTGCGTCCCGTTGGACGCCACGAGGAACAGCTTGATGCGCCCGACGAGGCCGAATGGCTGGCACAATGGGCAGACAGAGATGGCGCGCGCTTCGAATTCCTGGATCGCGCGCTGGACATAATCAAAGTTCGCAACAAGGTGGACTACGACTTCGATCCGCGTCAGCGCCCCTGGTACAATGAAGCACGGCAGAGCGACAAAACCATCGTCACCATGCCCTATGTCTTTTTCACGACCCGGGAGCCCGGCATAACAGCGGCACGGCGCGCCCAATCGGGTGCAGTGGCGGGTGTTGACTTATCCCTGTGGGAACTGTCGGACAGTCTGTTGACGGGGCGCAATGCCCCCACAACCGAGGCTGCCATCCTGGATCCGCAGGGCAGTGTCCTGGCCTATAGCGATATCGAACGCCTACGGAACGTGGTGCGCAGCGGGACCAGCAAGGATATGAGTACACTCGAAGCCCTGCCTAAGGCAGAAAGGGTTGGTGCTCCGATCCTGACCGCCCTGTCAGAGCGAAGCCAGGGGCTACAGGAAGACTTTACCGGAACTCTTACGGTGGAGGAGCAGGATTGGCTGGCCACACTGGTGCCCCTGAACGGACGCGGAACCACCTTCGTGATGGCAGCGCCCATGCAGGAGCTGGCTGCCGGATCGCGACAACTGCGCGCGCGCCTGCTGCAGACTTTCGGTGTCGTCATGCTGTTGGTGATCCCTGTTGTCTGGTTGGCAGGCAAGGCCCTGGCACGGCCTGTCGAGCGTCTGGCCAGTGATGTTGGCCGCATCGCCGATCTCGATTTCTCTGCACCTGCGCGGCGCAGGACCAGCGTCAAGGAGATGGAGGAGCTCAACGAATCCATCGAACACCTGCGTCTGACACTGCGCGAGCGCATGACCGAATTGCGATGCCTCTATGACGTGATGGAATTGACGTCGAACCGTTCCCGGCCGTCGACAGAGATTTGCCGGGACATCGCGCAGGTGCTTGAAAACAGCTTGATCCAACTGCACACACCGGCTGTACGTATCGAGGTAGAGGGGGAAGATTGTCCCTCTCGCAATTGGTCCAGGCCTGCGGCCAGCTACATGGCTGCCATACAGGGTGTTTACGGTCAGATCGGCATCATCGAGGCTGGTCCGCGCGATGCCGAAGAGGCGCGGGGACGGGGCGAAGCTGTCCTGTTGAAAGAAGAACGCGATCTGATTGATGGCGTGGCGGATCACGTGGGCCGTATGTTGCGCAGCCGGCAGATGGCGGAGGAACTGATCCAGTCAGAACGCCTGCGGGCCCTGGGACAACTAACGGGTGGAGTGGCGCATGACTTCAACAACTTGCTTACCATAGTCCTTGGCAATACCGAGGTTCTGGGGAATCGCCTGGAGGATCCCTATCTGCGTGAGTTGGCGGAGACGGCGGCCAACGCAGCCGAGCGCGGATCCGAGTTGACCCGGCGCATGCTGGCCTTTGCCGGTCGGCAAACCCTGGAACCAAGACTGGTGAATCCCAACGATCTCGTGGTTGGGCTCGATGCGCTTTTCCAGCGCACGCTCCGTGAGGATATCCAGATCACCACCCATTTTTCCGAAGACGTCTGGATGACTTACGTGGATCCGGTGTTGCTGGAGGTGGCCTTGCTGAACCTGGTCATCAACGCGCGTGATGCGATGACTGCCGGAGGTCATGTCCGTATCGAGACCTCGAACGTCGCCTTCGGCGCCGAAACGGCTGACTCCCTGCAAATAGCTGTCGGCGACTATGTCATGATTGCCGTCGCCGACGATGGATCGGGCATGTCGCCCGAGGTCGAGGCGCGTGCCTTCGAGCCCTTCTTCACCACCAAGGACATCGGGCAGGGGAGTGGTTTGGGCTTAAGCATGATTTATGGTTTCGTGCGCCAGTCGCAAGGCCATGTTCATATCGATTCCCGGCCGGGTAAAGGCACCACGATCCGTATGTACCTGCCGCGCTCGACAGAGGCAGCACTGCATGCTTCGGTGCCGTCCTCGAACCCGCGAAGTCAGTTGAGCGCACGCGGCAAGCTGTTGGTGGTGGAGGATGACGAACTGGTCCGTAGCTATGCTGAGAGCCAACTGGAAAGCCTGGGCCACGAAGTTGTTGCGGTGCGCGATGCCGCGGCGGCGCTGGCGGCGCTGGAAGCAGCACCGGATTTCGACCTGCTGTTCACTGACATCGTCATACCCGGCAGCATGGATGGGCGGCAGCTGGCACAAAAGGCACAGGAACACGTGCCTGGCCTGAAGGTCCTGTTCACCTCGGGTTACACTGAGGAGAGAATTGCTGAGGATGAAAAAGACCTGCCAGACGGGTTCGGGGTCCTGCACAAGCCTTATCGCCGCTCTGACCTTGCAGATAAGATCGGGCAGTTGCTGTCAGGGGGGAGCTGATTTCCCAGCTGCGTGTCGTCATGGCCGGCTTGTCCGGCTTTGGCACGTGTACGATGTCCCCGCTGGGCAATGGACAAATCTGAATTGTCTGACATAGTGAGATTGTGTTTCACATTCATGACAGTTGCCTGTCGGCTGCGCCCGGCAGGTTACCCGTCTCTCCGTTGGAATAGTGTTGATCGCCTCTGACGATGTCGGAAGATTTTTGGCTCATAAATCTTTTGGGAAGCGTTGCCCTTCTGCTTTGGGCAACGAAGATGGTGTCCCATTATGTCCGCGAGGCTTTCGGAGCGGATTTCCGCCGCTATCTTTCACGCGCCACCCAGAACCGCTGGCTTGCCTGCGTGACGGGCACCGGTGTTGCAGCCGCGCTGCAAAGCTCAACAGCCACGGCGCTTCTTCTCGTGACCTTCCTGCAGCAGGGATTGGTGATGCTGGCCCCAGCTCTGGCCATCATGCTGGGCGCCGACATAGGCACCACCGTCGTGGTCCAGATCCTGTCCTTCGACATCTCTTTTTTGGCGCCCGGACTGCTGATCACCGGCTTCCTGGCCTTTTCGGCAGGGCAGTTCGCTTGGTTGCGCAACCTGGGGCGGATCATCCTGGCGCTCGGCCTGATCGTTCTTTCGCTCAACATGATCGTCGAGGCGACCGAGCCCATGCGCGAGAGCGAACTGGTCAAGACGGTCCTGGACAGCTTGTCCGGCCAGCCGGTTCTGGCCCTTGTGATAGCGGCGCTGCTGACCTGGCTGTCACATTCCAGTGCCGCCATCGTTCTGCTGATCATGTCGATGTCCGGTGTCTTTCCGGGAACCCTGGGCCTGGCGCTGGTACTGGGCGCCAATGTGGGTTCGGGCCTGGTGATGATCGGCCTGACCGCACAAGGGGATGCCACGACCAAGCGCCTGCCCATAGGCAATCTTCTGTTCCGCTTGAGCGGCGCCTTGATTGTATTGCCGTTTCTGGAGCCCATATCGGCCGGGCTCGGAATGCTGGAGGACAATCCAGCACGTGAGCTGGCCAACTTCCACACGCTGTTCAACATAGCGTTGGCGCTGGCCTTCGTGCCGCTTATCGGGCCCATGGCACGCTTTCTGGAAAAGGCGGTGCCGGAAGAGAAATCACTCAGCGAGGAGCGTGTCGAACCGAGGTTTCTGGATGAGTCGGTGATCGACCAGCCTTCGATGGCGCTGGCTTGTGCCACGCGCGAAATGATGCGCATGGCGGACCTAGTGGAAACCATGCTGCGGCAGACCATGGATGCCTTCAAGGCGAACGAGCAGGAATCCATCAATACGATCAGTCGGCGTGACAACGACATTGACCGGCTGCACGAAGCCATCAAGCTCTACGTCGCCAAGGTCATGCGCAATCAGTTGTCGGAAGACGAGATGAAGCGTTGTTTCGACATCATGGCGATGACGACGGACCTGGAGCATATTGGGGACGTCATCGACAAGAATCTGCTGCGCACGGCCAGCAAACGCCTGCGCAACCGTCTGCAGTTCTCCCAGGAAGGCTGGCAGGAGATCAAGGAGTTCCATGGCCTGGTGGTTGCCCAGATGCAGTTGGCCATGACGGTCTTTTTCAGCCGCGATATCGAGATGGCGCGCCAGTTAGTGCGCGAGAAGGACAAGATTCGCGATTGGGAGCAGGACGCCTCGGAACGTCACATGGAGCGTCTGCGCCACGGCCAGATGGAGAGCATTGAGACCAGTGCCTTGCACCTCGATATCCTGCGCGACTTCAAGCGCATCACCGCGCACCTGACGTCCTTTGCGCACCCCATTCTGAAAAGCCACGGTGAGTTGCTCGATTCGCGCCTCAGGGCCTTCGAGCAGAAGGAGGCCCAGGCGCATTCGGAATCAGGCCCGGCGCAGCAGACCGCCGAGACCGAGGCTGAGCAGAAAGAGAAGCAGCGCACAGACGACGATGCTGGGTCCTGAGGGCGTGTCATAGATCAGGGAGCCCCAAAGCCCTCCGGCCACTGAGAGGATACCGGCAACAGCTGCCATGACTGCCATCTGTTCCGGCGTGGTGGCAAAGCGGCGGGCGGTAGCGGCCGGAATGATCAGGAGCGAAGTAATCAGCAAGACGCCGACAATCTTCATGGCTGCAGCAATGGTGACGGCCATGGTGAGCATCAGGAGCAAACGCAGCGGCAGGACCCGAACGCCTTCGGCGCGCGCCAGGTCTTCATGCAGGGTGGCGAACAGCAGCTGGCGCCAGAAGAAAATCAGCAAGGCAAGGACCAGGGTGGCGCCAGAGTAGATCCAGGCCAGATCGGTGGTGGAAACCGCCAGTATGTCACCGAAGAGATAGCCCATCAGGTCGATGCGCAGGCGGTCCAGGAAGGCGATGGCCACCAGGCCCAGAGCCAGACCCGAATGCGCCAGGATACCCAGCAGGGTGTCGGTGGGCAGGCGTTTCTGCTGTTGCAGGCCGACGACCAGGATGGCCATGGCGATACAACTGGCCATGACTCCCAACTGCAAGTCGATTCCCAGCAGGAAACCGAGTGCGATGCCCAGCAGGGCGGTGTGCGATAGGCTGTCGCCGAAATAGGCCATGCGTCGCCAGACCACGAAACAGCCAAGGGGACCGGCAACCAGAGCAACACCCGCGCCGGCCAGGAAGGCGCGGACGAGAAAATCATCAAGCATGATGGCTCTCCTGCTTCTCAGGCTGCTTGGTGCTGGTGCCATCTTCCTGGATCGGTGCTCCGTCCAGGTCGTGTTGATGATCGTGGTGATGGTGATAAATGGCCAGTGCCTGGGCCGCGCGTGGACCGAACAAGGACAGGTATTCGGGGTGCTGACTGACGGTCTCGGGTTCCCCGGAACAGCAGATGTGCCGGTTCAGGCAGATGACCCGATCCGTGGCGGCCATGACCAGGTGCAGGTCATGCGAGACCAGCAGCACGCCACAGCCGCGTTCGCGCCGCACTCGGTCGATCATTTGGTAGAGCTCGGTCTGTCCGACGAAATCGATGGCCTGCGCCGGCTCGTCCAGCACAAGCAGGTCGGGATCGCGCAGCAGCGTGCGCGCAAGCAGTACACGCTGGAACTCGCCACCCGAGAGGCTGTGCAACTGGGCATCAGCCAAATGACCGATGCCCAGTTCGTTCAGTGCGTCCAGGCGTTTTCGGCGTGGTTGACGATCCGGCAGGGACAGGAAGTGCAGAACCGACAGGGGCAGGGTCGGCCCGACAGACATGCGCTGGGGAACATAGCCGAGGCGCAGACCGGAACGTCGGTGAACCTTCCCGCTGTCAGGCTTCTGCAGACCCAGGATAATGCGCAGCAGACTGGTCTTGCCGGCGCCGTTCGGCCCGATGACCGTAACGATCTCACCGGGCGCTATGCCCAGGTCTATGGATTCCAGGATCTGACGGCCGCCCAGAGCCAGGCCGAGGCCGGAAGTCTCGACCAGCAGGGAAGGATTGTCGGTCATGGGAATCGTCTCAGTCCGTTCGGCAGTTTGCGCAGAGACCGCGCAACTCCACGATCTTCTGCTGTACGCGAAAGCCCTGTTCCTCGGCACTGCGTTGCAGGGCCTTGGAGATGCTGTTGTCCTGGGCTTCAAGTGTTGTTCCGCAGTCGTCGCAGATGAAGAACTGTCCATTGTGACTGCGATCCGGCAGGGGACAGCCAACGAAGGCATTCAGGCTTTCGATACGGTGTATGAAGCCCTGGTCACGCAGAAAATCAAGCGCTCTGTAAACCGTTGGCGGGTCGACCCGCCCACGTTCGGCACGCAGCATTTCGAGCAGGTCATAGGCGCCGTAAGCGCGATGGCTGGTCCAGATCAGTTCCAGGATACGGCGGCGCATCTCGGTCAGCTTGAGACCGCGCTCGGAACAGACGGCTTGGACGCGGTCGAGCGCTTCGTTCAGGCAGCGGTCATGATCGTGATCGTTAGACGGCATGGCATGGAATCCTTGTCACGGGCGAGAAATAGGACAAAAGAGCAGGCTTGTCGAGATAAATATGTTATAATATAACACTTCTGGAATCGCGCTGCCGCCGTCCAGACTGGGCAGCGGCATCTTCCTCGAACACCGGAATGAACCAGCCCAATGAAAAGTCTCAAACACAGCCTGCTCGGTGGCGTCCTGACGAGCGTCGTCCTGTTCTCGAGCCCTCTGTCTGCCCAGGATGCACCCCAGGTGGTGGCCTCGATTCAGCCGGTCCATAGCCTGGTTTCCCAGGTAATGGAGGGCGTGGGTGCGCCTGACCTGCTGGTCGAGGGGGGCGGTTCGCCCCACAGCTACAGCCTGCGTCCCTCCCAGGCACGGGCCCTGGAGCAGGCCGATGTCGTCTTCTGGGTGGGGGAATCGCTCGAGTCCTTCCTGCCGCAATCCCTCGAATCCCTGAGCAGCGATGCCCGGGTCGTCCCTCTGTCGCAGAGCGTAGGGATCCATCTTCTGGAAAACCGCAGTGAGGGAACCTGGGATCACCACGACCACGGCCATGACGACGCTCATCATACGAGCGGTAATGACCACGGCCATCATGATCATGACGAGACGCATGCTCACCATGAGGACACCCATCATGAAGACGGGCGCCATGAGGATGACCAGTACGACGATGGGCACCACGACCATGACGAGGGCGGGCATTCCCACGGCGGGGGATATGCCGACGGTGAAGAACATGCACACGGGCACTATGACATGCACATCTGGCTGTCGCCGGACAATGCAGCTGCCATGCTGACGGCCATTCGGGATGCCCTGATCGCGGTCGATCCGGCGCATAGCGAGGCCTATCACGCAAACACGGACGCAGCCCTGAAGGATCTGGACGAGTTGGAGGTTGAACTCAAGGAGCAGCTGAGTGGTGTTGCCGACCGTCCGTACATCGTCTTCCACGATGCGTATCGCTATTTCGAGGAGGCCTTTGGTCTGAATGCCGTCGGCTCGGTGACCTTGAGCCCCGAGCGCCAGCCAGGCGCGGGCCGCATGGCAGAGCTGAGGGAGAAGGTGGAGCAGCTGGAAGCGGTCTGCGTATTCAGCGAGCCGCAGTTCGAGCCGCGTCTGGTTTCCAGCCTGATCGAAGGCACTGAGGTGCGCACAGCGGAGCTGGACCCGCTGGGCGCTGTCCTTGATCCAGGGCCATCTGCCTACTATCAACTGATGCGCAACCTGGGACAGCAGATTGCCGGATGCCTGGCAGAGTCCGGGTGATCTGGTTCCAGTCTAGTTTTCTGCCTCTTTTACAGCTGTTCCTTTTCGCACTATATTGGAGTGGAGGAACAGAAAAGGCAGCAGGTAAACCGTCATGACCCTTGTCAGAAGCTTCTTGATGCGCGCCGCCCGCCGCGCTGCCTCGGACCCTCGCGTGCGGGCCAAGGCCAAGGACGTCTATCAGAGTCAGGTGCAGCCGAAGATGGTGGAAACCAGCCAGACGCTGCGCAAGGACTGGGAAGAGCAGGCCTCCCAGACCCGGCCTTCGGATAATCCTATGCGCTTTGCCGGTCGCATGACCGGGCGTGTAAAGAAGCGTTTGCAGGGAAAAGACTGACGTTCTGTGCAGAGGCTGATCTCCTTGAAAGACTGAAGCGATCCAGACGGCAACCGGCTGCGTAAAGAGCGGTCGGAAAGCGGGTCGATCCTGACCGCGCTGGACGAGGCCGGCTTGCCAAAACGGTGAACGGCCTGCGATCCACCCGAGATGGGAAAGAATTCGCCGTGTCTGGATGTAGATTGAAGCAGGCCACCGCTGGTGCACGCCGTTGGGGCGGTCTGGCCTTGATGCTGACCCTGGTCGTGGCTCCTGTGTTCGCCGCGATTCCCGAGGAGAACACTCTGGACTTTCAGGTCCGGCGCGATGGCAATGACATCGGCACCCACAGCCTGCGATTCGAGGAGCATGGCGAAGAACTGCATGTCTTCGTCGAGATCGAACTGGAGGTCAACCTGGCCTTCATTCCCGTTTACAGCTACAGCCACCGAAACCACGAAGTCTGGCAGGATGGCAAGCTGGTCTCATTGTCCAGCGAAACCGATGATGACGGCACGCAGTATCAGGTGGAAGTCCAGGCTACGGATGATGGCCTGCAGGTAAACTCCAGCGAGGAAGGGGAATTCACTGCACCGGCAGACATGCTGACAACCAGTTACTGGAACCCCGATGCCATGGAGCGCGAACGCCTTCTGGATACACAGTTCGGGCGCATTGTCGAGTTGCAGGTGGACGAACAGGGCCGTGAAAACCTGGACACGCAAGAAGGATCGGTCGAGGCCACCCGCTATAGTGTCACCGGCGATCTGAACCTGGATATCTGGTATGACCGGGAAGGGCGCTGGAGCGGACTGGAGTTCGAGGCGCGCGGCAAACCGGTGCGCTATCTGCGTACGCCTCTCTCCTCGGCCGGCGTCGATGGCCGCTCGGGCACCTGATTGATCATCTCGATGGACCGTTGCCTGCGCCTGATTCTGGGGGATCAGCTCTCACCTCATATCTCCAGCCTCCAGGATGCACAACCTCAGCACGACCTGGTCCTGATGGCGGAAGTGAAGGCCGAGGCCAACTATGTTCGCCATCACCAGAAGAAGATTGCCCTGGTTTTCTCGGCCATGCGCCATTTTGCCGAACGCCTGGAGAGCGAAGGTCACAAGCTGATATATCGCCGCTACGATGAGCCGCCAGTCCATGCGAATCTCTTGGAAGCGGTACGAACCGCGGTTGCGCAGTTGCGTATTTCCCGCTTGGTGGTAACCGAGCCTTCGGAATGGCGATTGCGCGCAGAGATGGAGGATTGGGAGGCGGAACTCGGCATTCCGGTTGAAATCCGCGAAGACCAGCGGTTCATCTGTTCCCATTATCGTTTTGCCCGCTGGGCCCGAGGACGCAAGTCCCTGCGCATGGAGCACTTCTATCGAGAAATGCGCCGGGAAACGGGGCTGTTGATGGAAGGGGACCGGCCGGCGGGTGGCAAGTGGAATTACGACCGGGAGAACCGCAAGGCCCTTCCGCAAAACATCGCGTTGCCAAAGGTCCCGAGTTTTGAGTCGGATGGGATCACGCGCGAAGTCCTGCAACTCGTTGGGCGAGAGTTCGACAGGCATTTCGGGATGCTTGAGCCTTTTGACCTGGCGGTCACGGCGGATCAGGCCGACATAGCCCTTACGTACTTTCTGGATCACGGCTTGCCGTCCTTCGGCGATTACCAGGACGCCATGAAGCAGAATGCGCCGGTCCTGTTCCATGCCATGATCTCGGCCTACATAAACATCGGCCTCCTGGATCCGCTGGAGGTTTGCCGCCGGGCGGAAGAAGCCTGGCAAGCGGGACGGGTGCCCCTGAATGCCGTCGAGGGTTTCATCCGGCAGATCCTGGGATGGCGCGAGTACGTGCGCGGCCTCTATTGGCAGGAGATGCCAGGCTATGCAGAGTTGAATGCCTTGGCGGCCAAGCGGCCGCTGCCGGCCTTCTACTGGACGGGCGAGACCGAGATGAACTGTCTGCACCAGGTGGTCGGCGAGACTCGTGCCAATGCCTATGCACATCATATCCAGCGCCTGATGGTGGCAGGGAACTTTGCCCTGCTGGCCGGACTGGATCCCAGGGCGGTAAATGCCTGGTACATGGTGGTCTATGCCGATGCCTACGAATGGGTGGAACTGCCCAACACCCATGGCATGGCCTTGCATGCCGATGGCGGCCTTATGGCCAGCAAGCCCTATGCCGCCAGCGGCAAGTATATCGATCGCATGTCGGACTATTGCCGGCACTGCAGATACGACGTGAAACAGGCGACGGGCGACGACGCCTGCCCCTTCAATTACCTTTATTGGGATTTCATCGCGCGGCATGAACAACGCTTCCACAGCAATCCCCGCATGGCGATGCCGTTGAGCGCGCTGAACCGCATGAAGCGGCAGAAGCTGACGGACATGCAGAGCCAAGCCCGGATGTTCCTGGATAGCCTGGATTATGCCGAAGAAGGAGAGTGGACATGAGCGAAGCTGCGAAATGCGCCTGGATCACTGGCGCCAGCAGCGGGCTGGGCCGGGAACTGGCGCTGCAGATGGCGCGCGATGGCTGGAGCGTTGCCGTCTCGGCCCGCTCTGCCGAGAAACTGGACAGTCTGGTGAGCGAGGCCGCGGGCGCCCGGGGTGGGGTTGTCGCCTATCCCTTGGACGTGACCGACGCGGAGGCCGTGAACCGAACGGTGGCGCGGATCGAGAGCGAACTTGGGCCTGTCGACCAGGCGGTCCTTAATGCCGGCACGCATCAGCCGACCCCTGCGAACGAATTCAAGGCTTCGGATTTCCGCAAGCTTGTGGATCTGAACCTGATGGGCACCATCCACTGCCTGGAGGTTCTGATCGAACGTTTCCGTGCGCGTCGGGCCGGGCGCATAGCCGTGGTGGCCTCGGTGGCCGGATATACCGGTCTGCCCCAGGCCTCGGCCTATGGCATGACCAAGGCCGGGTTGATCAATCTCTGCGAGGCCCTGCGTGTGGAACTGAAGCCGGACAACATCACGGTGCAGGTGGTCAATCCGGGCTTCGTGCGCACGCCGCTTACCGACCGGAACGATTTCCCCATGCCCTTCCTGATGGACGTCGAGGATGCCGCATGCGCGCTTTACAAGGGGCTGTCGCGGAACAGCTTCGAGATCACCTTTCCGCGACGCTTCACCTATATGGTGAAGCTGTTGCGCATCCTGCCGTATCCCCTGAAGCTGGCCGTCACGGCCCGCATGCTGCGTCGTCCGGAAGCTGAGACATCATGAACACTGAAGATCGCTTGGCGGCGGCCCGGCGCTATGCCGCCTACTTCGAGGCACTCTCGCCCGAGACGCTGCCCGACCTGGACCGGTACGTAACGAAGGAGGTTCATTTCCGCGACCCCTTCAACGACTTCATCGGACGGCCGCTTATGGAGCGGGCCTTCCGGCACATGTTCGACCTGCTGGACGACGTGCGTTTCGAGGTGCATGACCTGGCCTGCAGCGACAGGGCGGCCTACCTGCGCTGGAGCATGATCTACCGGCGCAAACAGGGTTCCGAGCAGTGCATCGAGGGTATGAGCGAGATCCTCCTGGCCGACGATGGGCGTGTGCAGATGCATATCGATCACTGGGACGCCGCCGGACAGCTCTATGAACGCCTGCCTGTCCTTGGCGGGCTGCTGCGCCTGGTGCGCCGGCGGCTTCAGGTGGACTGATCTCCGGAAGCCTGAGGCTGATCCCTCTGCTTATCCAAAAATGAGCCTGGGCAGGAACAGGACGACACCGGGCAGGAAGATCAGGAGAAGCGTGACAAGCGAGACCGCCAGGAAGAGCGGGATCGACTCCCGGGTGTATTCTGCCACGGGACATTTCATGATGGAGCAGACCGCATACATTGCTGCTCCGACAGGTGGCGTGAAATTGCCGATGGTTGCAGCCAAGATGAACACGATCCCGAAATGCACCGGGTTGCCGCCAAGCTGCTCGATCAACGGCAGGAAGATCGGAGTGAGCATGATGATCAACACGGTGGCGTCGATAAAGAAGCCGACAACAAGCACCGAAAGCGCTACCAGGATCATGACGCCGTAGAGATTCTCCGTCAGCCCGGTGATCACACCCGAGACCGCCAGGGGCACCTGGTCCATCACGATGCCGTAGCTGAAGATCGCCGAGAGTGCGATCAGGAACATGATGGAGCCGACATCGGCGAGTGTTGCGTCCAACCCCTCGAGGAAATCCTTCGCCTTCATTTTCCGGTAGACCAGAATGCCGATGAACAGCGCATAGAGGACGGCAAAGGCACCGATCTCCGAGGGCGTGAATACGCCCATGCGCAATCCCAGCAGGAGGAAGACCGGAAAGAGGATCGCCCAGATGCTGGCGATGGCGGCACGACCGATCTCTGGCGCGCTGGCCGCTTTCTTCCGTTCCGGCTGATAGCCGCGGCGGCCGGCCGTAATCCGGATGGCGAGACCCAGCGCCAGCCACAACAGGAAGGCCGGCAGGAAACCGGCGGCGAACAGCCGGCCGATCGAGACCTGGCCGATCGTGCCATAGAGGATCATGCCGATTCCGGGCGGGATGATCGGGGTCAGGACGGCGCCATAGGACAGCACGCCACCGGCAAAGCCGCGGCTGAAGCCGCGTTCCACCATGCCGCTGCCGAGCATGCGCGCCTGCATGGCTGCATCGCCGATGGCCGATCCCGAAACGCCTCCCATCAGTGCGGAAAGCGCAACCGAAACCTGGGCCAGGCCGCCTTTGAGGTGTCCCGTCATGACCGAAGCCAGATCAAGCAGGCGGTCGGTGATTCCCGACCGGTTCATCAGGTTGCCCGCCATGATGAACAGCGGAATGGCAAGCAAAGCGAAATTCTGGGTCTGCGAGACCGTGACCTGCACCGGAATGGTAAAGGGCAGTTCCGGGTTCTGAATGAAATAGAGCGCACCGGAAATGCCGATGGCAAAGACGATGGGCATGCCCAGAAGCAGGAAGACGACAAAGGCGACGGCGACAATCAGCATTGTTATCTCCCTCGCAGTCGCTGGTCGCCGGGCAGCAGTTCGTCCTCACGCAGGGAACGCGCAATCTTCAGCAGGGTCGTGAGCAGAAGCAGCAACCCTCCCACCACGATGCTTGCGGTCACCCAGGAATAGCTGACGCCGGGAATGCCCTGGAAGCTGCGCGCCCGACTGACCCAGGACAGCCAGGCGCCAGCAAAGATCACATAGACCAGGAAACCGGCGATGACGACATGGTTCAGGTAATGTATCGCTCGTGACAGGCGCGGGGGCAGCCGGCTTGACAGGAAATCGATCGAGATCAGTGTATCCCGCCGCCAGGCAATGTCGGCACAAAGGAAGCAGCCCCAGGCAAAGGAGCAGGTGGCCAGGTCGATTGTCCAGTTGAGCGGATGGCCAAGCATGCGGGCGACACCGCCCAGAAAGATCATGGCCACCATGATGAGCAGGAAAGTTCCGGCGAGGATCGCCTCGATGCGCAGCATCCAGTCATAGATGGTTCGCATGCCAGTCCTCCTCGCCGGAACTCAGGTTCTTGTTGCCAGGCGCGATCAGTCTGAAAGCTCGCTCTGGACCTTGTCGCGGGCCTCGATCAGATCGAGCTCTTCATAGGCCTGGTTGCCGGCTTCGCGGAAGGCTTCCATGTCGACATCCTCGACAATGGTCATGCCGCGATCGATGACCTCGGCCTTGGCCTCCTCGACGGCTTGCTTCACCACCTTTGAGGTTTCCTGACCGGCTGTGCGGCATTCTTCGACCAGGGCGGTCTGGTAGTCCTCCGGCAGGTCATTGAACCACTGGGAGCTGACCACCTGGAAGTTCACCAGCAGGATATGCCCCGTTTCGTTGGCATGGCTGAGAACCTCGTTCAGGTCGGCCGCGGTGATGTTGGGATAGACCAGCTCGGCCCCGTCCACGGCGCGCTGCTGCAGGCCGGGATAGATGTCCGTGAAGTTCATGGCCGTCGGTTCCGCACCCAGGGCCCGGATCGATTCCTGCCAGATCGGTGCCGGGGGCGTACGGACGCGCAGCCCGTCGAGATCCTCAGGCGTCTTGATCGGCTCGTTGGTAAAGAAGTGCCGGAAACCTTGCACCCAGTCGAAGCAGACGACCTTCAGACCGTGCTCGTCAGCGAGCTCCTGCTGCCACTCCTGCATGGTGGGCGAGTCGGCAAGTGCGAAAGCCTGTTCCATCGAGTCCAGGAAGTAGGGCCCGTTGACCACGGCAATTCCCGGTACGTAGTTGCCAAGGCGCGCGGCATCGGTGTTCTGGCCGATGTTTGCCCCTTGGCGGATCTGCTCGATGATATCCTCTTCCACTCCCAACTGAGCACTATGGAAGACCTCGATTGTCAGGCCGCCGTCTGTGCGTTCCTCGACCCGTTCGGCCCAGTCCAGGAACCCTTCGTGGAAGGGCTCGCTTGGCCCCAGTACGTGATTGAAGCGCAGGGTGTATTCGTCCTGTGCCTGGGCGGCCGAAAACGTCATGGTGACCGCCGCGGCGGCGCAGAGCGTCGATAGACCTTTGAAAAGCGTTTTCATCTCCATTTCCTCCTTTTCTGTCCTCTCTTCTTGTTATCTGGCGACAGTGCCGGTTGAACCGGGGTGGTTCAGGCTTCCGCCGCCACCTCTTGCGGCATCGCAATGCCGAAATTCTCGGATAGGCGCATGAAGGCCGCCTTCGTTGCCGGGTCGAGCGGAACGCCGTTCCTGGCCCGGCGGTCGACTTCCTGCCATTCGCGATCCCCGGGTGCCATGACCCGGGCCCCATTGCGTGCGGGAGAGGCGCGCAGCTGCTCCAGATATCGGGCCATCCCCGCCTCGAAGGTTGCCTGGTCGACGAAGGCGTCCGGCTTGATCGCCAGGACGAAGGCGCCGAGGCCGCGCGGTGTGGAAAAATCGGGACCGGCCATGGGGGCAATGTCGAAGCTGAGCTGCATGCCCGTCAGGACGGCGCTGAAGATCTCCACCAGGCCCGCAAGGCCGGCGCCCTTGAAGCCGAAACTGCCGCCGAGCGGAGCCAGCATGCTGGCGTTCTCTGCGTCCTGGGTGTCCTGGCCCTCGGCATCGGAGGCCGTGCCCTGCGGCAGGTCCTGGCCTAGGCTCTTGAACAGCTGGATGCGATTGTAGGTGATGGCACTGGTGGCCATGTCGAGCAGCCAGGGTGAGCCACCGTTGGCCGGGACGGCGCAGGCCAGGGGGTTGGTGCCGTGAAAGGGTTGGGCCCCGTCGTGCAGCCGCACGAAACTGTCGGAGTTGCACATGGCAATCCCGATCATGCCCGCCTTCGCGGCGGCGAAGGCATAGGCGCCGGCCGGGCCGAAATGAGAGCTGTTGCGGATGGCGACGGCCCCGATCCCGTTGGTGCCGGCCAGGCGTATTGCATGATCCATCCCGCTATAGGCGGCATAGGCTCCATGTGCGTTATCCGCGTCCAGTGTCGCCACTGCGCCCATTTCGTTTGTGAGGCGCAGGTCCGGCCGGACGTTGACGCGCCCGCCGGTCAGGGCCGTAACGTAATGGTCGAGCAGTCTCACCCCGTGGCTGTCGACCCCCAGCCGGGTGCCATGCATCATGGCCCGGGCCGCTGCATCCACCGTTTCCTTGTCGGCGCCGGCGGCAGTCAGAACATCGCGACAGAAGCGCTCAAGGTCTCCCGCCAAGACGCGCCCAACCACCTCGCCCAGAGTATCGTCGATCCCCGTCACAGCGTCTGTCCTCCATCGACGACCATCACGGTGCCGGTGGTGAAGGCGGACTCGTCACTGGCCAGATAGAGGGCTGCAGCCGCCATCTCCTCCACCGTGCCAAGCCGCCCCATGGGCTGCCGGTCGGTAAAGGCCTTCCGTGTCGCCTCCGGATCATCGGTGGCGGATATCCGGGATTCCAGCGAGGGCGAGTGTGTCGTGCCGGGGCAGAGCGCGTTCACGCGCACGCCGTCACGAATCACGTCGCGGGCCACCGCCTTCGTCAGGCCGATGACCGCCGCCTTGCTGGCGCCATAGGCGGCGCGGCGCGCGACACCTGTCACCGACGAGGCCACCGAGGAAACATTGATGATCGAGCCTCCGCCGCGCGCGATCATGGCCGGTAGGGCGGCGCGAATGGCCCGAAAGCAAGAGGTGGCATTCTGGTCCAGGCTGTTTGCCCAGTCTTCCTCGGAACAGTCCAGGATCGTGCCGTCATGCACCCAGCCGGCGCAGTTGACCAGAATGTCGACGGGCCCTGCGTCCTCCAGGGCCTTTGCAATCTGCTGGCTGTCCGTGACATCCAGCCCGACCGGCGTGATGGCCGGTGAAATCTGGGGCAGGTCAGCCATCTTTTCGTGTGTGCGGCTTGCCGCAATGACCTGGGCACCCTCTTCGGCAAAGGCCAGGGCGATGGCCCGGCCGATGCCCTGGCCGGCACCGGTGACGAAGGCGCACTTGTTCTTGAGACGATCCGTCATGACGTTTCCCTGTTGCCACATGTTTTTTGTGTACACTATACATTTGTAGACAGGCGACGCAATGGGTAAGATCAACCTGAAAGGGGGCAGACGATGCGCTTCGATCCCAATTCATTTTCTCTATCGGGCCGCAATGCCGTGGTTATCGGTGGGGCCGGTGCCATTGGCCTGGCCATCGCACAAGCGTTCCAGGCCTCCGGGGCCAGGGTGATCCTGGCGGGCCGCAGCCGCGAAAAGCTTGAACGCGCGGTGAATGAGTTGAGCCATGAGGGCGCCTCAGCCCACAGCTATCCGGTGGATGCGCGGGCACCGGATGACCTGAAGGCGCTGGCCGACCAAATCGAGGTCGATCACGGCCCGGTAGACATCCTGGTCAACTGCCAGGGGACGACTGCGATCAAGCCGGCCCTGGAGCTGAGCGAAGAGGAATACGACACGATTCTCGACACCAACCTGAAGAGCGTCTTCTTCGCCTGCACCGCCTTTGGCAAGCATATGGTCCAGCGCGGTGCGGGCCGGATCATCAACATCACCTCGCTGGCGTCTCACACCGGCTGGGCCAACGCGGTTGCCTATTCCGCCAGCAAATGGGGCGTGGCCGGCGTGACCCAGACCCTGGCCGCCGAGTGGGGCGAGCAGGGCGTGCGCGTGAACGCCATCGCACCGGGATTCTTCCTGACGGAGTTGAACCGTGATCGCATGAGCGAGACGCGCAAGGCCGAAGCACGCTCGCGCAATGCCATGAAACGCATGGGCGAAGTGGACGAACTGGCCGGGGCCGCCGTGTACCTGGCCTCGGATGCGTCCGGCTTCGTCAGCGGAGCGACGTTGCGTGTCGATGGAGGCTATCTTTCTTCCGGCATTTGACGCCGTCCGTGCTGTCGGCAAGATTGGCTGGGACGAACGGAGAACGACAGCATGACCAGCGAAGACACTCCGGCAGGTGCAGCCTTGCATGGGGAGGCCCCGCGTTCGGGGACGGCCCCACGCCTGTACGAACGTGCCGCCGAACTTCTGGTCGCCCAGATGCGCGATGGCACGATAGTCGCCGACAGTTTCCTGACCGAGCTTGCGGTGGCCGAGCGTTTCGGGATCAGCCGCGCGCCTGCAAGGCGGGCCCTGGCCACGCTGGAAGACACGGGGTTCTTGCGCCGGGAGAAGGGGCGCGGATACCGCGTGCTGCCCCTTTCTGCTGAAGACAGCGCTCCTGGAGACGAGGCCACCCCTGCGCCGCAGGACACACGCCTGCAATCCATGCCCAGTTGGGAAAGGATTTATGGCGAGGTCGAGGACGAGATCATCGCGCGCATCTCCTTTGCCGGGTGGCGGGTTAACGAGGCCAAGCTGGCGCAATACTATGCCGTCAGCCGCACCGTGGCCCGGGATGTCCTGGCCCGCCTTCAGCAACGCGGCCTAGTGCGCAAGGACGAACGCTCGCGCTGGGTGGCACCGGCGCTGACGCCCGAACACATTTCCGAACTGTACGAACTGCGGGCGATCCTGGAACCGGTGGCCTTGGCCAAGGCGGCGCCCAATGCCTCGGCGGCCATAATCGGGGCGATGAAAGGGAACCTCGAACAGGCGGCCGCGCGGAACGAACAGGACGGCGCGGTGCTCGACCAGCTTGAGGAAGACCTGCACGTCAAGTTCCTCTCACTCTGCGGGAACCAGGCCCTGATGCAGGCAATCACGCAACCGCAGTCGCTTCTGGTCGCCCATCGCTTCCTTTATCGCTGGACGCCGCGGCTGTTCGCGGCCGAGCCATTCCTGCCCGAGCATCTCGAGGTGGTGGGCCATCTGGAGCGCAACGAGATCAACGCTGCGGCAGAGTCGCTGAGGCGGCATCTCCAGGTCTCCCAGGAACGGGCCGTCGCCCGCGTGGAGGCCATTCGCCGAACCTTCAGCGCCGAGGACCTGCCGTATCTGGAGAGGCTGTAGGGTCGTTGATTGAGCCAACAGGAGATGCTGATCGCGCCCGCGATTCGGTTTCTGCGGGGACTTCTATGGTTTGCAGCTCTGCTGATCGTTCTGGCACACAGGCACGGCCAGCGATGAACGAGGTCGGGAAGACGGGAATGGCTCACGAGCCGAAGAACGCAAAGGCAAGTGCCGTGCGGTTTGTCGAATTGCGTGACGCGGATCTGCCCCAGGCATGTCTGCTGTCTGCCGCCGAGGGTTGGCCGCATCGCGAGGAGGACTGGCGCTTCATGCTGCAGCTGGGAGAAGGTCTGGCGGCCTTCGATGGCGGGCAGCTGATCGGCACGGCCATGGCCTGGCCGTTCGGCGAAGCCGTCTCGACGGTGGGAATGGTGCTGGTGCATTCGCAGCATCGGGGCAGCGGTCTGGGCAAGGCCCTGTTCATGCGTCTGATGGCACGGATCCACGCGCCGACCATTTTGTTACACGCCACTGACCAGGCTGTATCACTCTATCGCGCCTTCGACTTCAAGCCCGTGGGGCAGGTGCGGCAATGCCAGGGCGAAGCGCCGCAGCAGGGCTTTGCCCGGTCCGAGGACATTTGCGCTGTGCGCATTTTGGAGCCGTCCGCCCTGGAGGATATCGTGGAGCTCGACGCCCGGGCCACCGGTGCGGACCGGCGCGACCTGCTGTCCGGGATCTCCCGAATGGGCTGCTTTTACGGCCTGCACGGCGAGAACGGATTGCGCGGCTATGCCGTCAGTCGGCCGTTCGGACGCGGCGTCCAGGTCGGACCCGTCGTGGCCGACAGTGACGCCGGCGCCGTTGCGCTGGCCGCCGCTTGCCTGTCAGAGGCGCCCGGTGGCTGTCATGTGCGCTTCGACGTGCCGGCCGAGAGCCCTTTGGCCGACTGGGTGCAGGCCCAGGGTTTGCCGGCCGTGGGCCTGGTCACCCGCATGCAGCGCGGCCCCGATCCCCTTGACGGCCGCGAGGGCGCCCTGCAGGTGCATGGCCTCGCCAGTCAGGCCCTGGGGTGAGGACAGTTCGTCAGGCGACCCGTCACCCATCCAGCAGGATCGAGACGGTCGTGGCGACCAGCAGCAGAGCTACCGTGACGTTGAAGACCCGGGCATAGAGCGGCTGGAAGAGGAAGTGTCTGAGGACCATGCCGCCGGCCGCCCAGACTGAGACGCAGGGCACCGAGACCAGCACCATCACCAGTGCGGCGATCACGATGTTCAGCCGGAAGTCGGCGGCCGGCACGTAGGCCGCCACGGCGCTGGTGGTGATCGCCCAGGCCTTGGGATTGATCCACTGGAACACAGCACTGCCCAGGAAGCCCAGCGGCGGGCGTTCGTCGCCGTCGCTGCGCAGCGGCCCGCTGCGCGCGATCTTCCAGGCCAGCCACAGCAGGTAGGCCGCGCCGGCCACGCGCAGTAGGTCGTGGAGCAGCGGAAAGGCCTCGAAGGCGGCGCCCAGCCCCAGGCCGATCATGACGAGTTGCACGGCAACGCCCACCGCGATGCCGACGACCAGGGGCATGGAGCGCCAGAACCCCACCTTGACGCCCGCAGCCAGTGCCATCGCGTTGTTGGGGCCGGGGGTGCCGGTCATCACGATGCAAAAGACGATATAGGGCAGGAGCACGGTCAGGTCAGTCATGCCCGCAAGAATAGTGGGAGGCTCATTGCATATGGTTGCTTTTTCACGAAGAAAGAGAGAAAGTTTGCAATGAATGACGAATATAGACGAGATTGACGAGCGAATATTGCAGGAGTTGAGGCGCGACGCGCGCCAGCCCAACGTGCGGCTGGCCGAACGGGTCGGCCTGTCGTCCTCGGCCTGCCTCCGCCGCGTCCAGGAGCTGGAGCGGGCCGGGGTGATCCAGGGCTATCGCGCCGTCATCGACCGCTCCCAGGTCGGCGCCGGCTTCCTCGCCTATATCGCCGTCGGCCTGTCGGCGCACTCCAAGGCCAGCCAGGAGGCCTTTGAACGCGCCGTCGCTCATGCGCCCGAGGTGGTGGAGTGCCACAACATCACCGGCACTGTGGAATACCTGCTGCGCATCGAGGTGGCCGACATCAAGGCCTACAAGCGCTTCCACACCGAAGTCCTGGGCGCCCTGCCGCAGGTTACCTCGATGACCAGCTACGTCGTGCTGGACTCCTCGAAGGACGAGCGGGGGTGATTGTGGTGCTAGTAAGTCTACCCAAAACGGACCAGTTATTTTTATCGAGCTATATCCAGTTTTTCCCGAATATATTTTTGTGCTGGGCCTAGGGGAATAAATTGAATTAGCCATTCCATTCCTTCACGGAAAATGGGGTCTAATTTTTTTAAGTTTCCAGAATTATCTACTTCTATGAGTTTCTCCCAGTAGAGACCCAGATAGCTGTTTTGAATCGGGCCAATTAAAGGTGCAAGTGTGGGGGGTGCCTGTTTAGTTCTATCGCTGACTTCTCTATCAAACTCGAAATTCCAAGAATGCAGAATATCAGCCCGTGTATCTCCAAAGTGGAAGACTTCTTTATCCAGATCATTAATTTCCCCTCGGGGTAAAAATGTAGGATCTTCGATCAAAACATAGCGATAAGTTGAGCCATATTTGTGCTCAATATCTTGTGAAATTTGGAAATCTTCTCCAATAAACCAATCTAGGCCAATGGTGAGTCGACGCAAATTCCAACATATTTGATCAAGCTTAAATAGATCATCAGGATTCCTCCACCAGTTCAGTAAACCATATCGCGTGTTAGGGTCCCCCATAGACATAACGTTCGAAATAAAATGCGATACATCTTCATTTCTCCATTTATCTTGGTTAAGCATTTTTGGCTTTTCAAATAATTTAAACGCTAGCTCCCCTGTGACGCTACAATGAGCGCTGTACAGATTTGATAAATTATGACCAATTTTCTTAACAGAATAATTATTAAGTATTAATGACGCTTTTAAATACTTCTCAATTGCTTGTGATGCTTGCCAGAAATACTCTGGGTAAAATCCATTGCATAGCATCCACCTCGCAAGAATGTAATTTTGATCAGCCGGAGTGATAAAAAACTTGTTCGAAGTAACGGATTTAAAGTGATTCAAGCTATTTAATTGCATATTGAATCTACTCTTAACGATTTACCTTAATTGTCGAATATACCATAAAAACAGTATTTTAGTAGTGTGCTGATTAAATTCCCTTCCTCCGCCGGTAATGCCGCTCCGCCTTCGCCCGGTTCCCGCAGATGGCCATGGAGCACCAGCGGCGGGGTTTGCCGCGTGAGCGGTCGATGTAGAGCCAGGAGCAGCGCTCGCAGCTGCGGATGCGGGTGACCTCTTCGCCGGTGAGCAGGTCCTGGGCGGCGAGTGCCGCGCGCAGGCAGGGGGTGTCGGGGCCGGCGCCCTTGATCGGCACCAGCCATTGCAGGCGTTGACCGTCGGGCCAGAGGATCGCCTTGCCGTGGGCCTTGCGCAGTGTGTCCTGCACGGCCTTCCAGGGGGCGGGCTCGGGCACGCGCTGTTCGACCATGCCGGTCAGTATTGTATAGAGGCTGTCGCGAAAGCGCCGCAGACGCGTGAGTGCGGTGCGCTGTTGCGTCTCGGAACTCCTTGCCAGTTCCGTGGCTTCTCCGGCCGTGATCAGACCTGTCGCCTGGGCCCAGGCTAAGGCGACATCATACTCAGCCAGGCGATCCAACTCGCGTTTCTTGGTGGGACCGCCGCGCGTGTTCACCAGATCCAGGCAGGGGTGACCGCCGACCAGGCTGTCCGCTCTCCAGGGTTCGAAACTCTCCGCCATGCTGTTGTTATTCCCGTAAAAAACCGTGCCTCTTGAGAAATAGGTTGCAGATGAATTATAACCTATATAATATAAATTAACAGTTAGAAAATTGATTGGGAGCGGAATTATGGACAGATGGGATCTGCCTCTGACCTTCACGTTCGACGGTCAGGAGGTTCGCTACGGCATTCTGGGAGACGAGGGAGCGCCGCCGCTGGTGCTGCTGCACGGCACGCCCTTCTCCTCCTACGAATGGCATCGCATCGCGCCCCTGCTGGCGCAGCGCCATCGGGTGTATTTCCACGACATGCCGGGCTATGGCCACTCGTCCATGGAGGCCGGCCAGGACGTCTCGTTGGGCAGGCAGAACCGGGTGCTTGCCGCGCTGCTGGACCACTGGGGCGTGGACCGGCCCCATGTGGTGGCACACGACTTCGGCGGCGCGACGGCTCTGCGGGCCTGGCTGCTGGACGGCTGCCGTTATCGCTCGCTGACGCTCATCGATCCCGTGGCGGTACGACCCTGGGGCTCACCGCTGGTGCAGCACGTGAAAGACCACGAGGCCGCCTTCGCCGGCATGCCGGCCTATATGCACCAGGCCATCCTGCCGCCCTATATCCGCTCGGCCATGCATCGCGCGGTGGCGGACGAGACGCTGGAGGGCTATATCGCCCCATGGCTGGGGCCGGTCGGCCAGGCGGCCTTCTATCGCCAGATCGCCCAGATGGACCTGGCCTATACCGACGCGGTCCAGGACCGCTATGGCGAGATCGACTGCCCGGTCCAGATCCTCTGGGGCGAGGAGGACCAGTGGGTGCCCGTCGAGCGCGGCCGCGAGCTGGCCGCCTTGATGCCCCAAGCTCGCTTCATCGCCATACCCGACTGTGGCCACCTGATGCAGGAGGACGCGCCCGAGGCCATTATCGATGCGCTCAACGGCTTCCTGTAGGATTTGAGGGTCAGAGCAGATAGTCCTGGTTCACTGCCTTCCGTCTCTTGCCCCACAGGGGGCAGGAGGGGATCATGGCTGTCCGTTGAATGCCTCGAGCCAGGCTCGTCGCTGACCATAAGGAGATGAACGGATGATCAGACTTCTCGGCCGCCAGACCTCAGGGAACGTCCAGAAGGTCATATTCCTGTTGGAGGAACTGGGTATCGAATACGAACGCGAGGATTATGGCGGTGAGTTCGGCAAGCTCCAGACCCCGGAGTATCTTGCGCTGAATCCCAATGCGAAGGTGCCGACCCTGATCGATGGCAAGACCGTCATCTGGGAATCCAACACCATCCTTCGCTATCTGGCAGCGACCCATAATCCGGAGTTGAACGGCAGTTCGCCCGCCCAGGCGGCAGAGGTGGAACGCTGGATGGACTGGCTGCTGGCCTCCGTCAATCCGCATTACATGGCGGCTTTCCAGGAAAGCAAGAAACCGGAGCAAGAGCGCAACAGCGCTGCATTCGCCTCGGCTGTCAGCCAGATCGACGGCCTGCTGGTCCTTGCCGAGGCCCATATGGAAGGCAAGAATTACTTCGCGCTCAACCGGCTGACGCTGGCCGACATGGCGCTTGGCCCGATCCTGAAACGTTGTCTGGAGTTCCCGGGAGAGCGCAAACCTGTCCCCAATCTTGAGAGATGGGTAGACACACTGAAGCAGCGGGATGCCTTCCAGGTGATGCTCGGCAACAAGGCCAGTGTCCTGGACAAAAAGCGCTGAGCAGAACCTACTCGGCGGCGGAGCGCTGAGTGTCGTCGTTTGCCGCCCCGCCGTCCGGTTTCTTGAAGAAGATGGTGGCCTGGCCCAACTCGATGCCCAGCTTGCTGACCCGGGCGCGATTGATGATGACGTCGTCGTCCATCAGGTACATCCAGTCATCGAAGTTGACGTTCCAGGTCCGCCCGCCGATCTCCAGCGCCAGGGTGTAGCGCAGGTTGAGCGCATTGCCGTAAACCTCGGCGACGCCGATGCCCTGTACGTCGTCGGCGGTGCCTTCCCAGCGGTGATCGTCGATCTTCTCCAGACGCCAGACGCGCCGGTCGGTCTCGCCATCGGCGTAGCGGAAGCGTTCGTCCAGGACCAGGGTCTCGCCGTCCCAACTGCCCTCCACGTCCACCACGAACTCCCGGCGCAGGTTGCCGAAGCGGTCCTCGAAGATGCCCCAGGCGCGGGTTTCGCCAAGGAAGTACTCCTCGAGCACCAGGCGTGGCTCCTTGTTCTCAAAGTCTTCCGGTTTCATGCTGTTGCATCCCGTCAAGAGGAAGGTGATGGCCAGAAGGCCGGCGAAGGCTTTCAGAAGGTGTCCGAGGCGGAAAAACCTGGGGGTCATGAGGCGGTCCTAGCTTGTCTGTGCCTGCCGCTCGATCAGTCTGCGGAGGCGCAGTTGTTCCGCGGCGGTGATCTGGAAGCGGGCAATGAGGGCGATGGCTGGTATCTTGAAGGCGATGGGCACCAGGGCGTAGAGCCCGGCCAAGGCGAAGCGGGCCAGGGCATCCTGACTGGCGGCCTGGTCCCGGAACCCGGCCAGGTCGAGCAGCGGAAAGGCCAGGCCCACGGCCAATGCCAGAGCCAGCTTGGTCACCATACCCCAGAGCGCGAAGTAGAGGCCGGCCCGCCGCTCGCCGGTCTGCAGCGTGTCCTGGTCCACAACGTCCGCCTGCATGGAGGCGGGCAGCACCAGGTCGGCGCCCAGACTGACGCCGGTCAGCACGCAGATGGCGAAGAACCACCAGACGTCGCCCGGTCCCAGCAGCGGCACGCTGGCGAAGACCAGGCAGGCCCAGATCATGGCCCCGGCCCAGACGCGGTGCTTGCCGAAGCGATAGGACAGCCACAGCCAGGCGGGCACGGCGGCGATGCCGCAGAAAAAATAGGTGAACAGCAGGATCCCAACCCAGGGATCCTGGGGCAGTTGCAGGTAGCGGGTCACGAAGAGCACGAACAGCGTGGCCGGCAGGCCGTTGGCAATGCCGTTCAGCAGGTAGGCTGCAATCAGGCGCCGGAAGGGTGCGTTGTCGCGCAGGGCCTGCAGGCCCTGGCGCCAGGTCAAAGCGGACCGCCAACGGACAGCGGCGTCGGGCACAAAGACCAGGCAGGCCAGGATGGCCAGCGGCAGGGTAACGAACAGCCCGAGCGCGATCAGCTTCAGGCTTTCTTCCGCCGTGCTGCCGAACAGGGCCGGCAATCCGGCGGCCAGCAGAGTGCCGACCACCACGAAGACCTCGCGTGCCGAGGAGATGCGGCTGCGTTCGTTGTAGTCCGGTGACAGTTCTGCCCCCCAGGCCTGATAGGGCAGGGTGATCAGCGTGCCGGCCAGATAGATCGCCAGTGTCCAGACCAGCAAATGCCCCCAGCCCACAGCGGGATCCGGCACCAGCAGCTGCCAGGCGGCCAGCAGCAGCAACGGCGTACCCAGCAGCAGCCAGGGCTTGCGCCGCCCGAAGCGGCCGGGTGTGCGATCGGACAGCAGGCCGATCAGCGGGTCGGTCACCACGTCCCACAGCCGTGCGATCAGCAGGACCGCGCCCACAGCCGTCAGGCCCAGTCCCAGATCCTGAGCGTAATAGGCCGGCAGATGGATGAAGAGTGGAAACTGAAGGGCCGCAAGCGGCAGGCCCGGCAGGCCATAGGCCGCCAGCACCCTGGCGGACAGTCGCCTGTTCCCGTGAGAGCTGGACATGTATTTGGTCAGCTATGGGCCAGGGAGACATGGCGCACGTCGATCCGTCCGGTGCGGAAACCCGCCTCGCAATAGGAGAGGTAGTAGTTCCACATACGGCGGAAGCGCTCGTCGAAACTGGCATGATCGAGGCGTGGCCAGGCGGCCTCGAAGCGTGCGCGCCAGATGGCCAGGGTGCGGGCATAGTCCTGGCCGAAGCCACGGTCCGAAGTGCAGACAAGACCGCCCTGGCGGATGTGAGTCTGCAGCACCTCGGGCGAAGGCAGCATGCCGCCCGGAAAGATGTAGCGCTGGATGAAGTCGGCCCCGCGGCGATAGCGCTCGAACTGGCGGTTTGAGATGGTGATGACCTGCAGGGCGGCCCGCCCCTTGGGTTTCAGGCAGGCGCGCAGGCGCTCGAAGAACAGCGGCCAGTACTGCTCGCCCACGGCCTCGAACATTTCGATGGAGACGATGCGGTCGAAACGCTCGTTCACATCGCGGTAATCCTGGTGGCGGATTTCGACCAGATGGTCCAGGCCGGCCTGCCGGATGCGTGCGCGGGCGTAGGCGTACTGCTCGTCGGAAATGGTGATGGCGGTGACCCGGGCATTGTAGCTGCGGGCGATATACTCGGCGAAGCCGCCCCAGCCACAGCCGATCTCAAGCACATTGTCACCCGGCTGGATCCCGGCATATTCGGCCATGCGTCGGTACTTGGCGACCTGCGCTTCGGCCAAGGACTGGCCCGGACCTTCGAACAGGGCGGCCGAGTAGGTCATGCTGTTGTCCAGCCAGGCGGCGTAGAAGTCGTTGCCCAGGTCGTAGTGATAGGCAATGTTGCGCTTCGAGCCGCTTTGGCTGTTGGGCCGAAGTCGGTGGAGCGTACGCTGGAGGGCGCGATAGAACAGGTTGCCGCGCAGCTTCTCGGCCCAGTGCTCACTGTTCAGTGCCGCCAGGTAGAGGAAGGCCGGCAGGTCGGGCGTGTCACAGTCCCCGGCCATGTAGGCCTCGGCAAAGCCGTTCGAGCCACCGGCCAGGAAGCGCCTGAGAAAACGGGCATTGTGCACCAGCAACTCGGCATGCGGTCCGCGGCTTTCGCCGTGGAAGTGGTGGCGGCTACCATCGGGAAGCGTCAGCGTCAGCTGCCCATAACGCAGGCGTTCACCCAGCAGGACAAGCGGGCGATAAAGCGCGGGAACGGGACGCGGCTTCTGCAGCCAGGCTGTTTGCGTTCTGCCGAAACCGTCACTCATTCGAAGTTCTCCCATCGGGGGTCTGTGGAATCAGGCTGACCGGATCTGCCGGCGGTTGAGGCCGGTGGTGGAAGGCCGCACCCTTCATCCAGAGGCGCAGGGCCTGCCAGTGAATGGCGCCGATGACCTTCAGGGTCAGCAGGGGATAGGTGAAAAAGGCTTGCAGCAGCTTGCGGTCCGAGAGGACCTGCCGCCGGGCGCTCTGGGCGGCGATCAGCTGTTCGCCCTCAGGCACCGACTGGCGGATCACGATGGACAGCCGCGCGTCGGGCAGAGGCAGGCGGAACCGATAACGGGCCTGCATGGGAATGAAGGGCGAGACGTGGAAGGCCTTGTCGCAAGACTGTTGCAGGGCTTCGCCTGGCGCCGGTGAACGCTCTACGGGAATCAGGTAGCCGTGCTTGTCGCCGAAGGTGTTGCGCACCTCGTAGAGTACGGCGCGCAGGCTTCCGTCACGATGATGGCAGAACCAGAGGGTCAGCGGATTGAAGACATAGCCCAGGATGCGCGGGAAACAGAGCAGGCGTACCGCACCGCCTTCAAGGTCGATTCCCGCATTGGCAAGGCGGGCCTCGATCCAGGGACGCAGCGCGCCGCCGTCTCGCGGACCGTGATCGCGGTCGTGGAAGCTGAAGAGGTTGAAGCGGTTGTGCGAGAAGAGCCGCAGCCGGCGGTCAAGTCGCGGCAGCTCGTCCAGGTCCACCCAGAGTTGGAAGATGCGATAGACGAAGCGGTGGCCAAAGGGCCTGAGCCGCTTGTGCATCACCTGTCCGAAATAAAGCGCGGAAGCAAACGACATGATGGGGCCTACTCCGCGGCCATGGGATAGGGCTCGGGCGAGGCATGCTCAAGCGCGGGTGAGTGGGCGGCCACCTGCTGGGCCCAGGGGGCCGGGCAGCCAAGCCCGGCGGCCACGGCCAATCCGGCCTGGAGGCCGTCCTCGTGAAAGCCATATCCGCAGTAACTGCCGCAGAACCAGACACGGTCGCGTCCCTGGATGGAGGACAGGTCCTGCTGGGCGGTGATGGCGGCGGCATCGAACAGGGGGTGGCTGTAGTTGTATTCACCGATCACCAGCCGGGGGTCCGGCTCTGTGGCAGGGTTGAGCGAGACCAGGACCGGCTGGCGGCTTTGCAGGTTCTGCAGGCGATTCATCCAGTAAGTGACGCTGACGGCCTTGTCCCAGTCTGTTTCACCACTGGAAATATAGTTCCAGCTGGCCCAGGCCCTGCGGTTACGGGGCATCAGGCGGGTATCCTGGTGCAGGACAGCGCGATTCTTCTCGTAGCGGAAGGCATTGAGCAACACGCCTTCCAGGGGACTGGCCTGGTGGCCCAGGATGCGACGTGCCTGATCGGCATGGCAGGCCAGCACGACCTGATCAAAGCAGGCCTGTTCTCCGTTGGTGAGGGTCAGGCGCAGCTCGCGGTTGGTGCGTTCCAGACCCTGGACTACTGTGCCTGTGCGCACTTGGCCGCTTATGGCTGCGGCCATGCGTTCCACGTAGCTGCGGCTGCCACCGCTTACGGTGCGCCACTGGGGCCGGTCCTTGAGTTTCAACAGGCCGTGGTTGCGGAAGAACTGCAGAAAGCTGACTGCCGGAAAGTCCTGGATTTCGTCGAAGGATGAGGACCAGATGGCGGCTGCCATGGGCAGCAGATGATCCTGTCGAAAGGCCTGGCTGTAGCCCTCGCGGTCCAGATAGCCGGTGATGGTAAGCGCCGGATCCGGTTCTTCCAGGAACTTTTCGGCCTCGCGGTAGAAGCGCAGGATCTCGCGCGTCATGCGCCAGAGGCGCGGGCGCAGCAGGTTGCGCCTTTGCGCGACCAGCCCGGGCAGGCTGCCGGCATATTCGAAGCGCCCGCCGTCGGCCGACACGGCAAAGGACATGTCGCTTGATTCGGTGGGAACCTCAAGATGGTCGAACAGGGCCACCAGATTGGGATAGTTTTGTTCGTTGTAGACGATGAAGCCGGTGTCCACGTCGATGCTGCGGCCATCCTCCTGGAAGGAAACGGTGTTGCTGTGTCCGCCCAGACGGTCTTCCGCCTCGAACAACGTGACCTCGTGCTGGCGAGACAGCAGCCAGGCTGTGGACAGTCCCGTTATCCCGGCGCCTACAATGGCTATGCGCATCATTGATCCTTCTTGATCTGCTGGAAGGCCTCCAGGGCCGCCCGGCGGGCTTGGGCGTGGTCCACCAGGGGGCGGGGGTAGTTCCCCCCGAAGACCACGCCGGCCTGCCGGCGCACCTCTTCGGATGCATGCCAAGGCCTGTGTATGTAGGGATCGGGCAGTGCCGCGATCTCTGGTAACCATCTACGCAGATAATCGCCGTTTGGATCGAATTTTTCTGACTGGGTGACGGGATTGAAGATGCGGAAGAAGGGGGCGGCATCCGCGCCGCTGCCGGCGATCCACTGCCAGCCGGCGGCATTGTTCGCCAGATCGGCATCCACCAGCGTATCCCAGAACCAGGCCTCTCCTTCCTTCCAGTGCAGGCGCAGGTCCTTCACCAGGAACGAGCCGACGATCATGCGCAGGCGGTTGTGCATCCAGCCCGTGTGCCAGAGTTCCCGCATGCCGGCATCCACGATGGGATAGCCGGTCTGTCCGGCCTGCCAGGCCTTCAGGTGTTCCTGGGAGGTGGACCAGGGGAAGGCATCGAAGGCGCGGCGCCAATTCTGTTCGGGCAAGTCGGGCCAGTGGTAGAGCAGGTGGTGACAGAACTCGCGCCAGCCCACTTCGCTGAGGAACTTCCAGCCGGCTGTGCCAAGATTCTCCTGTTCCATGCGGTGCTGTGCGGCATGCCAGACCTGGCGCGGGCCGATCTCGCCCCAATGCAGATAAGGCGACAGGCGCGAGGTGCCCGCCCGGGCCGGATAGTCCCTGTAGGTGCCGTAGTCGGCCAGTTCACGGTCCAGGAAATTCGCGAGCCGTGCCTGGGCACCGGCTTCGCCTGGTTGCCAGGTCTCGCGCAGGCCGCCGGCCCAGTCCGGCTGGGCGGGGCGCAGCCTCCAGTCCTCGAGAGACTCCGAGACCAGGCCGTTTACCGGCGAAATCCGCTCTGGTGCTGGTTCGGGCCGGGCAATTGGCCGGTCACGTACCGCTTTCCAGAAGGGCGTATAGATCTTGAAGGGCGTGCCGCTGCCGGTGGTGACGCTCCAGGGCTCGAAGAGCAGGGCGGCATTGAAGCTGTTCACTTCGATGCCCTGGTCCCGAAGCTGCTGTTTGATCTCTGCGTCACGCGAAATGCGCCAGGGCTCATAGCAGCGGTTCCAGTGAACCGCTCTTGCTCCGCTGGCCTGAATGATTTCGGACAGGACCTGTTGGGCGGGTCCGCGGCGCAGGATCAGTTTGCTACCGCGGGCGCGCAGATCGTGGGTCAGGGCAGCCAGGGCGGAATGAAGCCACCAGCGGCTGGCCCCTCCAGGTGCGCGCGCGCCGGCATCGGCATCCTCCAGGATGAACAGCGGCACGACAGGCGCGTTCTGATCGACAGCCTTCAGGAGGGCCGGGTTGTCGGCAAGCCTCAGGTCCTGGCGGAACCAGACGATGATGGGCGCAATATCACTCATGCGGGAACTTTTTGCTCTTTCAAACTGTCTGGAATGGTACGACGGCAGATGACGACTGGATCAGCCAACCGGTCGCGCTGGAGGCTGGTTGTTTCACGATGCTGCCTGTTTCATAATTCTGCCACATTTTAGTCAAGTTCCGACTTCCCATGCCCCTATGAGCAAGGACGACAGATGAAGTACCTGACCCAAAGTTTCCTGGCCGCTTTCCTATCGCTTGCCCTTCTCATGCCGGCCCATGCCCGGGCGGCCGACATCATCGACACGGCCCTGACCGACGGTCGCTTTCGCACCTTCATCACCGCCGCCCAGACCGTGGGGCTGGTGGTGGTCCTGAAGAGCAACGGGCCCTTCACCGTATTGGCCCCGACCGACGACGCCTTCCGGCGTCTGCCCACAGAGCGGGTAGAGGCGTTGCTGGATCCCGAAAACAAGGAGGAGACCTTCGCCCTGCTGTCCCGGCACATCATCAAGGGCGAAGTGGATATGGACCAGGGGTCTCAGGAGGTCGAAACCATGGAGGGTGCGCGCCTGACGCTTGAAAACGGCGACAGTCCCCGGGTCGAGAACGCGGAGATCGACACCGAGGTCAACGCCGACAACGGCAGCATCCGGCCCGTGAACCGCGTGCTGGGGGAAGAAGAGGGCGAGTGATCAGGTCTGGGTTTCGGAAGCCTGGTCCCTGTGACCGTGTTCTGTCTTGCAGAGGCGATGATCTGACAGAACCTCGATGACGCGGCAATCCTCGACCTTGCCGCCTGCGCATTGAAGCAGCATGCGCTGCAGTTCCGTCTGCAGGCTCTTCAGGCGCTCCAGGCGCTGTTCCACAGTTTCCAGGTGCTCGCGCGCGATACTGTCGGCTTCCTCGCAGGGCATGTCGGGACGTTCGCTGAGGCTCAGCAGGCTGCGGATCTGGTCCAGGGTGAAACCCAGTTCTCGCGCGTGACGCAGGAACCGCAGGCGGTTCTGGTGCGCTTCGCTGTAGCGCCGCTGGTTGCCGGTCGTACGTCCGGCGGGCGGCAGCAGGCCGATTGACTCGTAGTAACGGATGGTCTGGACCTTCACGCCGCTGTCGCGGGCGAGGTCACCAATGGAAAGCACGTCCGACATGGTTTGCCTTCTCCGGAAAAATATCCCTTGAACCTACAGTGACTGTAGCTCCTATCTTGTGAATCATTCGCAGATTATCAAGACGACACCTTGGCCCGCAGCGACCGGCAGGGTGCAGGAGATGCTGTTTTGGCGGGTTGCCACCACTGTGCAACGGAATTTGACGGGAACTCGACGGCTTTCCGGCGTGTTCTCTGGATCGTGTTGGTCTTGAATGGCCTGATGTTCGCCGTCGAGATCGTCGCTGGCGTTGCTGCCGGCTCGCTGGCCTTGATGGCCGATGCGGGCGATTTCCTGGGTGACACGCTGACATACGCTATCAGCCTGGCTGTGATTGGCAGCGCTCTGCGCGTGCGTGCAGGAGCGGCCCTGTTCAAGGCCTTCACCCTGGCAGCGCTGGGACTTTTCATCCTGGGCGGTGCGCTCTATCGCGTCTTCTACCTTGGGGCGCCGGATGCCATGACGATGGGGGCCGTCGGGATGATCGCCCTGTTGGTGAATGTCTTCTGTGCGGTCCTGCTGTTCCGCTTTCGCGAAGGGGATGCCAATGTGCGTTCGGTCTGGCTGTGCAGTCGCAACGATGCCATCGGCAACCTGGCCGTGCTTGTGGCCGCCAGTGGGGTCTGGGCGAGCGGCAGTGCCTGGCCCGACCTGATTGTCGGTGGCCTGATGGGGGCGATCTTCCTGTCCTCGGCAATCTCGATCCTGCGCCAGGCGCTGGGCGAGTGGCGCCGTGTGGACAGCGCGGATCAGGCCGGGACGCCGAAGGGCTCCAGCATTTCCGAGGAAAAGCCATAGACCTTGCGTCCAGCGATCAGACGCACCCGGAATTCCGGGGCCAGAAGAGTGCGCAGTGCAGGCGCGAAGACGTCCAATCCCCCCGTGTAGGCTCCGAAAGACGGCAGGATCAGCCGGTTGCGGTCGAACACGAAGCAGGGACGGGAAAAGCGCCGGCCCTTCACGCGCACGGCGGCCTTGGGGTGATAGTGCCCGGAGACTTCACCGCCCTCTTCGGATACCTTCTCGGCCTCGTGGCGAAAGACCAGCCTTTCCATCTCGACTTCGCTCGAGATCTCTCCGCCCAGGTCCCGCGGTGGGACCGGGTCGTGGTTGCCGGTGATCCAGATCCAGTCATGGGCGGAGGTGAGGGTTCTTAGCCGGTCCTTCTCGGCGCTGCCCAGGCGTTCGCCTGCTTCGGCATCGTGGAAGGAATCGCCGAGACAGATCACGCGGCGGGGCCGGCGGCAGGCGATCACGTTTTGCAGGCGTGCCAGTGTCTCGCGGCTGTCGTAAGGTGGCAGGAAACTGCCTCGCGCGGCAAAGGACGAGCCCTTCTCCAGATGCAGGTCGGCCACGACCAGGCAGGCCTCGGCCGGCCACCACAGCGCCCCCGAGGGATCGCTGATCAAGTCGGCGCCATTGAAGCGGAAGCTCCCTGACTCTGCGGCTTCGGGAAAGTCGAAGGCTTGCTGCATGGCGCTCAGTCTAGCGCGCCGAAACAGAGTCGGCCAGATTGCAGCAAGGCGTCAGTCCTGCGCTGATACCGCTTCCGCGATCATCTCCTCGGCAGCCTCTTCCAGCAGGGCTTCCTCGGCGCTGCCGGCCACGCGTTCGCGGCCGATTTCCAGCAGGACCGGAACGGCAAGTGGTGAGATGCGTTTCAGGCGGCGATGGACGATACGACCCTGCACCCTCGTCAGCATGGCCGACAGCCGGCCGATATCGGTCAGGCCGCTGGCCGCGTCGGCGCGGGTGGCGCGCAGCAGCACGTGGTCCGGTTCGTACTTGCGCAGCACGTCATAGATCAGATCGGAGTTGAATGTGACCTGCCGGCCCGTCTTCTCCTGCCCCGGGGCGCGGCGGTCGATCAGGCCGGCGATGACGGCCACGTTGCGGAAGGTGCGACGCAGCAGGGAGGATTCGGCCATCCACTCCTCCAGGTCGTCGCCCAGCATGTCCTGGTCGAACAGGGCCGCCGCATCCTCCACCGGCTGCAGGCTCCAGATGGCGATGACGTAGTCGGTGGCGACGAAGCCCAGAGGCTGCCGTCCGGCGCGCTCCATGCGGCGGGTGAGCAGCATGCCCAGAGTCTGGTGCGCGTTGCGCCCCTCGAAGCAGTAGGCCACCGTGAAGGCCTTGCCGCCACGCGGGAAGCTCTCCACCAGCAGGCCATCGCCGGGCGGCAGCAGGGAGCGATGGCGCTGCAGGTCCAGCCAGCCCGAGACAGCTTCTGGCAGGCCCTGCCATCGAGTGGGTGTTTCCAGAAGACCGCGCACCCGCTCGGCCAGATGGGTAGACAGCGGCAGGCGCCCGCCCATGTAGGCCGGCACCTTGGGCTCGCCGCTGCCGCCGCTGGAGACCTCCATGCGGTTCTCGCGCAGGCGCTCGAATTTCAGAAGCTGGCCGGCGAAGACGAAGGTGTCCCCCGGCTGCAGGCCCTGGGCGAAGTATTCCTCCACCTCGCCCAGCACGCGGCCGCGCCCCAATGAAACCTTGAGTGTCGGGGCATCGACGATGACGCCGGCATTCAGGCGATAGCGGCGGATCTGTTGGGTCGAGGCGACACGCCAGCGACCCTGCTTGTCGGTTTTCAGCCGGCGGTACTTCTCGTAGCTGCGCAGGGCGTAGCCGCCGTGAGCGACGAAGGCGAGGACATCGTCGAATTCCTTACGGGCAAGCGCGCGGTAGGGCGCGGCTTGCCGCACTTCGTCGTAGAGCTGGTCGGCCTCGAAGGGGCCGCTGCAGGCCGTGGCCAGGATATGCTGGGCCAGCACGTCCAGTCCCCCCTGGCGGGGCGGGTCGCCATCCAGGGTCTGGGCCTCGATGGCGTCCAGCGCTGCGCGGCATTCCAGCACCTCGAAGCGGTTTCCGGGCACCAGCAGGGCACGGCTGGGGGAATTGAGACGGTGATTGGCGCGGCCCAGGCGCTGCAGCAGGCGGGCGGCACCCTTTGGGGCGCCCACCTGGATGACCAGGTCCACTGCCGCCCAGTCGATGCCCAGGTCAAGGGAGGAGGTGGCGACCACGGCGCGCAGGTCGCCGCGGGCCATGGCGGCTTCGACCTTTCGGCGTTGCTCTACCGCCAGGCTGCCGTGATGCATGGCGATGGGCAGGGCATTGTCGTTGAGGCGCCAGAGTTCCTGGAAGGCCAGCTCGGCCTGGGCGCGGGTGTTCACGAAGACCAGGGTCGTGTTGGCCCGTTGGATTCGCTCGTAGATTTCGGGCATGGCGTGCAGCGCCATGTGCCCGGACCAGGGCAGGCGTTCGCGGGTGGTCAGGATTTCCACCTCGGGGCGCTCGGCCGGCATGCCTTGTACCTGACGGACCATGTCATCCGCCGGATCGCCTGTGGCTGATACCCAGGTGCGCAGGTTGTCCGGGTCGTGAACCGTGGCCGAGAGGCCGGCGCGCCGGGCCTTCGGTGCAAGACTGCCAAGCCGCGCCAGTTCGAGGGACAGCAAGTCGCCGCGTTTGTTGCTTACCAGTTCGTGCAGTTCATCCAGGACGATGCAGCGCAGGTTGCCGAAGATCCCGGGCGCGTCCGGATAGCTCAGCATCAGGGCCAGGGATTCCGGTGTGGTCAGCAAAAGCTGCGGAGGGCGCGATCGCTGGCGCAGCTTCTTGCCTTGGGGCGTGTCGCCGCTGCGGGTTTCCACGGTGATGTCGAGTTTCAGGTCTTCGATGGGGCGATGCAGGTTGCGCTCTATGTCCACAGCCAAAGCCTTTAGGGGGGAGACATAGAGCGTGTGCAAGCCGACCTGCGGAGCCTCGGCAAGTTCGACCAGAGAGGGCAGAAAGCCAGCCAGGGTCTTGCCTCCGCCGGTGGGGGCGATCAACAGGGCGGATTGACCGGCGCGCGCCGCCGCAATCATTTCGAGCTGGTGTGAATGCGCCTTCCAGCCGCGTGCGGCGAACCACGCACGAAAAGCCGGGGGGAGCAACTCGGTCTCATCGAAGGAACTGATATCGTCAGGCACCGTCATGTCCTTCTTCATGGCGCAGACGGACGCTGCGTCAAGTCCATTGGGTGGGCAAGCGCGGAAAAGCGAGCTAGGCTGCGGCACGGAAAACCGAGATAAAGTGAAGAGGGAGGCTCCATGTCCGAAAAGCCCGTATTGCTGATTCCCCGCCGATTGACCGATGCCGTGCATGCGCGCGCCCAGCGTGATTACGAAACCATCCTGAACATGGAGGACAGGGTCTTCTCACGCGATGAACTGATCGCGCGCTGTCAGGACGTGGACGCGGTCCTGCCCTGTCATTCGGAGCATTTCACGGCCGAGGTGATCGCACAGCTGCCGGACCGGCTGAAGGTGATCGCCAATCACTCGGTGGGTGTGGACCACGTGGACCTGAAGGCTGCCCGGGAGAAAGGCATTGTCGTGACCAATACGCCGGATGTGTTGTCCGATGCCACGGCCGAAATCGCCATGCTTTGCATGCTGGGGGCGGCCCGGCGCGGCGCCGAGGGCGACCGCCTGATCCGCCAGGGCAAGTGGGATTTCTGGTCGCCGGCTTTCATGGTGGGCCGCCAGGTGACCGGCAAGCGATTCGGGGTGCTGGGCATGGGCCGGGTCGGGCAGGTCACGGCCGAACGGGCGCGTGGATTCGGCATGGAGGTTCACTATCACAATCGCTCACGCTTGCCCGATCACCTGGAGAAGGGGGCAGTCTTTCATCCGGATCTGGACAGCCTGCTGGCGGTCTCGGACGTGCTGTCGCTGCATTGTCCGGCCACCCCGGAAACCCGGAATATCATCAATGCCGAAACCCTGGAGAAGCTGCCAGACCGGGCGATTCTGGTGAACACGGCCCGCGGCAACCTGGTGGATGAGGAGGCCCTGATCGCGGCACTGAAATCTGGCAAGCTTTTTGCTGCCGGCCTGGATGTCTTCAGGACCGAACCTGGCGGCAATCCGGACATCGCCGCTCAGGAGAACGTCTTCCTGTTGCCGCATATCGGATCGGCCACGGAGGAGACGCGGGATGCCATGGGATTCCGCGCACTGGACAATCTAGACGCGTATTTTGCGGGGCAAAAGCCCGGTGATATAGTGAATTGAGCCCCGCAAAAGCCGTGTTCACGCCCAAAGGCTTTCTGTTATAATAATTAAAATATCAATATCAAATCTATGAAATATATAGATAATATATTTACATATACAATTGTAAAATCAGTGAAATGGCAGGAATGTGTCTGATCCGTCTTTCTAAAAGAACAACTTTATGATTTACTCCTGCCTCAGCAGTCCCGAAGATTGCACAGGAAAAAACGACTCTGAAATATAGAGGTATAAGGGAGGTACTTTAATGACCAAGAAAGTAACCAAGAACAATGTCTCAAGGGAGACGGATGTTGCGTCGACGGAGGCGGCTTCCGCGCCGAAGGATGCGTCACGCCGCTCGTTCCTGAGCAAGGGCGCTCTGGCCGGCGGTGTGGCCGCTGCGTCAGGTTTCGCGGCTCCGGCCGTGCTGGCCCAGAGCCCGATCGTCATGCGCATGCAGACATCCTGGCCCTCCTCGGACATCTGGATGGACTTTGCACAGGAATTCGTCGATCGCGTCCAGGACATGTCCAATGGACGCATTGAGGTCGACCTTCTGCCAGCCGGCGCGGTCGTCGGCGCCTTCCAGGTGATGGATGGTGTGCATGACGGCGTGATCGACTGTGCGCATTCGGTGCCGGTCTACTGGTACGGCAAGCACAAGGCGGCGTCCTTCTTCGGCACCGGTCCGGTGTTCGGCGGCTCGGCCACGACCATGCTGTCCTGGTTCTATCAGGGCGGTGGTGCCGAGTTCTATCGCGAGCTGACCCAGGATATCCTGGGCATGAACGTGATCGGCTTCATGGGCTTCCCGATGTTTGCCCAGCCCTTTGGCTGGTTCAAGGAAGAGGTCAACACCGTCGCGGATATCGAAGGCTTCCGCTATCGCACGGTGGGCCTGGCAGCCGACCTGCTGCAGGAGATGGGCATGTCCGTGGCTCAGCTTCCGGGCGGTGAGATCGTGCCGGCCATGGAGCGCGGCGTGATCGATGCCTTCGAGTTCAACAACCCGTCGTCGGACCTTCGCTTCGGGTCCCCCGACGTGGCCAAGAACTACTACCTGTCGTCCTATCACCAGGCTTCGGAGAGCTTCGAGTTCATCTTCAACAAGGACTTCTACGAAGATCTGGATCCGGACTTGCAGGCGATCCTCAAGCACGCTGTCGAGGCCGCCTCCACGTCCAACACCGCTTCGGCCATGGACAATTACTCTTCCGATCTCCAGAAGATCCAGGAAGAGCACGGTGTTACCGTACACCGCACTTCCGAAGAGATCCTGGCCGCCCAGCTCGAGGCTTGGGATGTCCTGATCGAGCGGCTTGCGGAAGAGGATGACCTCAACAAGCGGATCATGGACAGCCAGCGCGAATGGGTCGAGCGGGTCAGCTACTACGAGCTGATGAATGCGCCCGATTATGCTCTGGCCTATGAGCACTTCTTCCCGGGCAAGCTGGCCCTCTAAGGCCAGCCGATAAAAACAGGTGGAACGACCGGCTCCGGCATTGCAAACCAGCGATGCCGGAGCCGCTTGAATGAAGCGATGAGGGATTCATGCTCTGGTACATTCAGTTTGCTGACAAGCTTTCGGGCTGGTTTGGCAAGGGTTTCGGGTGGCTGATCATCCTGATGACGTTCGGCGTCAGCTACGAAGTCTTTGTTCGCTATCTCCTGAATGCGCCGACCACCTGGTCACTCGACGTTTCCTTCATCATGTACGGCAGCCTTTTCATGGTTGGCGGGGCCTACACCCTGTCCCGTGGGGGGCATGTGCGCGGCGATTTTCTCTATCGCCTCTGGAAGCCGCGGACCCAGGCCGCGGTCGATCTGTTCCTGTACATCTTCTTCTTTTTCCCCGGAATCTTGGCCCTGATGCTTCGTGGCTGGGACTATGCTGAGCGAAGCTGGAGCTACGGTGAGGTCAGCGTGAACAGTCCGGCCGGCGTTCCGATTTATCAGTTCAAGACCGCCATGGCGCTTGCCGCGGCCCTGCTGATCATACAGGGAATCGCACAGGTTTTCCGCTGCATCCTCTGCATGCGCGAAGGCTATTGGCGTCTGCCGGACGAGGATGTGAAGGAGACCGAGGAGATGTTGCTGCACTCCGGCCCGGAACATGAAATGACGGGCTACGACAGTGAAAAGCACAAACTGTGAGCCGGGTGCGCCTGCCAAGGCCGCACCTCTTGTCCAGGACTTTCTTTTGAACGGAGCCGCTTAACGTGACTGATCCCCAAGTCGCCCTGTTGATGCTGGCCATCTTTATCATTCTGGTTTTCCTGGGGTTCCCCATCGCTTTCACGCTGATGGCCCTGGGCATGTTCGTAGGCTATTACGCCTATTTTGAACCGAACCGCATGTGGCGCGATTATCTGCGCCTGGACGAAAATGCCGACTGGTGGTCCTCGGTCACGACCTGGTTCGACGGTCTGCTGAACAGTCGGATCTTCGATCTCTTCGTGAACCAGACCTATACGGTCATGTCGAACGAGGTCCTGACCGCGGTTCCTCTGTTCCTCTTCATGGGGTACATCGTCGAACGGGCGAACATTGTCGATCGTCTGTTTTCGACCCTGAACGTGGCGGCCAAGAGGCTTCCCGGCTCCATGGGCGTGGCGGCGCTCATCACCTGCATGCTGTTTGCCACGGCAACGGGCATCGTGGGCGCTGTGGTTACCCTGATGGGGCTGCTGGCCCTGCCTGCCATGCTGAAGGTGCGCTACAACACCAGCTTCGCCAGCGGCATCATCTGCGCCGGTGGAACTTTGGGTATCCTGATCCCGCCCTCGATCATGCTGATCGTCTATGCGGCGGCCTCGGGGGTCTCCATTGTGCGTCTCTACGCCGGTGCACTCCTTCCGGGGCTGGTACTGGTGGGGCTCTACGTGACCTATGTGATCGGGCGTTCGATCATTCAGCCCAGCGTGGCGCCCAAGCCCACCAAGGAGGAGGTGCCGGATATTCCCTTCGGGAAGCTGCTGTTGATGCTGGTGACCTCGTTCCTACCGCTGGCTGTCTTGATCCTGGCGGTTCTGGGCTCGATTCTCTTCGGTCTGGCCACGCCCACGGAAGCCGCGGCTGTCGGCGCCCTCGGTGGCATGCTGCTGGCCGTGGTCTATCGCGCCATGACCTTCCAGCGGCTGCGTGAATCCGTCTACCTGACGGTTCGTACCACGGCCATGGTCTGCTGGCTGTTTGTCGGCTCCTATGTCTTCTCGTCGGTCTTCTCCTATCTGGGCGGCGAGCAGTTGATCTCGCAGTTCGTCGAGGGACTCGATTTGACGCCGCTGCAGTTCCTGCTGTTGGCACAGTTGATCATCTTCCTTCTGGGCTGGCCGCTGGAATGGTCCGAGATCATCATCATCTTCGTACCGATCTTCCTGCCGCTGCTGCCGATGTTCGGTGTCGATCCGCTGTTCTTCGGCATCTTGGTGGCACTCAACCTGCAGACCAGCTTCCTGACACCGCCCATGGCCATGTCGGCCTATTACCTTAAGGGAATTGCGCCGCCCGAAGTGCAGCTGACGCAGATCTTCAAGGGGGTCTTGCCATTCCTCTTCATGGTCTTTGTCGCCATGGCACTGGTCTATAACTTCGATGGTCTCGTCTTCCATCTGCCGCAGGTGTTCTATGGCCGCTAAGACACAAAACAAAGTGGACCCCAAGCTCGACCTGAGTGCGGTCGAGCTGCGGGACCGAATGGTCAAAGGCGAGCTGAAGGCCGTGGATGTGGCGCAGGGCTTCCTGGACCGGATTGCCGCCCGCGAGGGCGAGGTCCAGGCCTGGGCCTGGCTGGACAGTGACCATGTCCTTGAACAGGCTGCGGCCCTGGACAAGTATCGCGGGACGGGGCGTGCCACCGGCCCATTGCATGGCCTGCCGGTGGCCTTGAAGGACATCATCGACACCCGGCGCATTCCGACCGAGAATGGAACGCCCATCGATGAAGGCCGTGTTCCCACCAAGGATGCCTATGTCGTAGAGCGACTGAAGGCGGCCGGTGCGATCATCATGGGCAAGACGGTGGCCACCGAACTGGCCTATCGCCAGCCCGGCAAGACGCGCAATCCGCACAATCCCAATCATACACCGGGCGGTTCCTCGTCGGGATCCGCGGCGGCGGTCGGCGCCGGCATGGTGCCGCTGGCCATTGGAACACAGACCGATGGTTCGGTTGTTCGTCCTGCAGCCTATTGCGGCGTGGTCGGCTTCAAACCCAGTTTCGGAGCGATTCCGCGTAGCGGTATCCTGGCCCAGTCCCCCAGTCTGGATACAGTTGGAATCTTCGCGCGCACCCTTCAGGATGCCGCCCTGCTCAGTGATTGCCTGTTTGGTCATGACGAGGCGGACAGGGCAACCGATTTGTCCCCTCCGCCGCGCATGCTGAAGATTGCAAAATCGGATCCGCCGGTCACGCCGATGGTCGGTTTCGTGCGTCCGCCCGGATGGGACGAGGCCGATTCCCAGACACAGATGGCGATGAAGGAGTTCACGGATCTTTTGGGGGAGGGCTGCTTCGAAGCTCCCCTGCCAAACGTGTTCAGTGATGCCCCTGCGATTCGTGAGCGGATCAACTTTGCCGAAATGGCGAAGTGCTACTACAGCTATGAACGACGCGGCTGGGATCGGTTGTCGGACAAGCTGCGTGAAGCGATGGACAAGGGAAAGGCTGTGCCCGCGCGAGACTACATCGCTGCCCTGGACTGGCCCGATGTGTTGAATGCAGGATTGGCTGAAGTCTTCGAGCGTTGCGACGTGATCCTGACCCCCTCCACGCCAACGCCGGCACCAGAGGGGCTGGAGTATACGGGCAGTTCCGTGTTCAATGGAATTTGGACGCTCTGTGGCTTGCCGGCCGTCACCATACCGCTTCTGGAAGCGGAGAACGGTCTGCCCATGGGCGTACAGGTGATTGGCCGCAAGGGAGATGACGCCCGCTTGCTGCGTACGGCCCGCTGGCTGGCACTCCAGGTGGCGTCCCCCGAACTTCAGGAGGCTTGAGAATGACGGATCGAATTATGGCCCTGGTGGCGTTCCTGGTTCTTTTGGGCTTCCTTGGTGTCCTCGTGATCGGCGTTCCACACATCGATCTTATCGTGGTGGTCCTGATAACGCTGCTGCTGGCCGGTTGGGACTTCTGGAAGCACTCGGGCAAGCCCGACTCGGAGATGTAAGCGTTCTACGTCGCCCAGGCGGCAGCAATCCGACCGGCCATTGTGGCATTGGACAGCAAAAGGGCTCGGTTGGCGGCCAGGGTTGCCCCGGCGCTCATCTCGTGCAGCCGTGAAAGCAGGAAGGACGTGACGGCCTTGCCGGATATGTTCTCGCGCGCGGCATCCTGAAGTGCATTTTCGATCCAGCCGTCCAGTTGTACTCCGGACAATGCGGCCCCCTCCGGGACCGGTTGGGCGAGCAGCAATCCCTGCGAACTGACCTGCCAATGAGCCCGCAGCAGCTCTGCCGCGTCCTGGGCGCTTCCAACACTGTGGTCCAGCGGAAGGCCGCTGCCGACCGCATAGAAAGCGGGAAATTCCCGGCATCCCAGGCCCACCACCGGCACCGAGAGACTCTCCAGGATTTCCAATGTGCGCGGCAGGTCCAGGATGGACTTGGCGCCCGAGGCCACCACGGCAACCGGACTGCGGGAAAGCTCCATCAGGTCAGCCGAGATGTCGAAGGTCTGGTCGCAGTCGCGATGCGCGCCGCCGATGCCGCCCGTCGCAAAGATCCGGATTTCCGCCAAGGCTGCCAGGCGCGCGGTGGCTGAGACCGTAGTGGCACCGTCCAGTCCCTGCGCCATTGCCGGGCCCAGGTCGCGGCTGCCCAACTTGGCCATGGAGCCACCCTCACGGGCAAAGCCTTCGATCTGATCCGCGCTCATTCCGACGATCGCCTGCCCAGCAATCAAGCCAATGGTGGCCGGTACGGCGCCGGCTTCGCGCACCTGGGCTTCCATTGCCTGCGCGGTTTCCAGGTTGCCCGGCCAGGGAAGGCCATGGGCGATGACGGTGGACTCCAGGGCTACGACGGGACCGCCTTGCCGCAGGGTCTCGGCCACCTGTGGATCCATATCGAGAGGAACGCTCACAGCGGATGCTTCAGTTCCTGATGCAGAGCTTTCACGCGTTCCTCCAACTGGTGAGCCGGATAGGGCTGCATCGCCTGTTTGCCCCAGACCGGACCCGGCCAAGCGGGATCGTCACTGAAGCGGGCTATTACATGGATGTGCAGCTGCGGCGTCATATTTCCCAGGGCGGCCACGTTCACCTTGTCCGGATTGAACAGACGGCTCAGCGCCTGGGAGCAGATCGTGATCTCATCGCACACGCGGTACTGGTCCATGGGGTCCAGGTCGTGGAAGTCCTTCTTGTTCGGTCGCTGTGGGACCAACACCAGCCAGGGCCAGGCCGCATCGTTCATCAGCAGCAGGCGTGAAAGCCTCAGGTCCATCACCTTGATGCCGTCGCGTGCCAGGTCCGGATGCAGTTCGAAGCTCTCGCTCATGTGACGGCTCCTTGCAGTTTTGCGGGTTCGTCAAAAGTTCCAGCATTGCCGTTCAGGCGCAACGAAAAAGCTGCTTAGAACCTGGCCTTCCCTGCAACCCTGTCGTGTGGTTATGCTGCACCAGGATGCAAAGCCGGCTGCAAGACCCCGGGAGGCTGAATGACACTGGATTTCCGCTATCGCCGTCTGGGCTATGTCGCCCTGAACGTCAGCGACCTGCAAACTTCGTCCGAATTCTACCGCGACCTCGTGGGCCTGCAGCCTGCTGGAGAGGCGGGCGAGGGGGAATCGCTGTTCCGCTGCAGCCCACGTCACCACGACCTGATCCTGCACCAGGCTTCGGAACCGGGCCTGCGTCGTATTGGTTGGGAAATGGAAAGCCCCGAGGACCTGGCTCGGGTGCGGCGGCATCTCGAAAGCCTGGAGCTGGCCACCCACGATGTGGGGCGTGAAGAGGCTGCCTGCCTGGGTGTAGAAGACGCCTTCCGCGTGGTCGAGCCGCATACCGGCGCCACCCTTGAATACTTCCATTCCTTCGAACAGGCCACCACGCCGTTCGAGGCCACTATCACCAAGATCGAACGCCTCGGTCATGTGGTACTTGGTGCGGTGGATCATGCACGGGCCGAGCGATTCTTCCTGGAGCAGCTGAATTTCCGCGCCTCGGACCGGATCGAGGAGGCGATCACCTTCATGCGCTGCTTCCCCAATCCCCTGCACCATTCGCTGGGCCTTGCCCATTCCGGACACAACCACTTCCATCACGTGAATTTCATGGTCACCGACGTGGATGATATCGGCAAGGCCTTCTGGCGGATGCAGAAGAACGACGTGCCCATCGTCTTCGGACCGGGCCGGCATCCGCCATCCGAATCCATGTTTCTCTATTTCCTCGATCCGGATGGCATGACGGTCGAGTACAGCTTCGGTATGGAAGAGTTCCCTGAAGTGGATGCGCGTCCGCCGCGCAACCTTCCCTTCGCACCGGAGAACATGGACTATTGGGGTGCCATCCCCGATCCCCGCATGGGACAGGTTGGCGCTATAGAGTCAGCTTTGCCCGAGGATGTGTCCACGTCGTCGGGGTAGCCTTTCCCTCCTTCTCTTTCCCATTTTCGCGCCCCCACATAGCTTGCAGAAAACCTTATCCTCATCTGCGCACGCGGTTGGGTTGGGCAGCGAGATCAAGCCAGGCCCTTGCGGCGTGCGAGAGGTAGGCTCCGCGGCGCCAGACAAGCGCGATATGCCAGTAGAAGTCGGGATCTGCGACGAGCACTGGAGAAACCCGGGGGTGTTGCCGTTCCTCGGCGATCATCCGGGGCAGGAAGCCGATGCCCATGCCTGCGGCAACGAGTTCGACGAGGAACGATATCTGGCTGCTGCGGGCTGCAACCTGCGGGGTGAAGCCCTGTCGCTCGCAGGCCTCGAAGATGATGTGATTGATGGCAAACTCGGTTTCGAACAGCAGGAAGGGTGAGGACTTCAGGTCGGCCAGGGTCACGGAATCTGCTTGCGAGAGCGGGTGCTGCACGGGCAGCAATGCGTCGATGGGCTCCTTGCAGACATGCTGCCATTCGAAATCCTCCGGCACGGGCAACAGCGAGGCGCCGAGGTCGAGCTCCCCGTTGAGCACGAGCTCCTCGAGACGTTTGCTGCCGTGTTCCTGCAGTTGGATCTCGATGCTGGGATAGTAGGCACGGTAGGTCGCGAACAACGGAGCAAAGAGGACGCTGCTGCCTACCGGTGGCAGGCCGAGCCGGAGCACACCGCGTTGCAGCCCCTGCAACTCCGAGAGTTCTTCGACCAGGTCTTCACGCTCCTTCAGGATTGTCATGGCACGCTGATAGACGATCCGGCCGGCGGCGGTGAGGCGAATGCTGCGATACGCGCGGTCGAGCAGGACGAAGCCGAGCTCGTCCTCGAGCTGCTTCACGGCTTTGCTGACCGTGGACTGGGTTGAGAAGATCGTTTTGGCAGCCTGCGAGAAGCTGCCCTGGCGAACGACCTCGACGAAGGCGCGCAGGGTCCGGAGTTCCATTATCATTCCATATCAGAATAATATTTATTCAATCAATTCATTTTACGCATGCTGCGGCGCGACATAGATTCGGGTGAGAGAGGAGCTAATGATGTCGAGAAACAACCCTGTCACTCTTGCCCATATCGTTTTGCATCGAAGCCGCCTGGTGCAGGCCGGCGTGCTTATCGGCTTCTGGCTTGTCGGCGAAGCTTTCGTGCGTGCTGCTGACCTGGGCATTCCCGGTGGTATCGTCGGGTTCCTGATCGTTCTGGGCCTGTTGATGACCCGCCTGGTCAGCCTGCAAAGCGTGAAGCGGGGGGCCGACTTGTTCGTTTCGGAAATGCTTCTGTTCTTCCTGCCGGCCGTTGTGGCGCTTGTCGATCACGGAGAGTTCGTCAGCCTGATGGGACTCAAGGTTCTGCTGGTGATCGTCGCGGGCACATTCGCTGTCATGGTCGTCAGTGCGCTTACAGTAGACCTCTGCTATCGGTGGAGTGTGAGCCATGAGTCGGGACATGCTGGATACAGCTGAGCCGCTAACCATCCTGATCTGGTCGGCCATCACGATCGCGCTCTATGCTCTTTCCAAGCTGCTGTATCGCCGCCGGTCCTACTGGTGGCTATCGCCCCTGATCGTGGCGCCGGTGGGGGTTATCATCCTCCTGCTCGGCATTGGAGTCGATTACCGTGAGTATCTTCAGGGCACCCGCTGGTTGTTCGTTCTGCTTGGGCCGACGATGGTGGCCTTCGCAATTCCCGTCTTCGAACGGCGGCACCTGATTCGCCGGCACTGGGCTGCGCTGGGCCTCGGCGTCGTCCTTGGCAGCGTGACCGCCCTGGCAACTGCCTGGGGTCTCGCCTACATGCTCGGTCTGAGCGACATGCTGCGCACCAGCATGCTGCCGCGTTCCATGAGCATGCCTTTTGCCATGGAGGTTTCTTCGGACATCGGTGGCTTTCCCGAACTGACCGGGATCTTCGTCGTCCTTACCGGCGTGCTGGGTGCAGCTCTGGGGCAACTCATGCTTCACTGGCTGCCGTTGCGCTCAGCACTGGCGCGCGGCGCGCTGCTGGGCATCGGAGCCCACGCGGCTGGCGTGGCCAAAGCCCACGAAGTCGGCAGCGAAGAGGGTTCCGTTGCCGGACTGGTGATGATCCTGGTCGGCATGATCAACGTTATCGGAGGCGGTGTCTTTGCGCTGGGCCTTGTGTGAGGCAGGCTCTCCCGCCTTCGGTCACATCTCAACTCGCCGCGACGGAGAGATAGCGTTCCTGCAGTTCCGGGTCGTCGCGCAGGGCCGCGGCCGGGCCTTCGTGGACCACTTCTCCCTTGGCCAGGATATAGCACCGTTGGGCATGCTTGAGGGCGAAGGCGAGGTTCTGGTCAGTGAAGAGGATCGTCGTGCTTTCCGCGAGACTGGCGAGCAGCCGCCCGATCTGATGGACGATGACCGGAGCCAGACCCTCGCTCGGCTCGTCCAGCAGCAGGAGTTCCGGTTGGCCCACCAGCGCCCGCGCGATCGCCAGCATCTGCTGCTCGCCGCCGGACAGGGTCTTGCCGGGCCGATCCTTGAATTTGGCGATCACCGGAAATTCGTCGAAGACCCGCTCGAGCGACCAGGTTGCTTTTCGCGGGCCTCGGTAGAGCGCGACTTCCAGGTTCTCGGCCACGCTCAGGTCGCCGAAGATCCGGCGGTCCTCCGGCACCAGACAGATGCCCATGCGCGTGATGGCGTGCGCCGGTTTGCGGGTAATGTCCTCGCCGCGGAAGTGGATCGATCCCCGGCTCGGCGGCACGATGCCGACGATGGAAGACAGCGTCGTCGTCTTGCCGGCCCCGTTACGCCCCAGAAGGCACACCGTTTCGCCCTCGTCCACCGACAGGCTGACGCCCGACAGGGCCCGGCTTTCGCCATAGAAGGTGTGGATATCCGTGACCTCGAGCATCATGCGGCCGAGTCCTCCTCCTCATCACCCAGGTAGGCCCTGCGCACCTCGGGGTTCTGGCGAACCTCTTCGGGCGTGCCCGTGGCCAGGAGCTGGCCGCGATGCATGACCAAAACTCGCTCGGCCAGGCCAAAAACCACTTCCATGTCATGTTCTGTAATGAAGAAAGTGTAGGGCCGTTCGGCCCGCAGGTTCCGGATCAACTCAATGACACCCTTCGTCTCCTCTGGCGTAAGCCCGGCCGTCGGTTCGTCCAGCATCACGATCTCGGGTTCGATGGCCAGCACGATGGCAAGCTCCAGGAGCCGCTTGTCGCCATAGGACAGGGTACCCGTTCGCAGGTCGGACATGGCCCCCAGGCCAAGGCGTGCAAGGATTTCGTCCGCCTCGCGACGAAGCGCCTTGTCGCGCCCCAAAATGGTGAACAGCCGCAGGCTCTTGCCTCGGTGGCTGACCAGGGCGACCTGGACGTTCTCGCGTACCGTCAATTCATTGAAGACGTTGGTAATCTGGAACGAGCGCCCGATTCCGGCACGCGCAATCTGATGCGGCGGCTGACCCGCGATATCGCTGCCGTGGAGCAGCACGCGCCCCGAACTCGGTGTCATCCGGCCCGAGACCATGTTGTAGAAGGTCGTCTTGCCGGCCCCGTTGGGGCCGATGAGGGCGACGATCTCGCCTTCGTCGAGCTCGATGGAGACGCCATCGACGGCGGTCAGTCCGCCGAAACGCTTGGTCAGTTTCTCGGTGGTCAGAATGTGAGTGGTCTGCTCAGCCATGGCTCAGCCCCGTTTCGTCAGTCGGTCGAGGGCCGTGCCCAGCAAGCCGCGGCGCAGGTACATCACCATGAGCGCGAGTACGATGCCGAGGAACAGCATCCAGCGCTCGGTGAAACTGGTGATCCAGGTTTCGAGCAGGACGAATATTGCCGAGCCTACGAATGGTCCAAGGAAGGTGGCCGAGCCGCCGAGGATACTCATCAGCACCGGCTCGGCCGACTGCGACCAGTGCAGGGTTTCCGGCGAGGCCACCCGCGTGAAGGGAGCGAAGAGTCCGCCGGCGAGCCCGGAAAAGGCGCCTGAGATCGTGAAACTGTAGAGCCGATAGCGCCGGACAGGTATGCCGGTGAAGGCCACGCGTTCGGGGTTTTCGGCCATCGCCCGGAGGACCAGGCCGAAGGGCGAAATGGTAATGAGATAGAGGCACAGGGCCGCGAGCGTGACGATAACGAGGGTCAGGTGATAATAGACCGCAGGGTTGCCAAGATTGAGCTCGAGGCCGAGACCAAATGAACCCACGGGAAAGCCCGTGATCCCATCCGATCCCCCGGTAAAGCTCCGCCACTGCTGTGCAACGGAAAAGACCATCATTCCGAACGCCAGTGTCAGCATCGTGAAATAGACCTCGGTCAGGCGCACGCAGAAGAAGCCGATCACGAGGGCGAGCAGTCCGCCCCCCGCAAGCGAGGCAATCAGCGCTAGGGCAAGCGGGGTGTCGAAGTGCAGGAGCAGCATCGCCGTCACGTAGGCACCGAAGCCGAAAAAGGCGGCATGGCCCAGGCTGAGCATACCTGTATAGCCGAACACCAGATTGAATCCGGCGGCAAAGAGACCCAGGATCAGGATCTCCGAGGCGACAAAGATATAGAAGTAGGGGGCCCAGGCTGGCAGGAACCATAACGCCACCAGCAGGATTGCGACAAAGCCTGCGGCCAGACCGAAACGCGGGCTCATGAGGTCGACCTCCCCATCAGGCCATGGGGTTTCAGCAAGAGGACCAGCGCCATTCCGAGGAAGGGCATCACGAGGTTGAGATCCGGCAGGTAGCGGGAGCCGAAACCGTTGATCGCGCCTAGCACCAGTGCCCCGAGAAAGGCTCCCGGGAAACTGCCAAGCCCGCCGATCACCACGACGATGAAGGATTCGACGATGATGTTCCCGCCCATGGCCGGACTGATCGCCCGGATCGGTGCGGCAATCGCCCCACCAAATCCCGCGATGCCAGCCCCCAGGGCAAAAACCCCGGTGAACACCAGCGGCACGTCGATGCCCACCAGCCGCGACATCTTCCGGTCGATGGCTGCGGCGCGCATTACCTTGCCGGCCCGCGTGCCCGAGAAGAAGCCCCAAAGGCCGAGGCCGACGATCAGGCCCATGGCGATCACGAACAGACCGTAGATGGGCTGTTGGACCCCGAGCAGCCGCACTGTCCCGCTCAGGCTGACAGGTGGATCGACAACGTGGATCGTGCTGCCCCAGATCCAGCGGACCGTCTCATCGATGATGAGCAGAAGGGCGAAGGTCAGAAGCAGGCTGTCGGTGATCGGCCGGTCGTAAATCCTGTGCAGCATAACCCGCTCGATCACCACGGCGATAGCGGCCACGATGAGTGGCGCGGCGAAGAGCGCGATCCAGAAGCTCACCCCCGTGAGTACAGCCACGGTATAGGTGATATAGGCACCGAGCATGTAGAGAGCGCCATGCGCGAAATTGATGATGTTGAGAACGCCGAAGATGATGTTGAGGCCGATGGCGATGAGGAACAGCAGCATCCCCAGAGCCAGGCTGTTCATGAGTGCGGCGATGAAGCTCTCCACGGGACCTCCAGGCTAACGGCGGCAGGCAGAGGAAAGCCGGCGGTGGTTTTCTGCCACCGCCGGCAGGAGCGGTCTATCCGCCGAGGTTGCAGCCGGTCTCGGAGAGCGGCGGCGTCACGTCCTCGGCAGCAAACGTGCGTTGCGGGTCAAGCATGCGCAGTTCGCTGTCGGGGTCTTCCGCTGTGGTTCCATAGGTGGGAGCGACCAGGGCCTGGTTGTCGCCTTCCCGGAAACGCACTTCGCCCATGGGAGCCTGGTAGCTCATGCCCTTGAGCGCATCGCGGATCGCCACCTTGTCGACCTCGCCCGCCTTCTCGATGGCGGCCTTGTAGGCATAGACCGCGGAATAGGCATTCTGGGCGTTGTAGCTCGGCGGGGTTTCATGACGTTCGCGATAGGCCTCGACGAAGGCCTTGTTCATCTCGTTGTCGTAGGCACCATACCAATAGCGCGTGCCGACTGTGATGCCGGTGGGCATTTGTTCACCGAGAGCACTGAGCACCTCGGTGGCGGCCCCGAGCGACATCAGGACCTCGAAATCCTCGTCGAAGAAGCCGAGATCGTTGGCCTGCCGCGTGAAGTTTACAAGATCGCTGCCCCAGATCGACAGGAACACGCCGTCCGGCTGGGCGGACATCACCGTGTTGATGAAGGGCGTGAAGTCCTCAGTCCCGAAGGCGGGGAAGGAGGGCTCGTCGGAGAAGGTTGCATCCGGGTTGAGTTCGCCCAGATAGCGCTGGAAATACTCCCAGGACTGGTGGCCAAAGGCATAGTCGGGGCCGACGGTGGTCCAGCTGTTCGCCCCGCTCTCCTCGGCCATGATCGCCGCGCCCTTGATGTTCTGCGGGATGTTGACGCTGTTGCGGTAGGTCCACTGATTGCACAGCTTGCCGGTGGCGTCCGGGGTCGCCGCATGGGTTATGATGAAGGGGGTTTCCACCTCGGGCACCACGGGCACCACCCCGGTGGCGACGCCACTGGAATCAAGCCCCATCAGCACGTCCACGCCGTCCTGATAGACAAGCTTGCGCATGGCCTGAATCGCGGTCTGGGCCTCGAGCTGGCTGTCCTCGAAGGTGATCTCGAGCGGGCGATCGAGCACGCCGCCGTCCTCGTTGATCTCGTCGATGGCCAGATTGGCACCGTTCTGGGCGAACTCGCCGTAGGTCGAACCAACGCCTGAAAGGATGTAGATGGCGCCGATTTGAATCGGCTCTTGTGCCGAAGCGGTTGCGCTCAGAGTCATGCCGGCACCGACAAGTGCAGCGCCGAGCGGCTTGGTAATTCGTATGCTCATGTGTGCGTTCCTCCCCAAAAAATTCTTATTTTTCGGTGGTCCACGCTTGTTTTTGGTCTACGTCATGCGCCGACCATCATCAAAACCGTACGTTCTTGTTACAAGGATTGCAAGTTGGGCTTCCGAAGCAGCGAGAGGCAGGTTCGAGGAACGCCGGGTATTTGCCCCCCTGTTCCGGGGCTGTGATCTTGTCCGCAGTGTACAAGCAGGGCAAGGTATCGCTGTAATGACTTTATCAAGCGACCTGAAAGACAGGCTATTTGTCGTAACGGGTGCCTCCAGTGGCCTCGGGGCGCATTTTGCGCAAGTGCTGTCGCAAGCCGGGGCTCGGGTCGCCCTGGTGGCGCGCCGGCGGGAAAAGCTGGAGGCGCTGTCCGACAGTCTTACCAGTCGGTCGGGGGCGGCACCGGTCATTGCGGAAGCGGATATACGCAATGTCTCGGCCATTCGTGCCGCCGTGGCGGATATAGTCGAGCAGGCAGGGGTGCCGGACGGCCTGATCAACAATGCGGGCACAGTGGACACAACCAAGGCGCTGGAGGTGACGGAAGAGCACTGGGACAGCGTGCTGGACACGAACCTCAAGGGCGCCTGGTTCTTCGCGAGTGCGACGGCGGAGAAGATGGTGGAGGCCGGCCGGACCGGGACCGTGGTCAATATCGCCTCCATCACGGGCCTCCGCCCGGCAGGGGCCGTCGGTCCCTATGCCATCTCCAAGGCGGGGCTGGCCCATATGACACGCCAGCTTGCAGTCGAATGGGCGCGCCACGGCATTCGCGTGAACGCCCTGGCGCCCGGGTATATCGAAACGGATCTGAACCGGGAGTTCTTCGCCAGCGAAGCTGGACAGGCATTGATCAAGCGCGTGCCGCAACGCCGGCTCGGTCAGCTTTCGGACCTGGATGCGCCGCTGTTGATGCTCTGCGATGAGGCTTCCGCCTACATGACGGGAGCCGTCATCCCGGTCGACGGCGGCCATGCGGTCAACGCACTTTAGGGGAGAGCGGTTCCATGGATTTTGCACTGCCGGAGGAGGTCGAGACGCTGCGCCAGAAGGTGCAAAGCTTCGTCGAGGCCGAGCTTCTGCCCCTGGAGGCGGATCCGGGAAGCTATGACGCCCACGAAAACATTTCAGAGCCCTTGCTGGCACGCCTGCGCGAGAAGGCGAAGGCCGCCGGGCTCTGGGCGCCGCAGATGCCGGCCAGCCGGGGCGGACTGGGCCTGGACGTGCAGGCCATGGCCGTGTTCTACGAGGCAGCCAATCACTCGATCTTCGGTCCCGTCTGCTTCAACTGTGCAGCGCCCGACGACGGCAACATGATCCTGCTCGAGAAAGTGGCGCGCGACGACCAGAAGAGCCGCTGGCTGCAGCCCATCGTCGATGGCGCAGTACGCTCCTCCTTCGTCATGACCGAACCGGCTCCCGGGAGCGGATCGGATCCCTCGATGATGCAGACCACGGCCGAGCGGCATGGTGACCTTTGGCGCGTCCATGGCCGCAAATGGTTCATCACCGGTGCGGAAGTGGCGACTCATTTCATCCTGGTGGCGCGCACCTCGGAGGACACACGCAAGGGACTGACGGCCTTCCTGTTCCATCGCGACGACCCCAACTGGGAGATCCTGCGCCGAATCCCGATCATGGGACCGGAAGAGCACGGCGGGCACTGCGAACTGGAGTTCGATGGTCTGGAGATTCCCGACGAGAACCGGCTGATGGAGGTGGGCGACGGGCTGAAGGCCACCCAGATCCGCCTGGGCACGGCGCGCCTGACCCATTGCATGCGCTGGCTGGGACTGGCGCAGCGGGCGCTCCAGATCGCGCGCGAGTATGTCGAGGAACGCGAGGCCTTCGGCATGAAGCTGGCGGAACGCGAGTCGGTGCAGATGCAGCTGGGCGAGGCGGCCATGCGCATCGAGGTTGGCCGCCTGCTGACCATGCGGGCCGCCTGGACACTCGACCAGGGGGACAAGGCGCGCAAGCAGATCTCCATGGCCAAGATCGAGGTGGCAGATGCTCTGCACCAAGCGGTCGACACGGCCATACAGCTGAATGGCGCGCGCGGCTATTCCAAGGACACGATCCTGGAATGGATCTATCGCTATGCGCGCCAGGCTCGGCTGGTCGATGGCGCTTCGGAGGTGCACAAGACCGTGCTGAATCGCTTCCTGCGTCAGGAAGGCCAGGAATTCTGGCGCTGGGGGGTCTGAGGAGACGAAGATGAGCCTGGATCAATCCGCCCTATCTCGACTGGAGAGCCATCTCGCGGAGGCGTTCGATGCGCAGCAGGTCCAGGTGACGGCGCAGGAGAAGCTGTCCGGTGGCGCCATTCAGGAGAACTGGGCCGTGGATGTCGCGGTCACCGGCGGACCCCGCGAGGGCACCCATGCCTGGGTGTTACGCACCGACAGCGCGAGCGGCGTGGCGCTCAGCCATTCGCGCCTGGAGGAGTTCGCCCTGCTCAAGGCCGCCTGGAAGGCCGGGGTTTGTGTGCCCGAGCCGATCCATCACAGCACGGATCGCGCGGTTCTGGGCAAGGACTTCTGCCTGATGCGGCGCGTCGGGGGCACGGCCGTGGGACAGAAGTTGGTCAAGGACGATACCCTGGCCAGCGGTGACAAGGAGGGTCTGGCGGAGGCGCTGGGACGCGAGCTGGCGAGGATCCACACGATCACACCCGCGACCCACAGCTTCGACTTTCTCGCCCTGCCGGAAGAAACCCCGGCGCTGAACGAGCTTCGGGCCATGTACGGCTACGTCGATGCCATCGACCGACCCGAGCCCGCCCTGGAATGGGCTTTGCGCTGGCTCAAGCTGCGGCTGCCCGAGAATGAGGAGGTCGTGCTTGCCCACCGGGATTTCCGCACCGGCAACTACATGGTGGACGAAAACGGACTGACGGGCATTCTCGACTGGGAGTTTTCCGGCTGGTCGGACCCGCACGAGGACATAGGCTGGTTCTGCGCCATGTGCTGGCGCTTCGGCAGGCGCGACAGACCGGCGGGCGGTATCGGCAGTCGCGCCGCTTTCTATCATGGCTATTACAACGAGAGCGGGCGCCAAATCGATCCGGCCAAGGTCTATTGGTGGGAGGTCTTCGCCCATCTGCGCTGGGCCGTCATCGCCTTGCAGCAGGCCGGGCGCTATCTGTCCGGTGAGGAAGAAACGCTGAACCTGGGATTGATCGGATTGCGCCTGCCGGAGATCGAGATCGAACTGTTGCAGATGACGGCCCCTGGACTGGACCTTCCCAGTACCCTGAATACGGAGGCGGTGGCATGACTCCGGATCGCCCCGATGTCACCGCACTGCTTGCGACGGCGCGCGCCGCTCTCAAGGACGAGATCCTGCCGGCCCTGCCGGAAGAACGGCGCCTGGACATGCTGATGGTGCTGAGCGTCATGGGGCTGGCGGAGCGGGCCCTGCAGGACAGCACGGACGCGCTGCCGCTGCGCCAGGAGGCGCGCCTGGCGGCGCTGGCGGGGGAGAAGGCGGATGCCGCCGCACTTGCCCGGGCGATACGCGGTGGGGACTGGGACGAGCTCGCGCGGTCCGAGCAGCTTTACAGGGCACTTGTCGAGGACACGCGAGACCGACTGGCACGTGCGAACCCGAAATACCTGGCTGCGCTCGAAAAGGGAAACCAAGGGTGAGTGGAGGGTCAGAGGAGTGGAGAGATGAACGCAAGCTCTGAGAAGCACTCGATCTTCGACCGGGACCTGGACCCCAACGCCGCGAACCACGTTCCGTTGACGCCGCTCACCTATCTTGCCTGGGCGGAACGGGTCTATGGACCACGCACCGCCGTGGTCGATGGCCCCCAGAGTCTCACCTACCGGGAAATGGCATCGCGTTGCCGCCGCCTGGCCTCGGCGCTCAACCGGCGCGGGATCGGCAGGGGCGATACCGTGGCTGTCATGGCGCCCAACAGCCTGGCACTGCTGGAGGCGCACTACGGCGTGCCCATGGCCGGCGCCGTCGTGAATGCGCTGAATGTGCGCCTGGGTGCCCGGGAACTGGCCTTCATCCTGGATCATGGCGAGGCCAGGGTTCTGCTGACGGATCGTGAGCTTTCCCCTGTGATCGTGGAAGCATTGTCCTTGATGGAAGGCCCGCGCCCGCTGGTCGTGGATATCGACCCGCCACATGTGGACAGCGGCGAACGGATCGGCGAGACGGACTACGACAGCCTGCTGGGTGAAGGAGATCCTGCCTTCGACCACTGGCTGCCGGATGACGAGTGGGACGCCATCGCGCTCAATTACACCTCGGGCACCACGGGCAATCCAAAGGGGGTCGTCTATCATCATCGCGGCGCACAGTTGAACGCTGCGGCAAATGTCATGAGTTTCCGGCTCGGTCCCGAGAGCGTCTATCTATGGACCCTGCCCATGTTCCACTGCAACGGCTGGACCTATACCTGGGCCGTGACCTGCGCCGGCGGCACGCACATCTGCATCCGCCGGCCCGATCCGGCCCTGATCTTTCCCGCCATTGCCGAACACCAGGTCACTCACCTCTGTGCCGCGCCGATCGTGCTCAACATGCTGATCCATGCGCCGGACGAGGTGAAACGCGTCTTTGATCACAGGGTCCAGGTGGCGACGGGCGGCGCGGCCCCGCCGAGCAGCGTGATCGCGCGTATGGAGGAGATGGGCTTCGCGCTCACCCATCTCTACGGGCTGACTGAGACCTATGGGCCCTCCATGCTCTGTGCCTGGCAGCCGGGCCTGGATGCGATGCCGCTCGAGGAGCGGGCGGGCTTCGTCGCACGCCAGGGTGTGCCGCATCAGATGATCTCGGACCTGCAGGTCATGGACCCCATGGAGATGATCCCGGTGCCCCCGGACGGCGAGACGGTGGGGGAGTTGATGATCCGCGGGAACACCGTCCACAAGGGCTATCTGAAGAATCCGGCGGCCAGCGCAGAAGCCTTTGGCGATGGCTGGTACCACACGGGTGACCTGGCCGTGGTGCATCCCGACGGCTATGTCCAGATCAAGGACCGTGCCAAGGACGTGATCATCTCGGGCGGCGAGAACATCTCCTCGCTGGAAATCGAGGAAGTGCTCTACAGCCATCCCGAAATCATCGAGGCTGCAGTGGTGGCGGTGCCGCACGAGAAATGGGGCGAGACGCCCCATGCGGTGGTCACGCCGCGGGAGGGCAGCGCCTTGACCGCGGAGGAGGTGATCTCCTGGTGCCGCCAGAATCTTGCGCGTTACAAGTGCCCGAGTTACGTGACCTTTGGCGAACTGCCAAAGACCTCAACCGGCAAGATCCAGAAGTACGTTCTGCGCGAGCAGTTGTGCCGGTAGCGTTCCTGGCTCGCTGGCAGCGCCGAACAGGCTTGCTGCGCTTCCAGACGGTGTAGAGAGGGCTGGTCATGCGCGCCAGGAGAGCCATATCCTGAACCATGTCCGTAAACCGACTTCTGCCCGAAAGCTGGCTCTACGTGACCGACCAGGGGATCTACTGCGCGCCCGGCGATTTTCACATCGATCCGCATCGCGCCGTACCGCGTGCGTTGGTGACTCACGGCCATGCCGACCATGCGCGGCCTGGCCATGACCGGGTCCTGGCCACGGCCGAGACGCTGTCCATCATGCGCAGCCGCTACAAGGACAAGTCAGGTCGTGAACAGCAGGCGCTGGCCTATGGTGAAGGGATCGAGATCGGCGAGGTTCGGGTGCAGCTTGTGCCGGCGGGCCATGTGCTGGGCTCGGCCCAGGCGGTGCTGGAGCACCGGGGCCAGCGCATCGTGGTCTCCGGCGACTACAAGCGGCGGGCGGATCCCACCTGTGCGCCCTTCGAGCCGGTGCCCTGCGACGTCTTCATCACCGAGGCCACCTTTGGCCTGCCGGTCTTCCGACATCCAGAGCCGGAGCGGGAGGTGGACAAGCTGCTCAACTCCCTGCGTCTCTTCCCTGAACGCACGCATGTTGTTGGCGTCTATGCCCTGGGCAAGGCGCAGCGTGTCATCGCACTCCTGCGCCGTGCCGGCTATGATGCGCCGATCTACATCCATGGTGCGCTGCAGGAGCTGTGCGAGCTCTATCGTGCCCACGGGGTTGCACTGGGCGAACTGCGCCCGGCCACCGCCAGCCAGAAGGAGGAGATGGCGGGCGCTCTGGTGCTGGCCCCGCCCTCGGCCATTGCCGACCGCTGGGCCAGGCGGTTGAGCGAGCCGGTGATCGCCATGGCTTCGGGCTGGATGCAGGTGCGCCAGCGGGCCCGCCAGCGTGGCGTGGAGCTGCCGCTGATGATCTCCGACCATGCCGACTGGGACGAACTGACCAGAACCTTCGCCGATGTGGGTGCGCCTGAAATCTGGGTGACCCACGGCAACGAGGAGGCACTGATCCATTTTGCGCAGCAGCAGGGGCTGCCCGCCCGGGCCCTGTCGCTGATCGGCCGTGGCGACGAGGAGCAGGAGGCCGTCTGAAGATCATGGAGCGTTTTGCCTTCCTGCTCGATCGCCTCAGCTTGACTCCCGGGCGCAATGACAAGCTGCGCCTGATGGCGAACTACTTCACGCATGCGCCGGACCCGGATCGCGGTTGGGCACTGGGGGCGATGACCGGCACGCTAGATTTCCGCAGCGCCAAGCCCGCTCAGGTGCGCGCCCTGGCCGAGGCGCGCCACGATCCCGTCCTGTTTCGCTGGTCGCACGACTACGTGGGCGACCTGGCCGAGACCGTCTCGCTGATCTGGCAGGGCCGCGCCGGCGCCAACCGCCCGCCAGAGCTGAACGAGATCGTCGAGCGCCTGCAGGGGGCATCCCGGGCCGAGGTGCCTGCCTTGTTGGAAGGTTGGCTGGATGCGCTGGACGCTACCGGACGTTGGGCACTTCTGAAGTTCATCACCGGCGGCCTGCGCGTCGGTGTTTCCGAACGGCTGGCCAAGACGGCCCTGGCCGAGTTCGGTAACTGCGCCGTGGGCGAGATTGAGGAGGTCTGGCACGGCCTCTCTCCGCCTTATGAAGATCTCTTTGCCTGGCTTGAAGGGCAGGGTGCGCGTCCCGAGCCGGACCGCAGCGCCGCCTTCCGGCCGCTGATGCTGGCCCATCCGCTGGAGGAGCGCGAGGTGGAGAGCCTGGAGCTGGAGAACTTCGCCGTGGAGTGGAAGTGGGACGGCATCCGTGTGCAGCTGGTCGCCTATGACGGCAAGGCCCGGCTGTTCAGCCGCACGGGCGAAGAGATCAGCCACAGCTTCCCCGACGTGCTTGAGGGCGTGGATTTTGAGGGCGTTCTAGACGGCGAGCTGCTGGTGGTGCGCGAGGGCACCGTGGCGCCCTTCAACGACTTGCAGCAGCGCCTGAACCGCAAGTCCGTGACGGCGGCTGGACTGCGCAAGCATCCGGCCCATATCCGCCTCTATGACCTGCTGTACGAGGGTGACGAGGACCTGCGTGATCTTTCCTTCACTGAGCGCCGCCGCCGGCTCGAGGACTGGTATGCCTGTCACTGGCCACCGCGCATGGACCTCTCGCCTCTGGTGAGAGCCGACAACATGGACAGCCTGGCCCGCTTGCGCGCCGAGGCACGCAAGCAAAGCCTGGAGGGCCTGATGCTCAAGCGCCGTGACAGCCGCTATGTCGCCGGTCGGCCGCGCGGCCTCTGGTACAAGTGGAAACGTGACCCGCTGTCGCTGGACGCCGTGCTGATGTATGCCCAGCGCGGGCACGGGAAGCGCAGTTCCTTCTATTCCGACTACACCTTCGGCGCCTGGACCGAGGCAGGCGAGCTTGTGCCCGTGGGCAAGGCCTATTCCGGCTACACGGACGAAGAACTGAAGAAGCTGGACAAGTGGGTGCGCGATCATACCGTGGACCGCTTCGGCCCGGTGCGCGCCGTTGCCCCCAGGTTGGTCTTCGAGGTGGTCTTCGATGCCGTCCAGCCCTCGACCCGCCACAAGTCCGGACTGGCCATGCGCTTCCCGCGCATCAGCCGCATCCGCTGGGACAAGCCTGCCGCGGAGGCGGACCGGCTGGAGACCCTGCAGAAGCTGGTGGAGGGGTAGGAGAGAGTTTGTAACGCTGCCGCGTGCCACGCTCTATACGGAAGTCCAGCCGCTGGCCCCGCCCAGAGTGACCAGGATGCGGCCCAGCCGCGCTGTGTCGCGCAGGTGCAGGCGCGCTTCCAGTCTGTCGCGGCCCGAACGGCGCAACAGGAGGGCCGGTGTTGAGTCATCAATCTCCTGATGCTGCAGGGTGAGGCCTCGGCCGTGATTTCCGGCACGCAGGGCGCCGACAGTGGTGTAGTGCAGCGCGCTTTCTGCACCGTCCTGGATGATGAGTGTGCGCAGGTCCTCCGGGCCAAGTCTGGTGTCGGGAAGGGCCAGGATGAGGTCGCCGGGGGCGCCATCACGGACGAGGGTCAGTAAGGCCTCGTCCCCGCCCTGGCTCTGCAGGCGCACTGAAACCTCTACGGGCACCGACTTGCCGTCCTCGCCTCGAATGGTCGTGCGGATGCGCGAATAGCTCTGTGAGCTGAAGCGAGGCGTGTTTTCGGCTATCTCGACAGTAGCGCTCTGCTGGGAAGGTGCTTGAAGGTCATCGGCCAGCCCAAAACCAGCGAGGTCGCTAACCAGGACAACAAGACTGAAGAGAATGCTGCGCAAAAGCCCCATCATTGCTCATAGCCTCCGCAAACAAATGACGCCTACGCCTTTTATTCAGCCTATTACCGAATCCTCTCGGCTTTCCAGGATGCATAGGGATTAATCCAATGGAGTGGACTAGGCCGCATACTCATTAATGGGATTTCTAAGATGACGAGATAGGATTCGTCTATGTCCTCTGGTGAACAAGAGATAGAGGACAGATAGCCGCTGGCGCTACGAACTGACGGATAATGAATGAGCTGTAACCCATTAGCTGTTGCCCAACAAATCCCGCGGCGTGCGTGATCAATGGCATTCTCTGGCGCTTTCGCACCGGCAGTTCCTGTGCCGATTTCTCCAGAAGAATCAAGTGGTCCAGAGGCATCACAACAAATTATGACCGCAAGCTGGAGAACTATTCCTTTGCACTGAAATTGGCTTCATTCCGAATCTGATTGAAGACTTTTGAGTCTGCGGCCTAGTCGATAAGAAGAAGTTTAGTGTCTACGAGAACAATTGATCGCATAATAATTTATGCAAGCATTTCCTTGAATGCAGATGCTTTGTCGCGAGCAACGTCTTTCATGTAACTGGTCATCAACTTCCCCCTTAACTCAGAAATCTTATTCGGCCCCTTTAAGTCACCCTTGTAGTCGAAGCTATCACCAAGTTCTTTAACCTCGTAGTTCAAGTCCACAATTAGCGTCTTAAGAACCTCAGATACTGCAGCGCAAAATTTATCCACGTTTCCATTTTCAAAAACCTTCCTGGGGCGCTGCATCCAAAAACGAGAAACGTTATCCTCTTGAATTAAATGAAAAACGCAAGACAGAAGAAAAAATCGAGTAAGGCCATATTTTGAGAGCGGCTTATACTCGATATTCTGCATGCTAGCTTCTACCTGCTCCATAATTTTATGTAGTAGAACGATTCTCCAAGCATTGACAGAAGGGCGTGCGAAAATATCTGCATATTTTTCGTCAAATAGCTTATAAACTTGATGGCAAGAATAGGGTTCTTCCAGGTCACTTGCTAGTAAGAGACGACCAGCCTCCTCATTGGTGATGACGATTGCCCCCTCTCGAGATGGCTCGCCGCGTTTTATTTCTAAATCGTAGGCGCCGCCTGCCACAGCTTTCATTTCTTCCTTCAGGCGAATTTGCACCTCGTTATTAGACTTCAAATCTCTTGGCTTAATAGCATTTTGGTTGTTGCTATTAACTGTAATCTTCCTTGCAAGCGCAGAGTCATCAAGTTCTACAACCTTTGCGATTACGCGCAAATCGTCCGATAGATGTGAGGAAGATTTTTTGAAAGTCGAAATGCTTTGAGCGCCGTTTACGACAACGTAATTTTCAATAGTGATTTTCTCATCTTCATACTGTGCATTTTTACATAAAATCGTAACACCGTTATGGTAAAGTGGGAAGTTTTGGTGCTCGTTTTGATCCTTAACACTCGATTGTAGAGACTTATTTACCTTTGTATTACCCAAAGATTGCCGAACATTCTGAGAAAATAGCGTGCCGTCATCTATCCCCGACATTCTGACCAATTCCGACGCCTTGGCTGGAAAAATATAGGTCGTAGCGGAGTCCCCAGTCTGTATCTTCATGGGCTCGACATAACTCGCGTCCATAACAAACTTCTCGTCAACGCCCCCCTCACTCTCAATGTCAATGAATTCGGAACAAATTCTGTTGCGATCGTACGCCCTTATGTTGTCAGCCTGCTCAACGAATTCCTGACCATTCGTGTCAAGAGGTTGATTGGTAACAAAGCTCCCGACTACTTGGTAACCGTTCTCAATTAAGTCAGCAACATGCTCGCGCATAAGGATGTGCTTTAAGTCTTGGTTGCCTCCGCCATTTAGTAACGATTCCACTGCTCCTCGATCCTTAAATTGCGTAAGTGTTCCCGCCAAATCGCGAAATGGAGCATCTCCAACAGTTGCCTCTTTCTGACGAAGCTTGCTTTGGAGAACCACAATTTCTTCTTGGTCGTGGTCAACATAAATACCATCGATACCCCGATCATTTGGGCGATCGCAAATCGAGTCATCGGCAGAAATGCTGTCTAATCGGAAAATATTTTCCAAGAACCAGTTAAGAAAAGAAACAGATTCGCCTCTGCCTTTATCAGCGTAGGAGGCAATTAGGTCGATAAGGTTTTCATATTCGAGATTAGCAGGAACCATATTGAAGCACCCATTGATCATGAACGCCCGCACATTCGCGGCTTCACGCTGAAATATCAAGTTTTGACCATTAGAATGTTCAATTATTCTTGGTTTTTTTCAAGATCAAGAAGTTCAGTGGCATCGTCACGCGCTATTAAAGCAATCCATAGAACTACATGACTGCGCTCAAACTCGCGGTACTGAACATCTGGTTGAATTATTATGAGTCTTCGGTCTAGCGCTGTTTCCTCTGCCATTCCGGATGGATCCAGACCGGAGCGTCCGATGGCGCCAAGGGGGTCTTGCCGCGGATGGCGTCGGCCAGCTTCTCGGCGATCATGATGGTGGGTGCATTCAGGTTGCCGCTGGCGATATCGGGCATGATCGAGGCGTCGACGACGCGCAGGTTCTCCACACCGTGAACCCGCCCCTGGGCGTCGGTCACGGCCATCTCGTCGCTGGCGGGTCCCATGGCGCAGGTGCAGGATGGGTGGTAGGCGCTTTCGCCATGGGCGCGGACGAAAGCATCCAGGTCGGCGTCGCTCTCTGCATCGGGGCCGGGCGTCAGTTCAGCGCCGCGGTAGGGATCGAATGCTGGCTGGGCGAAGATCTCGCGGGTCAAGCGGATGGCCTCGCGCATCTCCTGCCGGTCGTTCTCGGTGGCCATGTAGTTGAAGAGAATGACGGGTGCCTCGCGGGCATCCGGGCTGCGCAGGCGTACATGACCTCGGCTGGTGGGGCGCATCGGGCCGACATGGGCCTGGAAACCATGGCCGCGCACCGGATTGCTGCCATCGTAATTCATGGCAATGGGCAGGAAATGGTACTGCAGGTTCGGGTGCTCGATACCGGCGCGACTGCGGATGAAACCGCCCGCCTCGAAGTGGCTGCTGGCCCCGACACCTCGCTTGAAGAACAGCCATTCCAGGCCGACCCAAGCCTTGTTCAACAACTTTGTTGAACTGTAGAGCGAGACCGGCTGGCTGCAGGCATGCTGGATATAGATTTCCAAGTGGTCCTGCAGGTTCCGCCCCACGCCCGGGCGGTCGGCCACAACGGGAATGTCCAAAGCCGTCAGGTCGTCGGCCGGGCCGATGCCGGAGAGCATGAGCAGCTGTGGCGAGTTGATGGCCCCACCACAGAGCAGGACCTCGCGATCGGCGTGGAACTGCTGTGCCATGCCGCCGAAGGTAACCTCGGCGCCGCTGGCTCGCTGACCCTCGAACAGCAGGCGCAGGGTCAGGGCCGAATGGCGCACGGTCAGGTTCGGGCGATCCAAGATGGGGTAGAGATACCCTTTGGCAGCCGACCAGCGCTCGCCCTCGTGAACCGTCATGTCCATGTGACCGACGCCTTCCTGGCGATGGCCGTTCATGTCAGGGGTGAGTGCATAGCCGGCCTGCTGCCCGGCCGCGACCCAGGCCTGTTCCAGCGGGTTCTCCATGCGTCCGGCCGAGACCTTCAGCGGCCCGTCGCTGCCGCGGTAGTCGTCGGCCCCGTATTCATGGGCCTGGGCGCGCCGGAAGTAGGGCAGGCAGTGGGCATAGTCCCAGCCGTCAAGTCCGTGGCTGCCCCAGCGGTCGTAGTCCCGCGCATGACCACGTACATAGGCCATGCCGTTGATGGAAGAAGAGCCCCCCAGCACGCGCCCGCGCGGGCAGTAGAGCCGGCGGTTGTCCATCCAGGGATCAGGTTCGCTGTGGTAGAACCAGTTGAACTTTCGGTCGGCCAGGGGATAGGCCAGGGCTGCCGGCATGTGGATGAAAAGGGAACGGTCGCGCGGGCCCGCCTCCAGCAGTAGAACGCTGACTTCGGGATCCTCGGTGAGACGATTGGCCAGCACACAGCCGGCCGAGCCGGCCCCGATGATGATGTAGTCGAAGTGTGTGTCAGCTTTCATGCAGGGGCCTTCAGTAGGGGCTTTCCAGTTCACCCAGCTCGACATAGACACTTTTCAACTGGGAATAGTGCTCAATGGCCGCCTTGCCGTTCTCTCGTCCCAGGCCGGACTGCTTGTAGCCGCCAAAGGGCATCTCGATGGGGGTCAGGTTGTAGTTGTTGATCCAGCAAGTGCCGGCCTGCAGGCGAGCGACCACCCGATGGGCACGCGCCAAATCCTGGGTGAAGACGCCGGCGGCCAGGCCATAGGGCGTGGCGTTGGCACGGGCGATCACTTCGTTCTCGTCACGGAAGCTCAGCAACGAGAGCACAGGCCCGAAGATCTCCTCGCGCACCAGGTTCATGTCATCGGCGCAGGCATCGAATATGGCGGGGGTCACGAAACCGCCCCGGTCGAAAGGCGGTTCGGTCAGACGTTGGCCGCCGGTCACCAGCCGTGCACCTTCCTTCTGGCCTGCCTCGATGGCCTGCAGGACCTTGTCGGTATGTTCCTGCGAGATGAGCGCACCGACCTGGGTGTCGGGATCCAGAGGGTCCCCCAGTTTCAGGGCTTCTGTGCGTTCCACCAGGCATTCCAGGAACGCCTCCTTGATGCTTTCGTGGACGAAGACCCGGGTCCCGTTGGAACAGATTTCGCCGCCGCTATAGAAGTTGCCAAGCATGGCGCCGGTCACCGCACGCTCGATATCGGCGTCCTGGAAGACCAGGATGGGCGACTTGCCACCCAGCTCCAGCGTGACCTCCTTCAGGGTTCCGGCGGCGTCGGCCATGACCCGGCGGCCGGTCGCCACTTCGCCGGTCAGCGAAACCTTGGCGATGTCCGGATGGCGTGTCAGCAACTGGCCGGTTTCGGCAAAGCCGTGCACCACATTGAAGACTCCGTTTGGCAGTCCGGCTTCGCTGAGTATTTCCGCCACCTTGATGGCGGTCAGGGGCGTCAGTTCGGCCGGCTTGAAGATCATCGCGTTGCCGCAGGCCAGTGCCGGGGCCGCCTTCCAGCAGGCGATCTGGGTGGGGTAGTTCCAGGCGCCGATGCCGGCACAGATCCCCAGCGGCTCGCGCCGGGTGTAGGCGAAGGACGGACCCAGGTCGATATGCTCGCCTGACAGGCCGGCTGCCAGGGCTCCGAAGTACTCCAGGCAGTCGGCACCGCTGTTGATGTCCTCGACCGAGGTCTCCTGGATGGGGCGGCCGGTGTCCAGTGTCTCCAAGCGCGCCAGCTCGTCGTTGCGTGCACGCAACAGGTCGGCGGCGCGGCGCAGGATACGCCCGCGCTCGGCGCAGGTCATGACCGACCAGGTGGCAAAGCCTGCCTTGGCGGCTTCTACGGCACGCGCGACATCCGCCGCGCCGGCCTGCTGGACATGGGCCAGAAGGTCACCTGTGGCGGGGTTCCGGGTTTCAAAGGTCTGTCCGTCGGCGGCTTTCTGGTGCGCGCCGGCGATATACAGCGTGCAGTCCTGCTGGGCCATCATGCCTCCACCCTTGATGATTGAGAGGTTTATCAGACCCGGCTGCGCCGCCTGGCTCCTCGACGTCCGCTGCCCTCGCCAGGTTTTTCGCCGCGGCTCCCGGCCGAGATGCTGCCCAGCTCACGGGTGATTTCTTCCAGCGAGGGGCTCTTGCCCGGCTCTGTCGTTTCCAGGACATGCCGCATGCTACGCAGATGATCCGGTGTGGTGCCACAGCAGCCGCCGATGATGCGGGCTCCGGCATTGCGCGCCAGGACCGCGTAGCGGGCCATCAACTCTGGCGTGCCATTGTAGCGCACTTCACCATCCACGAAAACCGGGATGCCGCAGTTCGCCTTGGCAACCAGGATGTCCGTGGGGCCGGCGGCGTTGTGCATGTTGACCAGGGCCGCCACCATCTCGGCCGGGCCGGTCCCGCAATTTCCACCAAAGGCGAGAGGCGGGGAGGTCGCCTGGTGGGCCAGCCGGCTCAGGTCCTCGGGCGTCACTCCCATCATGGTGCGTCCGTTGGTGTCGAAAGACAGCGTGCAGACCACGGGCAGGCCGGCCTGCGTTGCCCCCTCGATGGCAGCATTGAGTTCGTCGGGCGAGGACATGGTCTCGATCCAGGCCACATCGGCGCCGCCTTCGGCCAGGCCTTCGCACTGAGCCGTGAAGGCCGCAACGCCATCCTCGTACTTGAGAGGGCCGAGCGGGACGAACAGATCCCCTGTGGGGCCGACCGAGCCGGCACAGACCACCTCGCGCCCGCTGTCCGCGATTTCCGCTTTCAACAGGCGCGCGGCTTCCCGGTTGATCTCGTGAACCTGACCGTCCGCAGCGTGCAGCTTCAGGCGGTTGGCTGTGCCGCCAAAGGAGTTGGTGAGTACGATGTCCGATCCGGCGTCAATGAAAGAGCGGTAGTGCTGCCGGACCTTCTCGGGCTGGTTCAGATTCCAGAGTTCCGGGGAATCACCATGCTGCAGGCCGAGGGCGAAGAGGTTGGTGCCGGTTGCGCCATCGGCCAGCAACCAGGGACGGCGGGACAGCAGGTCTTGCAGCAGGTCGCTCATGAAGGGTGTCTCTCCCGAAAAAGTCAGGATGGGTTTCAGTCTTCCCGGTTTCAGTTTTCCCTGGGTCAGCCTTCTCCGTGAATGGAACAGCCATCAACGATGGTTTCCTCATCGGCCCGGGACTGCAGGAAGCCGGTGTTGCCCTTGGTCCACCAGATCCAGTCCTCGCCGGCATAGCGCGCGCCACTGCCCGATCGCACGGTCTGCATTTCCTCGGAGCGGCCCTCATAGGTCACCAGGGCTTCCTCGCCGTCATAAATGGCCGCGACCATGGCACCGCCGTCACAGATATAGACGATGGGGTCAGTTTCGGGCAGGCCATCCTCGCTTTCCAGTCCAGCAGAGGTCGGTGCTGGAGCGCTGCCCCGTTCCGATCCCGGGATTCCGCTCTGACTGCAGGCGGCCAATGCAATACCGGCAATCAGGAAAAGGGCGGAATGGATTGTTTTCATCATCGAGGCTCCTGCTCACTCAAGGGCTTAAGACCAGGGCGGAGAATAAGGCGTCATCTTCTTGCTGTCCCGGACCTTTTTCATGGTGCGCACGAGGCAAATGAAAAAAAGACCGGCGACTGACAATTCCAGTCGCCGGCGGGAGGCCTTCATGCGGGGAGGACTATGCACGCAGGCGTTCGTTCTCGGGATCCCAGGGTGATTCCGGTACGACCCGTGCCTGAAAGCGATCGCGCAGGATTTCGATTTCCAGTTCGGTTCCGGGCTCGGCAAACTCCGGAGTGACATAGCCGAGGGCCAGACTGCGCTCGACATTGTGCCCATAGACCCCTGAAGTGGCGCGTCCGATCATGTTGCCGTTGCTGTAGATCGGTTCATTGCCGCCCGCATCGGCGATGGGCCGGCCATTACGGGCCTCGGGGAAGACCTCCATTGTGACAAAGCGCCTCGGCAGACCTTCCTGTTGCTGGCGCACCAGGGCCTCGCGGCCGGTGAATTCGCCCTTGTTGAGGCGTACGAAGCGGTCCAGCCCGGCCTCGAAGGCCGTGTATTCGCGGCTGAGGTCCTTTGCCCACATGCGATAGGACTTCTCGATGCGCAGAGCATCCATGGCCCGGATTCCCACAAGGCCAAGCTCGTGCTCCTTTCCGGCCTGCATGATCTCGTCGAAGATATGCCGTTGGTACTCGATGGGATGATGCAATTCCCAGCCCAGTTCGCCGACGAAGTTGACGCGCAGGGTCCGAACGTCGCTGGCCAGGCCGACATTGATGGCCTGTCCGGTCAGCCAGGGGAAGGCGGCATTGGACAGGTCGCTGTCCGTCAGTTGCTGCAGGATGTCCCGGGCGTTGGGGCCGGACAGGACGAAGACGCCGCGGCTGCCTGTGATGTTGTCCAGGCGTACGCTGCCGTCATCGGGCAGGTTCTTGAACAGGAAATCCCAGTCGAAGCGCTCCGCCGAACCCGAGGAGATGAGATAGAAGCGATTCTCCGCCAGCTTGGTAATGGTGAATTCGCTGCGCACGCCGCCGGAATGGGTCAGCGCATGGCTGAGCGACATGCGGCCCACCTTCTTGGGAATGGTGTTGGCCACCAGGCGGTCCAGGTAGGCCTCGGCACCCGGGCCGGAAACCTCGAACTTGGAAAAAGAGGTCAGATCGATCAGTCCGGCCTTCTCACGCATATGCCGGGCCTCGTTGCCCACATGTTCGAAGTAGTTGGTGCGGCGGAAGGACCAGACGTCCTTGCGTTCCACGCCCTCGGGCGCGAACCAGTTGGGGCGCTCCCAGCCATAGCGCTGGCCCCAGACAGCGCCGGCGGCGTCCAGCTTGTCGTGAATCGGGCTCATCTTGGCCGGACGTGCGGCCGGGCGCTCCTCGTCGGGGTAGTGAATGACGAAGACGTGCTCGTAAGCCTCTTCATTCTTCAGCTTCGTGTAGCGCTTGTTGGCATAGGCGCCATAGCGGCGCGGATCCACATCGATCAGCTCGATGGAGGGCTCGCCCTCGATGATCCATTCGGCCAGATAGCGCCCGGCGCCGCCGGCTGCGGTGATGCCGAAGGAGTGACCCTCGTTCAGCCAGACGTTCTTCACGCCCCAGGCCGGGCCGACCAGAGGGTTGCCATCCGGGGTGTAGGAGATGGGGCCGTTGATGATATCCTTGATGCCGACTTCGGTGAAGGCCGGTATGCGTTCCATGGCGGCTTCCACATGGGGCATCAGGCGTTCCAGGTCGCCCGGGAAGAGGTCCTGGCCAAAGGAGTCCGGTACACCATCGACGAAACAGGCCGGCGCCCCCTTCTCGTAGGGACCAAGCAGGAAGCCCTGGCGCTCTTCACGGAAGTAGTAGGCATCATCGGAAGGCCTCAGGACGGGGAGCTCGGGCTTGCCCTCCTTCTGGCGCTGGACGAGGGCCGGGTGGGGCTCGGTCACGATGTACTGATGTTCCACCGGTATGGCGGGCACATCGAGCCCGAAGAGGGCGCCGGTCTGGCGGGCGTAGTTGCCAGTGGCACAGACCACGTGCTCGCAGGTGATGTCCCCCTTGCTCGTGTGAACGATCCACTCGCCGTTCTCTTTCTGCGTCACGCCGGTCACGGGGGTCTGGCGATAGATCTCGGCCCCGCGGTTGCGTGCACCGATGGACAGGGCGGTGGTCAGGTCTGCCGGCGCGATGTGGCCATCGTCGGGGTGGTAGATGGCCCCCACCAGGTCGTCGACCTCGGCCAGAGGCCAAAGCTCCTTCACCTCGCTGGGTGTGATCAGCTCATAGGGCACACCGATGGTATTGGCCGTGCCGCAATACTTTCGGTACTCGTCCATGCGTTCCTGGGTTTCTGCCAGGCGCAGGTTCCCGTTGACGTGGAAGGAAACGTTCTGCCCGGTCTCTTCCTCAAGCGACTTGTAGAGGTCGACCGAGTACTTGTGTATCTGGCCGACGCTGTAGCTCATGTTGAACAGTGGCAGCAGTCCAGCCGCGTGCCAGGTCGAGCCCGCCGTCAGTTCGGTGCGTTCCACCAGGACAACGTCCGACCAACCGAATTTTGCAAGATGATAGAGGGTCGAGACGCCGACAGCCCCGCCGCCGATAACCACCACCCGTGCCTGTGTTTTCATGACCGCTGCCCTTCTCGAAAAGTGCCGTGGGTTCTGCCACCTGTGAGCATCGCAACGGTTGCTTTTTGGTGCCGAACGAATCGCGACACAGGCCTTGTCGATTGCGACATCGGAAAGCCTTGGAAATGCGGCGTTTCTGCGCCTTTCAGGGTCGCAGTTTCGCAAGCTTGGCAAACGGGTGCGTCACCAAATGGAGGCTGTATGACTCGGATCATCAGAAAGCGGGTACAGGGCCATGAGCGACCAGGCGATAGACGAGCAGTCAGAAGCGGCGGATACGGCCCCGGCGGACGCAAGCGGGCGGTCCGGACGCAGGGGGCGCGGCGGGGCGGAAAGCCGCCGTGCCGCACGACGTGGTGCCGGCCAACAGCAATTGCGTTACATCCTTCGCAAGGTGCCCTGCTTCGAGGTCATGAACGAAGAGGCGCTGGCGATCATCGAGCAGAATGCCGACACGGTGCTGGAGGAGATCGGGCTTGAGTTCCGCGGTGATCCAGAAGCACTGCAAATCTGGAAGGATGCGGGCTGCGATGTGCAGGGCGAGCGCGTACACTTTCCCCGCGGGCTTTGCCGGAAAATAATAACCGAGAACGCACCGGCCCGCTTTACACAGCATGCGCGCAATCCAGAACGTTCCGTGGAGATCGGCGGGGATGCCACGGTCTTCGCGCCGGTCTACGGTCCGCCCTTCGTCAGCGACCTGGAGGGGGGACGCCGCTACGGGACCATGGAGGATTTCCGCAACTTCGTGAAACTCGCCTACATGGCGCCGGCGATACATCACTCCGGCGGCACGGTCTGCGAACCGACCGACGTGCCGGTGAACAAGCGCCATCTGGACATGCTCTACAGCCACATGCGTTACTCCGACAAACCCTTCATGGGTTCGGTGACCGCGCCGGAGCGTGCCGAGGATTCCGTGGCCATGGCGAAGCTGCTCTTCGGTGCGGACTTCGTCGAGAACAACACGGTGATGATCAGCCTGATCAACGCCAACTCGCCCATGGTCTGGGATGACACCATGCTGGGTGCGCTGAAGGTCTATGCCCGCAACAACCAGGCGGTTATCTGCACACCCTTCATCCTGGCCGGTGCCATGGCGCCCTGTACCGTGGCCGGGACCATGACCCAGACCCTGGCGGAATCCATGGCCGGCATGGCGCTGGCGCAACTGGTGCGTCCGGGAGCGCCTGTGGTGCTCGGGTCCTTCGCCAGTTCCATGTCCATGCAGTCGGGTGCCCCGACCTTCGGTACGCCCGAACCGGCTCTGGTGTTGTATGGCATGGGGCAGCTGGCCCGTCGGCTGGGCGTGCCCTTCCGTTCCGGAGGCAGTCTATGTGCCTCCAAGCTGCCGGACGCCCAGGCCGCTTATGAATCGGCCAATACGCTGAACGCCACCATGATGGGCGGGGTGAATTTCACCCTGCATGCCGCCGGCTGGCTGGAAGGCGGACTGGTTTCCTCCTATGAGAAATTCATGATGGATATCGACCAGCTCGGCATGCAGCAGGTGCTCGCCGGTGGCGTGGACATGAGCGAGAACGGCCAGGCCATGGATGCCATTCGCGAGGTCGGTCCGGGCAAGCATTACCTTGGCTGTGCCCATACCCAGGCGAACTTCGAGACAGCCTTCTATCGCTCGACCATCGCCGACAACAATTCCTACGAGCAATGGCTGGCGGAAGGAGGCCTGGATGCGACGACGCGCGCCAACAAGCTCTGGAAGTCCTGGCTGGAAAGCTATCAGGAACCCGGCCTGGATCCGACGGTCGATGAGGCACTGCAGGACTTCATCCGCCAGCGCAAGGACTCCATGCCAGATGCTTTTGCCTGACCGGTCATGAACAGCCATCCGCGCCAACTGTCCCGGCGCTTTGCATCCTCACTTGGCGAGGTGGCCTGGGACAGCGAAGGTGATGGGCCCGACCTGCTGCTGGTCCATGGCACGCCGACTTCTTCGGTGATCTGGCGGCCGGTCATAGACCGTCTGAAGACGCGCTTCCGACTGACCTGGCTTGATCTTCCGGGCTATGGAGCTTCACAGAAGTTCTCCGGGCAGGAAGTGCGTCTGCGCGCGTTCGCGCGTGTGGTTAGAGAGTTCTGTCGGGAAGTCGGCCTGACGCGCCCACACCTTGTGGGCCATGATTTTGGGGCCGCGGCCGTTTTGGGCGCGCACCTCGTGGAAGGGCAGGAGGTGGCCAGTCTGGTGGTTGCCGATGGCGTCGTCCTGAACCCCTGGGGCACGGAGTTTTCGTTGCATGTCAGCCGGCACGAATCGGTCTTCGCTGCGGTGCCTGAATATGTGCATCTGGCCCAGTTGCGTGCCCACCTGGCGACGGCGGTAACGCGGCCCCTGGGCAGGGAAACCGAGGCCGGACTGCTGGCGCCCTGGAGTGGCGAGGAGGGGCAGGCGGCCTATTACCGGCAGGTGGCCCAGTACGATCATGCCTACACGCAGCAACTGGAAGAGCTCTACCCCACGCTCGACATCCCGCTACTGATACTCTGGGGTGAAGAGGACTGCTGGGTGAATATCGGCGTGGGCGAGTGCTTGCAGCGGCTCGTTCCCGGAGCCGATCTAAGGCGCTTGCCTGATGCCGGGCACTTCTCGATGCTGGATACGCCGGGCCTGTTCACGCGCGAACTGGAAAGCTGGCTGGAGGCCCAGCAGGAAAGCTGAAGGCCAGGCTTTCATCCCGTCCAGAACCTCTGGTCTTCAAATCCTTGCTTGCCGCCCCATATCCGGAAAGGATTGTGGGAGGCAATCAGTATCATGGAGAAACATTTCCAGGATTTCCTGAACGCCATGGACGGCGTGACCTACCTTGTCGACGGAGCGGGGACGATCCTGGCCGTGGGACAGCCGCAGTGGCGAAACTTTCTCCAAAGAACGGGATTTACCTTCTCGCGAACCGAAGACGTCATAGGCGCCAATATCTTTGAGCTCGTAACGGGAGAGGAGGTCAAGGAAAGTTACAGGCGCATGCACAGGCAGGTCTATGAAGGCCATAAGCCCCTCATATCCTTTCAGTATCGCTGTGACGGGCCCGAGGTGAAGCGGCAAATGCGCCTGTCGCTTTCCTGGGTTCCCCTGGGCGATGGGGAAGGTGGTGTTCTCTATCAGTCGCAGATTCTCTCCGAAGTCGAACGCCCGCCCATCGGCTTGCTGGATCCCGAGCTGATTCTGGGGCCTTTGGCCGAAGAGCGGAATTACCCCATTGTGACCATGTGTTCTTATTGCCAACAGGTTGCCTGGCCGATCGGTGAAACCGACAATGAACGCCGGGAATGGCTCAGCCCGGAAGACTATTATGCGCGCGGCGGGCATTCCGATGTTCGCATCAGTCACGGTATCTGCCCCGGCTGTGTCGCGCACCTCGAGGCGGCCTGAAGGAAAGCAGGCCCCGTTCCGGGGATGGGGAGGGGCCTGCGTCTCCGTATCGCTTTTCCGCTGTTATTCGCTGAGCGGGGCCGCGTGCATGAAGCCCCAGCTGAAGTCGGTCTGCAGGACCTGCAGTTCCGGAGGCTGTGCCGAAGTATGGTACCAGGCCGGATTGGGCACGCCGCTGTTGCTCTGCTGATAGCCGGTGATGTTCAGGCGGTTCTCGAAAACCCCGAGGGGCATCTGCGGCGGCTTGCTGTCCGCCACGCCATCTGTGCCCGCGCGGGCATGGCAGGAGATGCAGGAGGCCGAATTCATGAAGCCGCCTTCGGTTACCGAGTTGCCCAGGTAGGTCTCGCGCCCCATGGAGTCCGTGAAATCCACCTGTGCGCCCTTCAGGCGATAGGAGCGCCAGGCACGGTCGGTGATCTGTGGCTCGTTACCTCCTGGCTCGGTTGCGATGTCCAGGTCCAGGAAGACTTTCTCGAGTTCCGGATTGATAGGACCGCTATCATAGGGCTTGCCGTGATCGAAGACCTGCTGCGGCGTGGCCAGGTCGTCACTGGTCTGATGCGGGGCCGTATAGTTGTCTGCAGCGCCTTCGGGCAGGTCATCGCCCGAGGCATAGCCGTAGGAATCGTTGCAACCGGTGTAATCACAGCGGCCCAGATTATCGACGTGCTCGAAAGTGGCCCAGACCCAATTCGGCGTGTCCTTGGAGCTGACGTGCATGGCGACTAGCCAGTAGGTGCCGGGTTCGATCTTCTGCCCGAAGCGGTCCTCGTCCTTCTTGTCGATGGTCATGGTTACGAAGGGATGGTCACCATCCTTCTCCAGACCGAGTTCGAGCGCCTGTTCCTCCAGCAGCCAGTTGCTCTTCAGCATGACGGACTGCACGGGAAGTTCGATCTTCGCCAGTTTGCCTTCGCCCACGCGATAGGGTGCGTTCTGGATGATGTTGTCGGCGTTGGTCTGGAAGGCTTCGGCCAGGCCCTGTTTGTTGTAGAGATTGTTCTCGAAGATGTAGTCGAACATTGGCTTGTTGCGCTGGACGATCTCGGCCATTTCCTGGCGCGCGACGCGTCCCGGATCGATGTCCGCGCGTGTCGGGTGACTGCTGTGACCGATGGCCTGTGTCATGTTGGTCGAATGGGCCTTTGAGAGAGCGCGTCCCGTGCGGGTCAGGCTTTCGCCTTCCTCCAGGTGATCGCCCGGATAGTAGGGGCAGTGTGCAGCCGGATTGTTGCTGTCATAGCCGGGGTTCTCGGCGCCCGGTGCGCAGCAGTCGGCTGCTGTCTCACCGGCTTCGCACAGGCCATAGGGCTTGCTGGGCCAGACCTGGTCGTCGCTGGCCCAGTTGCGCCAGAAGCGGTCCTGGACCACCTCCGTGAAAAGCTTCCAGGCAGTCATGTCCGGACAGGTCATAGCCGGATTGCTGACGTCAGGTGACACCATGAGTGTTCCCTCGATGACGGACATGGAGCACTGCGGCGCATCCTTGGCCTCGCTCATGAAATACATGGCATAGTCGATCCCGTCCGGTTTGGTCTCGGTCTGGCTGTCCTCACTTGCCGTCTGGTTTTCGTCATCGGCCGCAGCCGGCACAGCGGCAAGCGTGGCCCAAACACCGAATGACAAAGCGCAGGTTATCATCTTCCATTTGTGGTTCATTCCATGCCCCCCGTTTGATTAATGTTCACTGTTGATTGGAGAATGTCGCAAGCACCCCTGTCGTAACTTGTTGGATGAGATTAGCGAATATCCTTGGCGGTGCGAAAGGGGATAGCCGAAAATAATACATATTTGAATAAAACTAAGATGAACGTTTGTGAATCTTAGTTTCACTAAATTTATACAGAAATCACTCTCATTTTACTGTGTTTTTGTTTTCCATTTGTTAATCCCTGTAAGGCAGGATGGTTAACATTCATTTTATCTGCTGAATTGCCTGTGCAATTTTTAAAAGAATAGGATCACTCATATGCGGACTGTCCTGCTGATAGATGATGAGAAGACTATCCTGGAGGCGATGGGATACTCTCTTTCCAAGGCAGGCTACACGGTCTTTTCCGCCGCCAACGGTAAAGAAGGCCTCGCGTTCCTGGACAGCCAGCCTGTAGATGCAGTTGTCACGGATATCATCATGCCGGAAAAGGAAGGTCTTGAAACCATCATCGAGATACGGCGCAAGTGGCCAGACCTTCCCATTGTTGCCATTTCGGGAGGGGGGCGCACCCGGCAGCTCCATTTTCTGGAGATGAGCCGGGATTTCGGTGCGAACGAGATTATGCAGAAGCCCTTCAAGCCCTCTCAGTTGATTGAGTCACTGAACCGTTTGCTCGATGCAGGGCATGATTCGCTGCCCGCCTGAGCAGATTCAAGGAGCACCCTCATGATCCTGTCCTGGATGAGCCGCCTGCTGGGTGAAGAGGAGCAGCCCAAGAAGGTTGTGGTGCGCGAGCGACGCAACAAGGCTGTCCAGAAGGAAAGCATGGATCTCTTCCGTGACCAGTTGCTGGGCATGCTTCATGAGCACAGCTGGGTTCCAGCCGGTCAGATCAACATGCTGAACCTGGAACGTCTCAAGCAACATTTCGGTGCGCGTTGGGATGAGATGGAGGACTCCATTCGTGAAGCGGTGACTCAGCGTATCCGCAGCCACATGGACAAGCAGGACATCTTTGCGGAAGTGGACGAACTGGAATTTGTCGTCGTCTTTGCGCACCTGGACGAACAGGAATCCAAGATCAAGTTGGCGACCATTGCCTCTGAAATCTATCAGTACTTCCTGGGCGAGCCTGCTTTGCAGGATGTGAACATCAGTACGGGTCTGAAGCGCGTGGACGGCAAGATCAAGTTCAAGGCGGTGGACGCGGAGGGCTTGATGAACGAGTTGAGGCAGGCCAAGACGCTGGCACCTGTAGCAACCGCGCCGCGCCCCGAGGTAGCAGAATCGACTGGGGCAAGTCATGAGGACAAGCCCGCCACGATCCGTCCCATGAGTGAAGACCAGCAGCCAGAGGAACACAGTTTGCCCCCGGTCGAATCCGAAGCGGCCGGAGCACGCCCCAAGGTCGTCTACAAGGGACGGGAGCGGGCAATCAGCTATAGCCTTCGGGCCGTGTGGAACGTTCACAAGTGCGTCATTGCCGCCAATCACCTGAACACCCTATGGCAGGCCGAGGATGGCCAATGGCAACGCATTCCTGATGACCTGGGTCCGGACTCCGAGGATGCCCTCTGCCGTATCGATTGCCTGGCTGCGCGACAGGCCGGGGAAGCGCATGCGCAAGCGCAGGAAAAGAACTTCCCGATGTTGCTTGTCCTGCCGATCCATATTCAGAGCCTGGGCAAGCGGCGCAACCGCGACGCATTGGGCCGTTTGCTGAAAACCCACGTGGCGCCCTATGCGCGCCTGACCCTGATCGAACTCTGTGGGGTCACACCCGAGATGCCAGTCCTTCGGATCGGTGAAGTGCAGGATTACCTGCGCTCCACGGCAAAAGGCTTTCTGCTGCGCACAACTTTCAAGACGGACCTGCTCTCGCGTCTGAAAGGTATGGGGTTTCTGGCCGTTGGGCAGGATCTCGATGTCCTTCTGCAAGGCAAGTCCATGGAAGACGCCAGCCTGCTGCAGGTGATGGATGAGTTCGCGCGCAAGGCGGACCAGAACAAGCAGGGCGCCTACCTGTTCGGCGTGCACAAGACCAGTCAGCTCCTGGCTGCGACCGCCGCAGGTTATGATTTTCTGGACCTGGATCGCCTGGATCCACTGGAAAGCATGACGTCGAAACTTCGGCGTTATGACTGGGAATATCTCTATCGGCCAGATGCGGGAAACGCCCAGGCAGCCACCGGGCTGGAGGCCGATGCACCTTCGGAACGGAAGACCCCGTCAGAGCCTTCGACAAACCACTAATCCTATATCTTGCTGCCGACGGCCATGCTGTTCCGATCCCCTTTCTTGAAGGCCGTCCACTGAAGGGTTCCAAAACCGCCTTTGGTTTGGGGATTGAGGCGCTGTTCCAAGCTTATTTCTGCACAATCAATAACTTCAGGCTGCTCGCATCTCGCTTGACGGCCTGCTGCTGAGAGCTCTCAACGGTCTTTCAATTTGATGTATGCCATTTGGCGCACGAACGTGAACAGATACACCGAAAGTGAGATACTTCGGGATACTCCGGCCGCTTGGACTTGCGGGTTGGCGATTTGCTGGGCCATAAAGGTGGGGAAGCGTCGACTGGCCGCATCACAAGGGTTTGGAGCAATGCCAACCTCATACCAGGTGTTTGGTGTTCTTGGCGGATTGGCATTCGCCATCCTTTTTGCGACCGCTTCAGCTGCCGGGCAGGGGGAAGTCCTGCGTTGGCGAATGAACAGCCTTCTTTATCCCAAGCTATTTGGTGAATCCGGAGAACGGTTCGCCGAGACGGTGCGGCGGCTATCGGGTGGCAGTTTTGTCATCGAAGTTCACGACCGGCTTGTGCTTGACCAGGATACATTCGGGGCTTTGGACTCGGGCTTGATCGATGCGGTATGGGGGTCTGCGGGCCATCACCATCGCGAAGATCCGGCATTGACCATCTTTTCAGGCTTTCCCTTTGGCCCGGACCCGGCCGGATTTACCGCCTGGATGCAAATGGGTGGTGGTGCCGAGGCTCTGGAGGCGATCTATGCCCGCCACGGGCTGAAGAGCCTTTATTGCAGTATCCTGCCCTCGGAAGGTGGCGGTTGGTTTCTGGAGCCGATCGAGAGTTCCGCAGATCTGGAAGGACTGCCTATGCGCAGTTTCGGCTACGGCGCCAGGGTGCTGCAGAAGCTGGGTGTTGTCCCTTATGAACTTCCGGCCGAGGAGATTCGTCCAGCACTGGAGACAGGATTGATCCGTGCCGCTGAGTTCTCCCTGCCGTCCATAGACGCGGATCTTGGGATAGCGGAAGTTGCGCAGCACCTCTATTTCCCTGGCTGGCAGCAGCCGGTTACCTCGCTTGAAGTTCTCATGCCTGAGAAGACCTGGACCGAGCTTTCTGATGACCATAAGGCCGTATTGAAGTCAGCTTGCGGCGATACATTGTCGTGGAGTGCTGCCGAGGCCGCAGTGCAGCAGGTTGAGGCACTTGCCGGTTTTCGTGCCAAGGGCGTTGAACTGCATGCCTGGCCGGACGAAGTCCTTCACAAACTCCAGGAGGCTTGGGATGAAGTTATTGCGGAAGAAGTCGCTCGCGATCCCCTGCTTACCAAGGCCTGGAACGACTATCTTCGCTTTCGTGAAGGATACAGGGACTGGCAGGTGCGGGCATACGTTCAGTAACCTGCTCAGCCGGGCACACCAGCAATTCTGAGTCCTTCAAGGAAAAATTCGAGGTCCTCGTCGTTGGCAAGCCCATCGAACGACTCTGCAACGCCTGCAACGGACTGCTTAGGACGGTGTCGCTGTGCTGTGCTGACCACACGGGCCGCTTCTTCGGTTCGGCCAGCATGCGCAAGGCTGGCGGCAAAGAGCCAGCCCGGCCACCATCTCGCCTGCGTGAAGGTCCCCGCGCCATAGAGCGGTCCGAACTGTTCGACGGCTCGGACCGGCTTGCCCGCAAGTAGATAGCTGAGGCCTGCGACCTGCCGATACCAATCGGGAGGGGTTGGCTCTCGGCGAATAGCTTCCTCAATTATCTGCACTGCCTCGTGTGAGCGGCCCGTCAAGGCCAGGGCCTGGGCCAATACAGCAAGATTATTGGGATCTTCCGCATCAATGGTTACTGCCGCCCGCGCGTTCGCCAAGGCATCAATGCGGGAGCGAATCTCCGGGAAGGGTGAAAGTAACCTCATCTCTGCGAGCAGCCGGTGCGAACGGGCGCTTCCGCCGATTGAGACGGCGCGTTCCACCAGTTCAAGTGCTCGCTCCATTTCGCGCCGGCCACCTCCCCAGGCAACGTGCTGAACCTCCAGCCAATAGGTGAGCCCGAGACTCGCGAGTGCATCTGCATGTTCGGGATTTTCTGAGATGACTGATTCGAGCAACCGTCTGGCCTGCTCATTGTTCTCACGCTGCTGCCAGTCCCGTGATTCCAGCAGCGCGTCTACCTGCTGCATGACAGGATCCGCCGCGAAAGACTCCACTTCCGATCTGTTGTGTGGCTGAACCCACAAAACAGTGATTACTACGAAGAAGACCGTGACAAGTCCGCCTGCCGTGACAATCCATTGCTTGGAATGTGCACGCCCAGGCTCCTGCGCACGTACAGGCTGGTCAACAAGCATATACCCTCGTCTAGGCACCGTACGTAGAAGCTTTGCGCCTTCGGGTTCAAGCGCTCTGCGAATATCGCTTACACATTGGGCGAGGGAGTCGTCGGATACGAAAACATCAGGCCAGGTTTCACGAATGAGTTCATCCTTGCTCACGAGCTGGCCGCATCGCTCGCTGAGCAACTCAAGTACGCGGAAAGACTTTGGCCGCAGGAAGCGCTCTGCACCTGTCTCGTCCTGGAGGCAACCATGTGCACGGTTCAGGACGAAACTGCCAAAGCGAATGTTGCGAGGGTCGTCCATACTGAACTCCGAGAGCGGTAAGCCCAAATTATAGCACAATTTCAGCTTTCCTTCAGGGTGTTTTCAATACTTCCCCGCGGCCTCTGTCCGACACTTGGTGATGTCGATCAGAGGAGCAGTCGCCATGCGCGCCGTAATGAAATCCATCGTCTTCGCCCTGTTTGTTGCATCCATAGGCCAGGTAAGTGCTAACGAGCCTCAAGCTCCTCCTTCATTGCTTGATACCATTACGCTATGGCTTGCAGCGAACTTCGAACTCCCATCATCGCCTGAGCCCCCAGCCCTCGTGACCGTGCCAGCCTCAGTACTGGTTGAGATCCGCTATGGTTCGGCAGGATCCGTTTCTCCAGGCGATGTCATGGCCCTTTACGATGACACCAGCCGCACAATCTATCTCACCGAAGGTTGGACCGGCAGCACCCCGGCCCAGCTATCGATACTGGTGCATGAAATGGTCCATCACCTGCAGTCGTCTTCCGACATGCGCTTTGCCTGTCCCGGAGAACGTGAGTTACTTGCCTACCGTGCCCAAGGTGCCTGGCTCGAACTGTTCGGCTTGAATCTCGAGACCGCTTTCGGCATCGATCCCGCAACGCTGCTCGTCGCCACGGTCTGCACGCATTAGAAGAAGCTTTGGACACGCTTGTCGAACTTTGGTGCTGGCGGTAACACTCGGTGCGTAAGCCTTCTTGAATTGCTTCAGGCGCCAAACAGCCGTCTGAATGGGCACCATGCATTTTGAAGTGATTTAAAAGGATTTGTGGCCAGTTGCTGGATAGGTCGACAATGCGACTCCGGTGTAAAAAGTCCCTCTAGTGCCTTCGAAAATTGATGGACTCTCCAGCATGGCAACCTTAGGCATGCTCCTTCGTCCCTTATCTCGAAGAGGTGCCGGGCCGGTTGTCGTTTTTTTCTTCTGATAACGGGCGAAAAAAGCGCCATTGAGTATGATTCTGTTACACAAAGGCGCGTGCAACACGGCTGTAATCTGGCATAGTACGCCCCAACCGCGTGCGGTTGTTCAACGATAGGCTGAATGATCAGAGGGTGTCATGCTGGGCAGCGTGCCGAGAGAGTTTCCGCAGGCCATCGGCTTCATACTCTTGCCGAACTTCTCCATGATCGCCTTTGCCTCGGCTGTCGAGGCGTTGCGCCAGGCCAATCGCCAGAGCGGTCGCGAGCTTTACAGCTGGCCCATCTTCTCGCTTGATGGGCAGCCGGTGGAAGCGTCCAATGGTCTTTCCATCACACCAGAGGGCAACCTTGAGGATGCTTCCAAGGTTCTGACCTTTGCCCTTTGCTCGGGCCTTGAGGTGAAGAAGGTGGCTGACAAGCGCCTGCTGTCCTGGTTGCGGCGTATGGATCGGCAGGGCGCGGATATTGGAGCTATCTGCACAGCCAGTTACATCCTGGCGAAGGCGGGACTTCTGGATGGCTACAGCTGCACCATCCACTGGGAGAACCTGGCCGGTTTCGTCGAGGACTTCCCCGAACTGGATGTCACCAACGAGCTGTTCGAGATCGATCGCCATCGCTTTACCTGTGCCGGCGGAACGGCGGGGCTGGACATGATGCTGAATGTCATCAGCCTGCAGCACGGGCATGAGCTTGCCGCGGCTGTGGCCGAACAGTTCCTGCACGAACGTATCCGCGATCAGAACGATCACCAACGCATGAGCCTGCCGGCGCGACTGGGGGTGCGGCATCCGAAGCTGCTCAGTGTCATTTCGACCATGGAGCGCAATCTCGAAGAGCCGCTGTCGCGGGCCCAGCTGGCACGCGAAGCCGGCCTGTCGACACGACAGCTTGAGCGCCTGTTCCGCAAGTACCTGAGCCGTTCGCCCGCGCGCTATTACCTAGAGCTTCGTCTCAACCGGGCGCGTCTGCTGCTGTTGCAGACCAACCTGTCGGTCATCGACGTGGCGCTGGCCTGCGGCTTTGTCTCGGCCTCGCACTTCTCGAAGTGCTACCGCGATTTCTTTGGCCGTACGCCGCGCAAGGAGCGCGGCCTGCCCCCCGGTCCCGACGGGCTGTAGTCTCAGCTCCAGGTCATCAGGAGGCGCGCCGCCGGCGTCGCCTTGGCGGCTCGCCGTCGGAGGAAGGCAGGGGGGCCAAGGTTTGTGGGGCCGGCAGGTCCACGACCTGTGAGAGGCAGGGGTAGCCCAGGGACTTGTGCGGAATGGCCATGGCCTCAACGAAATGCGCCTGGAACGAAGGTTCCACCGCGGTTTCAACCTTCTCCACCTGTTTGACCACGCGTTCGATTTCGTCGCGTGCCTTCTGGTTCAACAGAGCGATGCGTGCACCGGTCCCCGCAGCATTTCCTGCCGAACTGACCTTGTCCAGGTCGCAGTCTGGGATCATGCCCAGGATCATGGCGTACTTCACGTCAATGTGACTGCCGAAAGCACCGGCCAGTTGGATGCGGTCGACCCGTTCCACACCCAGACGCTCCATCAGCAGGCGAATGCCGGCAAAGAGGGCCGCCTTGGCCAGCTGTATGGCACGAATATCGTTCTGGGTGATGACGATGCGCGGTTCCTCGGGATTGGCAGGTTCGTGAAGCAGGTAACTGAAGGTACGTCCCTCCATGAACACGCGTGTGCTGACGGCGGCCTTGCGGCCGTTCACCGTGCCGTCGGGCAGGATGATCCCTGCCAGGTACATCTCGGCCAGGGCTTCGATGATTCCGGAACCGCAGATGCCTGTGACCCCGATCTTGCGCACCTCTTCCGTGAAACCGGGTTCGTTGGACCAGTGGTCGCAGCCAATCACCTTGAAGCGCGGGGCCAGCGTTTCGGGGTCGATACGTACACGCTCGATGGCGCCGGGCGCTGCGCGCTGGCCGCCTGATATCTGGGCTCCCTCGAAGGCCGGACCGGTCGGCGAAGAGCAGGCCAGCAGGCGCTGTCGGTTCCCCAGTACGATCTCAGCGTTGGTGCCAACATCGACCACCAGGGTTGTCTCGTCTCGCAGGTGTGGCTGTTCGGACAGGATGACCCCCGCCGTGTCCGCGCCGACGTGGCCTGCAATGCAGGGCAGCACATAGACCCGGGCATCGGGTGCCAGGTCGATGCCAAGCTGTTCGGCCCACAGCGTGATGCCCGAGTTGAAGGTTAGCGCGAAAGGGGCGCCGCCCAGCTCGGTCGGGTCGATACCTAGCAGCAGGTGGTGCATGATGGGATTGCCGACGAAGGTGGCGTTGAGGACGTCCTGCGGCGTCAGGCCGACTTCGCTGCAGATCTCCTGGACCAGGCGGTTGATACCCTCGCGCACTGCCTGGGTCATTTCCCCGTCGCCACCCGGGTTCATCATGATGTAGGAAACCCGGCTCATGAGGTCCTCGCCGAAGCGGATCTGCGGGTTCATTATGCCATTCGAGGCCAGAACCTCTCCTGTCGCCAAGTCGCAGAGATGCGCGGCGATAGTGGTGGAGCCGATATCGATGGCCAGACCGTAGGCCTTGTCGCGGAAGCCCGGCCAGATGGTGGTGAGCACCTGGCCGCGATGGACCGCCGCCGTCACCTTCCAGTCGCTGGCGCGCAGGGCCTGCTGCAAGCCTTGCAGGACGCGCAGGTCGGCTGTCAGGTCACTCAGGCCCCATTGGGTTTCCAACGCTTTAAGCAGGCGTTCCAGGTCGCCCGTGGGATTGTGCATGTCGGGTTGCTGGACCTCGACATAGTGCAGCCGTATGGCGGGGTCGAGCTCGATATTGCGCACTTCCGCACGCTTTCGAACGACCTGCTTGTGGACCTGGCTTTCCGCCGGGACATCGATGACCGCATCGGCCATCAGTCGTGCCTGGCAGGACAGGCGCCGACCTTGTTTCATGCCCTTCTTGGCCTGGTAACGGGTCTCGACGGCGCTCCAGTCGGAAACGTGATCCTTGCGGCTTTCGAGCGCGTGCTTGGCGAATTCCCCTTCGCCGATGGTGACCTGGCAGCGTCCACAGAGACCGCGCCCGCCGCAAACCGAGTCGATATCCACGCCCAGGTTACGGGCGCACTTCAGAAGGGGCGTGCCGACAGGGAACCGCCCGCGTTTTCCCGAGGGGGTGAAGACGACCAGGGCATCATCGCGGTTTCCGGGCATGACTATACTGCGTGCGACCGGTTCAGCCGGTCGCCGCCCTCCTGCGTCTGCGTTCACTGCGCGCCTCACGGGCCGAAGCCTCGGCTGAACCTTCTGCTGCCGGTTCGCGGAACTTCTGAATCCAGGCACGGCAATCCCGGTCGGTGCCCAGCAGGACATCTGCGGCCATCACGCCGGCCATTTCTTCGCTGTGCAGGGGGTTCATGATGGCTGAAGTCATGCCGGAGCAAGCCGCCATGGACAGGAAGGCGGCATTGAGCGCGTGCCGGTTGGGCAGGCCGAAGGAGATGTTGGAAGCGCCGCAGGTCGTGTTCACGCCCAATTCCTCTCGCAGGCGCCGGATAATGCTGAAAGCCTGCTGGCCGGCTGTGCGCATGGCGCCGATGGGCATGACGAGCGGATCCACCACCACGTCCTCACGCGGGATACCGTAATCCATGGCATGTTCGACGATTTTCTTCGCCACAGCGAAGCGCACGTCCGGATCCTCGGAGATCCCGGTCTCGTCGTTGGAGATGGCCACTACGGCGGCATCATGCTTCTTCACCAGGGGCAGGACCGCCTCAAGGCGTTCCTCTTCGCCGGTAACGGAATTTACCAGGGCCTTGCCCTGATAGGCCGACAGCCCGGCCTCCAGAGCGGCGACGATGGAGGAGTCTATGCTGAGCGGTACGCCCACGAGGGATTGGACCAGCCTGATCGTGTCGGCGAGGATGGCTGGCTCGTCGGCGAGCGGTATGCCGGCATTCACGTCCAGCATGCGTGCACCGGCCTGGACCTGGGCCAGGGCATCCCGCTCGACGGTGCTGTAATCGCCGGCCGCCATCTCTGCGGCCAGCTTCTTGCGTCCTGTGGGATTGATGCGCTCACCGATGATGCAGAAGGGCTGGTCGAAGCCGATCACAACTTCCCGGCTATGAGAGGAAACGACAGTGCGGGACATGCGCAAAACTCCTGAGTGCTGGCCGCTGTTCAGTCCCATTAGGGGATTCGGGGGTGGAGTCGGGCTCGTGTCCACGCGACGTTCAATGGCGCCTTTGCGCCTGTGGCGCCGCCGTGGCTGAAGGCGTTTCAGTCTATTCGACGCTGCGATTGACCGTGAAGCCGCTGTGGTCCGATTTCAGCTCGAAGTCGCCATCGACCACGGCATGACTCCAGGCCGCCGTTTTGCGCAGCCCGCCCAGGGGATACATATGAGCGCTGTGTATGCCGCAGTTCGGGTCCGTGGCCTTGTAGTGCGCCAGATCCAGCACGAGTTTGTCGGGCGCGTTGACGGACATGAGCTTGGCCACGTTGCGTGCCTGCTTGACGAGGAAGCCCATGGAGGCGCCGATTCCACAGTTCCGGGCGTGATTCAGCAGTGTCTTGAGGGTGGCCAGACCCGGAACGCCGATGCGAATCGGCAGTTGGTTCCCTTCCGCCTGGATGCGGCGGTCCCAGGCGATAATGGGCTCGGCCTGAAAGACGAACTGCGTGATTATATAGAGTTCGGCATCGGTGCGCTCGGCAAAGGCGTTCTTCCATTTCAGCGCCGCCATGATGTCCTCCTCGCGGATGTCCGGGCTGCCCTCGGGGTGGCCGGCCACGCCAATTCGGCGAATGCCGTGACGGTCCAGCAAGCCGCTTTCAAGAAGTTGCATGGAGTTGTCGAAGGGCCCCAGCGGTGTCGGAACGGAGCCGCCCAGCACAACAACTTCATCAATGCCCACCTCATCCTGTAGGCGCGCCAGGTAGTCCTGGAAGGCATCCTGGCTGGGGATCGAGCGTGCGGCCAGATGGGGCAGGGGGGTAAAGCCCTCCCGCTTCAGGCGGGCCGCTGTTTTGATGGTATCGCCAAACTCAGATCCCGGAAGGAAGGTGACCGCTACGGAGGTTCCGGGCCGCAGCATTTCACGATAATCCGCGGTCTTGGCCGAAGCCCCTGGTGTGGTTTCCACAGTGAAACCCTGCATGAAGTCACGTATGGCGCTTTTCAGGCTGTTTTCGCCATCTTGCATCAGGAAGTCCTGCATTACGGAGTCTTGAGTCGTAGGCATTTCAAGTAAGCTCATGGCCCGTATCCTTCAGCCACCGGATCTGCGCGGTGCGCGACCGCCAGTCCACCATTGTCGATCAGCGCCTGCAGGTGCTGTGTATCGTAGTCTCTTTCCAGTTGTGCCGCCGCTGACTGGACGGCTGCTTCCAGGTTGTCTTCACAGGCTTGCGGTTCGCCGCGATGCCAGTGGGCCAGATAGCTGTCGGTGTCGCGCAGGCCGGCCTTCATGGCGGCGCGGTCGATGGCCTTTTCGAAGCGTTCTGACAGTACGACTTTGGCATTCTGCCGCCCCGCCCTGGCCACGACCTGGGCCGGAATGTCCCGCCAGTAGAGAATGGTCAGGCTGGCCATGATATCGGTGCCTTCTGTTGGGCTGCCTTTCCCAGGAAAGCGGCCAGGCCACCCAATCCGCAGTAGCGGTACTCATAGGTCAGCTCCAGACTGTCTGCAGCGGCCTTGGCCTGTCTTTGCAGTTCCGGATCGTGGGTCTGGGCCAAATAGATCAGGCGATTGTAGTTGCCGAAGCAAAGCTGCAGCAGATCGGGGTGGCGGTCGAGGCCCAGGCCCCGCACCACCAGGCGGTCGAAATGGCGCACCAGGTAATTGGTCAGGTAGAAGGTGGCCGGGTCGGCTTCCTGCAGTTCGGCAAAAGTCTCGAGGCCGGCGTAGAAGGCATAGCAATGATCGCCGGCAATGCGCTCCACACCTTCCTCGGCCAGCATGGCATCCAGCAGCCCACCCGTGCCGCAGTCTCCATAGGCGACGAGAATTTCCTCGAAGCCTTCCTGGCGAGCCTTGCGGATTTTCGTGCGCAAGGCTTCGGGGATGCGCTGGGGTGTGTTGTGCCAGATCGCCGGCAGGCAGCGAACTTGCAGATGGGACCATCCGTTCAGGGCGATCGCATCCACGATTTCGCGTGCGAGCGCACCACAGGCCAGGACCAGGGTCTTCCGTTCAGACATGGCAACCTCCCGCGCATGGGGTGTAGCGGTTCAGGCCATTGCCGAGGCAGTGGCCAGGCTGTTGTGGCGGCGTTGCATGAAGTCCTTGGCCGTATCCACGGTAACTGCCGCATCGCGGCAATAGGCATCGGCGCCGATCGCTTCCGCAAAGGCCTCGTTCAAGGGGGCGCCACCAACGAGGACGATGTAGTCGTCACGCAGCCCCTGTTCCTTCATGCCCTCGATTACGACCTTCATGTAGGGCATGGTGGTGGTCAGCAAGGCGGACATGCCCAGAATGTCGGGTTTGTGCTCCTCGAGCGCCTCCAGGTAGTTCTCGATCGGGTTGTTGATGCCAAGGTCGATCACCTCGAAACCCGCGCCTTCCATCATCATGGAGACCAGATTCTTGCCGATGTCGTGGATGTCGCCCTTGACGGTGCCGATCACCATCTTGCCGATCTTCGGGGCCCCGGTTTCGGCCAGCAGCGGGCGCAGGATGGTCATGCCGCCCTTCATGGAGTTGGCGGCCATCAGGACTTCGGGCACAAAAAGGATGCCGTCGCGGAAGTCGATGCCGACGATACGCATGCCTTCGACCAGGGCCTCGGTCAGAATCCGGTAGGGTGACCACCCGCGCTCCAGCAGGATATTCACGCCTTCGGCGACCTCTTCCTTCAGACCGTCATAAAGGTCATCATGCATCTGCTGCACGAGTTCCTCGTCGTTGAGCGAACGCAGATCCAGATCATCCGTATCAGCCATGTCACCACACCCTTGTTTCTGTGGCCCGGTGTTTCGCCCGGTCACCTGTTGCCAAACGAACACAGCGACCTTTGGCTAGCTGTGCTGTTTTGTCACTGCATGGTCTCTTGATTGGCCTTTCCCCAGCTTCGGTCGCCGCGACTCGTCGTGGCTGAAACGCGACAGTCCTGGTGTTCCGCGTCATGCAGGGGGCTTGTCGGGTGTGAAGCCTGTCACTAAATCGCCTTGATCACTTCCATGAAACAGGAACGGAAAGAACGATGAGCGACGGGGCCGACTACAAGGTAAAGGACATCAGCCTGGCGGACTGGGGTCGTCTTGAGCTTGAGATAGCGGAGACGGAGATGCCGGGCCTGATGGCGACGCGCGAGGAGTATGCGGCATCGCAGCCGCTGAAGGGCGCGCGGATTGCCGGTTGTCTTCACATGACGATCCAGACGGGTGTTCTGATCGAGACCCTGACGGCGCTGGGCGCCGAGGTGCGCTGGTCGTCGTGCAACATCTTCTCGACGCAGGACCAGGCGGCGGCGGCGATTGCGGCCTCTGGCGTTCCGGTCTTTGCCTGGAAGGGCATGAGCGAGGAGGAATACGAGTGGTGCATCAAGCAGACCATCGAGGGCCCGAACGGCTGGCGCCCGAACATGGTTCTGGACGACGGCGGCGACCTGACCGAGATGCTGCACCGGCCTGAGTATGTTGAGATCATGGACGATGTGAAGGGCATCTCGGAGGAGACCACCACGGGTGTCTTGCGTCTCTACGAGATGGCCAAGGCGGGCACGCTGAAGTGCCCGGCGATCAACGTGAACGACTCGGTGACCAAGTCGAAGTTTGACAACAAGTACGGCTGCCGCGAGAGCCTTGTGGACGGCATTCGCCGCGCCACCGACGTGATGATGGCGGGCAAGACCGCTGTCGTGGCCGGCTTCGGCGACGTGGGCAAGGGCTCGGCGGAGTCCCTGCGTCATGCCGGGGCGCGCGTGATGGTCACCGAGATCGATCCGATCTGCGCCCTGCAGGCGGCGATGGAAGGCTTCGAGGTGGTGACCATGGAAGAGGCTGCCCCCAAGGCGGACGTCTTCGTCACCGCCACGGGCAACGCCGATGTCATCACGGTGGACCACATGCGGGCCATGAAGGACCGTGCGATTGTCTGCAACATCGGGCACTTCGACAACGAGATCCAGGTCGAGGGGCTGAAGAACCTGAAGTGGCAGTCGATCAAGCCGCAGGTGGACCAGATCGAGTTCCCGGACGGGCACAAGATCATCCTGTTGGCCGAGGGCCGTCTGGTGAACCTGGGCTGCGGCACGGGCCATCCCAGCTTCGTGATGAGCGCATCCTTCACCAACCAGGTGCTGGCCCAGATGGAGCTGTGGAAGAACCACGAGAACTACGAGCGTCAGGTCTATGTGCTGCCCAAGCACCTGGACGAGAAGGTCGCCAAGCTGCATCTCGACAAGATCGGCGCCCACCTCTCCGAGCTCTCCAAGGAACAGGCCGAATACATCGG